>CAMAYM010000020.1 GCA_945862495.1 Bordetella parapertussis | reverse complement strand
AGCGCCTTCCTCGTAGTTCAGCACAAACTGAACGGCGATCTTGGCGCGACCAGGCCAATTTGCTTGAGGAGGGGTCGAGCCGTAGCCGATCAAGTCGCGGGGATACAAATTGGAGGACTCAGATTCAAAGGCTGATATGGGCTTCATCAATAAAACTCTACATGACGTATTTTGTGATGGTTGGGTGGTAATGTTTGATTCATAATATATCCTAAGCTGCGTACCTTGGGAGTGATGTCCAAATCCCCAGAAATTCTCCATATTAATAGTCAGTCGTCAGTTAAAATACTTTTCTTTTTTATAATAAATGCGCTTATCTAAGAGGAAGCGATTAGATGGCTGGAAGTCTGCTAGTCAGCGGTAACCCTCAACAGTACAAAGCAATCGGCGAGGGCGGTCAGCCCGTCTATTCGGTCGCCTTTCAATTGCGAGAGGCCATTCGTTTAAAAGCCGGCGCCACTACGGCTAATTGTTTGGCGATCCCCCAATCTAATCAACACGGCAGTATGGTGGATTGGTATGCCCCGGTTGCCGGTGATGTCGTGCCTTGGTCTGCTGCGACGACTGTAGAACGCGAACACGCCTTATCCAAGTTAGATGCGGCGCATCGCGCCCTTGAGCGGGCGATCGCACAGATGAGTCAGACGCAAGCACGAGACTCGCAGGCGGATCGTGAAAAAAATACGGTCCTCCCGCTTATGAGTAAGGTATTTTATTTCCCCGACACCAATTTTATTTACTTGGTCAATGGCGAACCTGTGATCGCTTTTTGGGGTTTTCACGCGGAGGGCTCGACGCTTCCTGCAGATCCATTCACACATTTGCGCTCGGTTGTGAGTGCGAGCCCTGCTGCGACTGCTCCCCAAGTGGCGCCCGCGAGGAGAGCATGGTGGTGGTGGTTATTGCTTTTGCTTTTATTACTATTGCTATTGTTTTTTTTACTTCGCTCATGCGCGCCGAGTATGTTGCCTGTTGCGATTCAGCCAACACCGAGTGTTGCACCCGATGGTCGGTTAGTGCCTACAGTGACACCCAATACACCATTGCTTCCTGGCGCACCTACAACGCCAATAACTAATGCAAAGCCAGATAGTTTGATCGATCGAGGCACTTCGTTCTTAAGCCGTTGGTGGCCTGGATCGGGCGCGGTTACAAGTCCTACCGGTCCCGATGCGGTGTCGGGTAACGCTGGGGTGGATACAACTGAAGTGCCCACCAGCATGGTAACTGGGTCGCCTACAAATGCTGCACCAGAACTGCCTGCAGACGCTGCCGGACAAACGGCTGGGCAAGTGCCTGATCAAAATCCTGCAGATGTTGCGACGCCTCCAGGCAACACACCCCCAGTGAATCCAACGGCTTCCTCGCAACCGACTCCCCCTGTCACGCCGCCTGCGGGTGATGTCCGCAATCCTTCGGATCCATCAGGCTCTCAGCAAGGTCGTCCTTTGACGATTCCACCGCAAGCCCTCAATTCTGGCAACACTGGATTTTTGGATGGTTCTTGGACCGCAGGTGCAGGTATTCAAGATGCAAAAACCGGCAAACCCTTGCGGATGGAGTACGACTTCAGTCAGGGTAAAGGTCAAGGCAAGGTCACGATTAAACGCGCCGACGGTTCTCAATGTGTAGGCGCGGTCTCTGCACAAATGCAAAGTAAAAACTTACAGATCAGCGATCGAGGTGTGGCCAAGTGTTCTGACGGTGGAACCATTGCCCTTCCTAAGGTTACATGCACACCCCAAGCGGATGGTCGTGCCGATTGTCTGGGTCGCTATGAAAACGGCACGACCTTTCCTGTGTCGATGCGACACTCCCCAAAATAGCAGGACGCAAGATTATGCTGCCAGATATTCATTCCTACGAAGATCAAACGACGCTCATCATGGGGAGCGGCGTTCAGTTTCTGGACTTTGCTGCAACCTTTGTTGTGAAGGGTCAGTCCGGTGAGTTTGCAAAAATGGGTGAAGCGGATCCGCTTGGTCGACTCGAAGAAGATACCAGAACGGGCAAACTCCATTTTTCTTTTGATGAAAAAAAGACACCTGTGCAGTCGCGGTTTGATGTCAGCTTAGACCAGTCGCTCAAATTGTTTGCAGAAACATGGGTGCCTGTGCCTTATTTCCGCTTTAGTCCACCTGCACGGTTCGAAGAGGGTCCTTCAAACTGGGCGCGTCTCAGAGTGACTGAAGTCAAGCCCGGTTCAGATCCGGATGGTAATACGCATCGTATTACGTTTGCTTTTGATACCAAGGTGTTACCGGGTCGAACAGATACGTCTTATATGGGCCCCTCCGTTGATGATGTCAAAGCGGGCACGAGCTTTGCGTTTGCGCATCGGGCGCATGAAATGGGTTGGTTTCTTGATCAGCAATGGATCGATAGCTGGTTAAGAGAGCTTTATTCAGAGCTTGCACGTCCTCGACTCAAAAAGGATGCAGAAGATATTCGCCTAGAGCTTGCGGACTTGCACCACCAAGCGCATTACTTAAATCTTTTGCATTTGGTCGGAACACAGTTGTCCTTGCCTGAGATCAAGGTTATTTCAAATGCAAAGAATGATCTTTACAAGCCTATCCCTGTTGATCTCGTGCTGGACATTGGCAATTCCCGAAGCTGCGGTATTTTGATCGAAGATCACCCTCAAGAAAGCGATGGCCTACGCCGGCGTTATGAGTTGGAGCTGCGTGATCTGACCAAACCTGAGAATGTGTATGGCGAGCCTTTTGAAAGCCGGATAGAGTTTTCGCAGGCTTCTTTTGGCAAAGATCACTTTTCAGTTCAGAGCGGCCGCAGTGATGCGTTTTTGTGGCCGACGATTGCGAGAATTGGTCATGAGGCAGGTCGACTCGCCAGTCTCCGAAGGGGAACGGAGGGGGCCACAGGCCTTTCAAGTCCAAAGCGCTACCTATGGGATCAGGAAAGTTTTGAGCCAGGTTGGAGGTTTAATACGTCCTATGTCAAGACCGAAACAGAACCGCATGCAACGGCAGCTCCGGTTTCTCGCTTGATTAACGAGATGGGTGAAGCGCTTTACACGCTTGATCCCGATGATCGTATGCCCGTGTTTCACCCACATTATTCGCGCAGTTCGCTGATGACATTTATGTTGAGTGAGGTGTTGGCACAAGCGCTCGCGCAGATCAATAGTCCCGCACAGCGTTTACGTCAAAGTCATGCACGTGTTCCCAGACACTTACGCTCGATTATTTTGACGGTGCCTCCGGCGATGCCGCAGCCAGAACGAAAGATTTTCGAAACGAGGATGAAGCAAGCCATCGGTCTGATTTGGAAAAGCTTAGGCTGGCACCCCGAAGACGCTGGCATGGACACTGACGAGGATCGTGCTTTGGCGTTTCCTGCTTTTCCTGATGTGCACGTTCAGTGGGACGAGGCAACCTGCGGCCAAGTGGTGTATGTGTTCAGTGAAACGCACAATAACTTTGGTGGTCGTCCCGAAGAATTCTTTGCCGCATTGGCGAGACCAGATCAACCGCCGAGAAATGGATCAACGGATCCTTATGTTTCGATTGCCACGATCGACATTGGTGGTGGAACGACCGACTTAGTGATCAATGAGTACTCTTTGGACAAAGGCGTCGATAACTCTGGTCGTGAGGTGGGCGGGAGTGCTTACATTATTCCCGAACAACGCTTTCGTGACGGTTTCAAAATTGCCGGAGACGATATTGTTCTTGATGTGATTCGGCTAGTTGTTTTGCCTTCACTTGCGACAGCGTTCAAGACGGCTGGTATTGCCGAACCTGATGCGTTAGTGTCCAAACTCATGGGCAGCGAGTCACTTGATGCGCAGGTTGCGGTACTCAGGCAGCAGTTAACGTTGCAAGTGCTATATCCCGCAGCGCTGCGTGTCATCAAGGAGTATGAAAAATACGATCCCCTTGATCCGGGCAACCTAGGCGTCATCACATTATCGGAGTTGTTGAGTGATGCGGGGCAACCGACAGCGGATGTTCTGGAGTATGTCAATACGGCTGTTCAGCGTCAAGGCGGAGCGGCTGCGATCGGCTTTAGTTTGATGGATGTCGGTATCACGATCAATCTGCGCCGTTTGCATGAACAGTTTATCCGGGGTGAACTCAATATCTGCAAGACGCTCAAAGCGCTTTCTGAGGTTGTCTATGCCTATCAGCCTGATGTATTGCTATTAACTGGCCGTCCTTCGCGCATGCCGGGCGTCATGGCCTACGTTAGATCATTACTTGCAGTGCCTGCCGCCCGAATTCTGCCGATGCATCAGTATCGAACAGGTCCATGGTATCCGTTTCACAAGAACGGTCGCATTGATGATCCCAAAAGCACTGCGGCAGTTGGCGCCATGCTTTGCCTGTTGAGTCGCAGCTTGCGTTTACCGAATTTCTTTTTCCGTTCGGCCGTGTTTAAGCCCTATTCGACACTGCGATTTATTGGCATGATTGATAACAATAATGCGATCAAGGATTCCAACGTCTTTTACCGAGATATCGACCTCGACAATGAAGATTACGAATTTCCTGACGCAACATTTGAAATGCGGGGATCGATGCGGTTGGGCTTTAGACAACTCGAAACAGATCGTTGGCCTGCTTCACCTCTCTATACACTCACTGTCGATGACCGTGATTTACGCGAGAAGCTCGCCTCAAAAGGCGTGGTGCTCAAAGTATCTTTGCGGCGCAGCGAGCGTGCGGGTGCAGAAAGCTTTGAGCTTGCTTCGGTAGAAGGGGGCTCAAAGAGCAAAGTTAAATTCAGACTCAACACGATGATTGATGCGGGCTTGGGTGATTCTCAGTATTGGCTCGATAGCGGCAGCGTGAGGTAAGCACCATGACAGATTTAACAGAGAAACTATCCCAAGGCTGGCAGACAATTCGTGATGAGTCGGGCCAAGCGATTGAGTGGATTGGACGTGTGCGTGGCAATGCCCGAAGTGTCGATAACGAAGCCGACAGCCTGATCACAAAGTTACGGCGTGTGCGCAATCAGGCCAAGAGCTTAGCAATTGCCTCGCGTTTACCTTCTACGGTTGGATTTTTTGGTCTTTCGCAAGCAGGTAAGTCCTATTTAATTTCTGCTTTGGCTGCCGGTGCGGATGGTAAGCTCGAAACAGAGGTTGATGGCAAGCGTCTCGATTTTTTGAGTCATATCAATCCACCGGGTGGCGGCAAGGAAGCGACGGGTTTAGTGACGCGTTTTAGCTTTAAAGCAAAGCAGGGACCAGCAGGCTTCCCCTTAGAACTGAAATTATTCGATGAAATTGAATTGGTCAAAATTATGTCCAATTCGTATTTCAACGACTTTAACTTTGAAAAGATTGGCGATCCTGTCGATCTGAATGGTGCGAGACAACAACTGGTTGAGCTTGAGGCTAGACGTCTGCAACAGCGTGTACCAGGTGTCACCGAAGACGACATGGTGTCGCTTTGGGATTATTTGCGTGAAAGCTATGCGTCTTCCATTCGAGGACTTGAAGCAGACTTTTTGCCGCGTGCAGTCGGTCTTGCGCCTTATCTTTCGTTAGCAGATCGTGCACTTCTATTTTCATGTTTGTGGCGCCAGTCTCCCGCCTTAACCCAAACATTTCTGATGTTATCGCAGACTTTGGCGACGCTTGGCTATCCTTCGCGCGTCTACGCACCCATTGAAGCGGTTGTGCGTCCAACGGGTCCGGGCGGCTCACTATCCCAAGCCGACAGCATCATGAACGTCGATATGTTGGAGCGCTTAGGCCGTGCAGAAGACTTGCCGATTGATGTGCTGCCGTTATGTGATGGAAAAGTCGGTGTTGCACAGCGCTTGATGATGGCGCAGTTGGCTGCGCTGACCGCTGAGTTGATTTTTCCTCTCATCAATGTGCCGCATCAAAAGATTTTTGAAGAAGTGGATTTGTTAGATTTTCCGGGGTACCGCGGACGGTTGGGTCTGGATAATCTTGTTGACATCTCATCGGCACAAGGCAAGGAAAAGTCAGGTAACCCCGTGGCGCAATTGTTATTGCGCGGCAAAGTAGCCTATTTGTTTGAGCGTTATACCGACACCCAGGAAATGAATGTGTTGGTGGTGTGCACGGCCTCACATAAGCAATCAGATGTTACAGAGGTGGGGCCCGTTCTCACAGAGTGGATTCGCAAGACGCAGGGTGCGACGTCGTCAGAACGCGCTAAGCGCTTACCTGGATTGATTTGGGCCGTCACGATGTTTGACATCAAGATTGCAGACTCGCTGAACAAAGACGAGGACATGTTGCACACGGTCTGGAACAATTTGGTCAAAATGACGATGCTGGAACGTTTCGGTAGTTTTGACTGGATGCAGGACTGGGCGAGTGGTGCTGCATTTAACAACACATTCCTAGTCCGCAAGCCACGCATGCCGGTCGCATTTTTAGAAATGGAAAATGGTCAGGAAAAAGGAGTGAACGGATCCTCTGCGAACCAACTGGCGTTGATGGAGACAGTTTTTGATCGGGCTGAGCTCATTCAAAGCCATGTTTCAGAGCCGGCTGCAGCATGGCAGGCCATGATGGCACTCAACGATGGTGGCATTGAACGTCTGAGCCAATACTTAGCCAAAGTGTCCGTGCGTCAAGTCAAGCTTGAGCGTATCTCAGAGCAAATGGATGCGGTACTACATGACTTGATAAGTAATCGCCTGGGGCGTTGGTTTCATCAGGATGGAATGGGTGAGATAGAGGCCAAGCGGAAAATTGCCCAGCAAGTGGTGACCGCGCTTAAACCGCGTATTCCGCTGCTTGCTGAGTTTCAAGAGAAATTACGTCTGCCCGACGCAGTGCTGCAAGGCTTGTATATGGGCGCTGACAGTTCAGCGCAATCAGCAGAGTCTCTAGAGAACATCGAAGCGCCTGGTGCGCTTAACTTAGGCGATGATATTTTTGGACTTGATGATGCGCTCGATATTTTTGGTGATCAGACAAAGTCAGTCACTTCACCGGATGCGAATAAAAAAACCGCGTTGAGTAGTGACGCGCGCTTTGCACAAGCCGTTTTACGTGAGTGGATTGAGCACTTGCGGAACATGCCAAGCCGAACGACGATGTTGAGTTATTTTGGTTTATCCAAAGAAGCGACGGAAATGTTGTGTGACGAGCTGATCACCTCAGCTACGCGCTTGGATGTGCAAAAACAATTAATGGGTGCATTGAGCGGTGCCGAACAAGTGGGGACGAAACGCGAGCGCTTGGTCGATCGTCAGGTGTTAGCAGCTAAAACGCAGTTGGGTGATTTTGTGGCGTGGTTGGGTTACATCAATGTACCGCTTGAGGCGCGCCCAGAAAGTCGAATCAATAATGGGCATAAGCTTTTTGAACATCCCGTATCGATTCCGAAAGGAACGCTTCCCGCGATTGGTAACGAGGCGATTGACCATACGCGCATTTACATGGGGGATTGGCTTGTAGGCTTTGCTCAATTAGTCCTTGATAACGCAGGCCATGATGGTGGACGTGAAATTAAACCAGAACAAAACGCTGATCTCGGTGCCATCATCGCCAAATTAAATGCAGCAAAAGTGAATCCTGAATAATGAAAAAGATTAGACCTGAATTAAAACCAGCTGCCAGTGGACGCCCAGGCGTTGGGATCCTAGTACTCACAAACTGGGAGCGCGATAGCCTCGAGTTTGGTGCGGGTGCAGCGTTGTGCGTCCAGCGCAATCAAGATCATCGTTATTTGGGTGAGCATGGACAATGGACGGCAACGCAAACGTGGCATCAGGTCAGTCTGTCTGAGGAGCACGTTGATACGTCAGTGGTGTTGGCGGTGGATGCGCGGTTGGTTGACCCGCTAGTTGAAAATCCTCAGATGACCTATCAGCTTCAAGTTCGTATAGGGTCTGAGGAAGCAATTGGGGTGTTGCGTATTCGCGAGGGTGTGCTGTCATCACGTGCAGCAGGTCAAAGTGCAGATCCTGTTGCCCATGTTGCTGATATGCAGCGCATGGCTCCTGCCGATCATGCTGTTTCGTCTGTTGCAGAGTTTGTTGAGCCTGCGCATGAGCCAGTCATAGAATCCAAACAGAAGCAATCAAAAACTGGATTGTGGGTTGCGCTGATTGCTGGATTGGTACTCGTGGTGGCTGGCTATTTTGCATGGAAATATTTTGGCTCAGCCGCTCAACCTGTTGCGACCTCAACCGCACCTATTGCCGCTATCACGACGCCTCCCGCGGCACCCGCAGAGCCGGCTCCTTGCAGTAAGGAGGCATTGGCTGCCTCAAAGGATGATTTGTTATTCATCCAAACCTGCCTTAAAACGAACCCTGACTCCAATCAAGTGTTAACGGTGATTGCGACAGCTAAAGATGCCAAACGGTGTGATGTTGTGCAGCGTCTTTACGCTTTTAAAGGGCAGTCTGGCGATGCCAAGGTTGCACTTGCGTATGCACGTGAGTTTGACCCCGCAACTTTTGTTGCGGGCTGTTTGAGTGCGGCCGATAAAGAAACGGCCATCTATTGGTATGAGTTGGTGTTATCGAAAGAGCCAGACAATACTGACGTGAAAACACGTCTCGAAGCCCTAAGGAAATAAGATGCATATCAAGAATGTTTTGTCATTTTTCCTTTGTGTGTCGAGTTTGCTATTGGCCCCTCTTAGCTACGGTCAAGCGGCAAACAATAAGCCACTCCTGCAGGAAGGTAAAAAGACGTTATATCAACGTGTCCTCACCACGCCCACCTGCAAACTCTATGCCAAGCCTGGTGACCAGAGTGGTGCTGCCCAAGAAGCCTTTAGTCGTTACTACGTTTACCAGCGTCAGGAAAGTGCTGGAAAAAAATGGATTGAAGTAGGCGTTGACACTGTTGGCAAAAAAATCGGCTGGTTAGATGCGGCCTGTTCTGTTGAGTGGAAAATGCAAATGTCTTTGGCATTTACCAATCCAGCCAACCGCACACTATCACTCTTCTTTAAAGATCGCGAGAGTATAGAAAAAATCTTAGATGCTTCTGATCCCGCCGCAGCATATGCGCCTATTTTGGATAGCATGACAAAGGTCGGACGCAATCCCCAGGTGGTTGCACGCGAGCCTGAGTTGTACGTGGATTTCCGCAAAAACTTTTACTTGCTCCCGATTTTGCAAGCCGAAGAGGTGATGAGTGATGCGGGCTTTAATGTTCGCTTGCTTGAAGTCGCATCCGTGAGCCGTCAGGACCCTGCTGCTGACCCAGCGGTGAGCCCACAAGCGGTTCAAAGCTCCATCAAAGCGTTTAGTGCCGGTGTCGTGTTTGTGATGGACTCAACCCTGTCGATGGATCCTTATATCGAACGGATGCGTGCGGTGATGAAAAACATCTATGCGCGTATGGAAAAGGAAAAAATTGACGACAAGGTCAAGTTTGGTCTTGTTGCGTTTCGTTCTGCACTTTCAGCTGTGCCCGCCATTGAATACAACACGCGCATTTATGCAGATCCAACACAAGTCAAAAATGGCGCAGATTTTTTTGAAAAAATAAAAGATTTAAAAGCGACAAAAATCTCAACGCCAAAATTTGATGAAGATCCCTATGCGGGCGTGAAAGAAGCGCTGGATAAAATTAATTGGAATGAGTTTGGTGCGCGATACATCGTTTTAGTGACGGACGCGGGTGCGCTAGATGCGAATGATCCGCTGTCGACAACAGGTCTTGATGCGCAGGCTGTCCGTGAACTCGCTAAGGAAAAGGGTGTGGCGTTATATGTCATGCATCTGAAAACCCCCGAGGGCGCAAAAAATCATCAATCTGCGCAACGACAATACGACACCCTTGCTTTTAACTCGGTTGCGAACAGACCTCTTTATTATTCTGTCGATGCCGGACGCGTCAATGTCTTTGGAGAGACGATTGAAAGTCTCGGACAGTCACTTGTGACACAAATCAAGCAAGCCTCCATGGGTGAAGTCGTCGCAGGGAGCGCATTGACAGCGGCCCAAACGACGCCGACACCTTCACCAGCACCTGCTGCAGCCCCGCCAGGCTCAACGGCTGCAGCCATCGCACGTGATTCAGCGCTGCTGGGTCGTGCCATGCAACTTGCTTATCTTGGTGGTGCAACCAACACCAAAGCGCCACCATTTTTCAAAGCCTGGATCAGTGATCGTGATCTTGTGAAGCAAAATATTCCAACTACTGAAGTACGCGTTTTGTTGACCAAGGCACAGCTGAGTGACCTGAGTTCAGTGGTGACGCAAATTGTTGAGGCAGCGAATGCTTCGCTGGTATCGCCGACTGATATGTTTGACCGGTTGCGTTCTGTCGCGGCGACCATGGGGCGTGACCCCAATGATTTGCGTCAAGGCAATTCACAAAAGCTCGGTCAAATGGGCGTACTCGGTGAGTATCTTGACGGTTTGCCATACAAAAGTGACGTGTTGGGTTTAGATGAAGAAGGCTGGAAAGCGATGTCTGTTGCTGCGCAGACCCAATTTATGATGCGCCTCAATACAAAGCTTAGGCAATATCAGAGCTTTAATGCGGACACGGGCTCTTGGGTCTCCCTTGCAAAAGGTAGTGATCCAAGCGAGGCTGTTTATCCTGTCCCTTTAGAGTCGTTACCTTAGCGTGAGTGCCCCCGTCCTCGATATCGTTGATATGGAAGTTGCTCGAGGACGCGTGGGCGAGTCCTATGCAGTAGCCCTTTCTGCATGCCGTCTCAATGCGGGTGATGTCGCTGCAATCGTGGGTCCAAGTGGCTGTGGAAAAAGCACGCTACTTGAAGCAATTGGTTTAATACTCGAACCTCAGTCAGTGGCGCGTCATCACCTGGGTGCTGCTGATCTAACGGAAGATTTGCAACTGACCGCCTCAAAACGTGAAATTCGCTGGGCAAGATTACGTCAGCACGCCTTGGGTTTTGTCCCTCAAAGTGGTGGCTTGTTGCCGTTTTTAAACGTCAAGCAAAACATTGAGCTTCCTAGAAAGTTGGTCGGGCTGCAGGGTAAGGATCCTTTATTGGAACAGGTCATTGGGCGCCTTCGCTTGGAGCCGTTGCTGAGTCAGATGCCTGCGCAACTTTCTATTGGTGAGCGACAACGGGTCTCTTTTGTCCGATCCATTGCGCATCACCCCGAATTGTTGCTGGCGGATGAACCGACTGCTGCGCTCGATCCAATTCTCGCCAAGGAATTATTTACATTAATTGTTGAGATTGCCCGTGAACTCAGTATTGGCGCGCTGATCGTGACCCACGAATGGTCACTTGTGGCGGATGTGGGAATCAGGCAAATTGTTGGAACTGTGGGTGCACAAAGACGGACGGTTTTTGATGAGCGCCACTAAACAACATACAACTTTTTCCGCACCGCCTTTAAAGGTGTTGTTTTCACTTGGTTTAAGTGACTTGCTCCATGATAGAAAAGTTTCTGTGTGCATCATGGCATCTGTTGTGGCTGTAGTGGCCCCTTTATTGCTGTTATTTGGTTTGAAGTTTGGCATCGTCAGTCAGTTGCGTGCGGAGTTGCTTTCTGACCCGCGCAATCTTGAAATACGTATGCTTGCGAGTGCAAAACTTGAACCTTCTTGGTTTGAAAAAATGCAGCAGTCAGAAGGTGTGGGATTTGTCATGCCGTTGACGCGTTCGCTCAATACGATTGCCGATCTTTACGTCGATAGTCGACGCTTTGCAGAAAATGTCGAGTTGATCCCAACGGCGAATAAAGATCCTCTTTTAGGTGGGATCACGATACCTCAAGGTCGGGACGAGGTCGTGCTGTCGTCCTCGGCTGCGTCTCGACTCGGCGTCAAGCAAGGGGAGCGTGTACAGCTTCGAATCAGTCGATTGCACGAAAACCGTATAGAACGCGCGCAGATTGATGTGCATGTCATGGCAATTTTGCCTCCGGATTCATTTGTGCGTCCTGCGGTGTTTTTGACATTGCCACTTCTCGTTGAAATTGAAGACTTCCGCGATGGCTTCTATGTTCCTGGCTCTGGTGTTCAAACGGGTTCTGCAAGCCAACCCCGCACCCATTTTGCAAGAGCGAGAATATACGCAGACAAGATTGAGCACGTTGAAGCATTGGCGAATCGCATGTCAGCAGAGGGGATCGAGACCTCCAGTCGTCTGGCTGAAATTAAATCGGTACAGTCTATTGATAAGGTGTTGGGTATTGTCTTTGGCGTGATTGCTTGGATTGCGTTATTAGGATGTGCCGCATCACTGATCGGTGCATTAACGGCCAATATTGACCGCAAAAGAAAGGATCTCGCGCTCCTGCGTCTGATGGGCTACGGAAAACTGGCGATGCAGACGTACGTCGTGATGCAGTCTGCTGTGCTGACGGTGACGGGTTTTGCTGTGGGCTGCGTGATGTACCTAGCGGGGAGCCAATTATTTAATCAGATGCTGGGTGAATACATGAAGGCGGATCGTTTTGTCTGCCGGCTGGAGCCCGTGCATTTTGTAGTGGCACTTTTAGGCGCCCTGATGTTGGCGATGGTGGTAGCTGGAATAGGGGGTGTCGTGGTGACAAAAATTGAACCTGCGGAGAGTCTGCGTGATCTATAGAAACCTTGTTAATTTATTTTGTGCACTTGGATTATCGCTCTGCAGTGCAATGGTTATGTCCGCACCTTGGGATACACGATTCTTTAATCCAAAGCCAACCGATGATGACGTGGTCTTGCCGATGCCCTGTGAGGGTTCCATGGTTTTTCGTCGCGTGCATGTTCCGCTCAGTAAACCGCTTGATGACTTTGGTGTGACGCTTGGCTCTGAAGGTGCTGCGTTACGTTATTTGGAGCAGTCGCATCCTGCACACATTTCCGGTAGCTTTACGACGGACAAGCCTAATCCTGGCCGCTACTATTTGATGGCAAAGTATGAGGTCACCCAGCTTCAATACCAATCGGTGATGCAGGAGACTTGCCCAAGACCTTCAGTCAAACTGACGCTGCCAAAAGTCGAACTGAGTTGGTTCGAGGCCATGCAGTTTGGTGACAAACTCAATATTTGGTTACGTGCAAATGCGCTCAAGAGCTTGCCTGTGGAGGACAATGTGGCCGGCTTTGTCCGTTTACCAACTGAAGTAGAGTGGGAGTTTGCAGCACGCGGGGGTAACAGTGTCTCGAGTACTGAGTTTCGTGAGGCAAGATTTCCGATGCCCGATGGGATGAATAAATATGTGTGGTTTGCAGGATCGCAATCGGCAAATGGCAAGCTGCAGTTGGCCGGCTTGTTACAGCCTAATCCCCTCGGTTTGCACGACATGTTAGGGAATGCGGATGAAATGATGTTTGAATCGTTTCGTCTCAACAAGCTCGATCGATTTCATGGGCAAGCGGGTGGTTTTATTGTGCGTGGAGCGAACTATATGACACCTGAAAGTGAAGTTCGTACGTCTTGGCGGCAAGAGCAAACTTACTACCGAGAGGCTGCGCCTAACAAACAGAAGACCTCAGGATTCAGACTCGTCGTTGTGGCACCATCACTAACATCTTCGGGTCGAAGCAAAGAAATTGAGCAAGGGTGGGCTGAACTCGGGACGCGTGAGAATGCGCCCAATGCGAGTGCGAATCCACAAAGTCCCGCTGCAACAAGTACGGTCGAGCGACTCAGTAACCTCATGTCAGGTTTAAAAGACGACAAGCTAAAAAAGGAACTTGAGGCATTGCGTACCGAGTTGCGTAGTAGCAACCAAACGCGAGATGAGCAACGCGGCATTGCAATTCGTTCTGCCTTACAGCAGGGCGCATTTATGTGTGTACTCATCAGTCAAGAAGGTCGTTTTTACGATGGGCTCAAAAAACATTATGACGAATTGTGTTCTAAGGTCGATACCCTATCAAAAGAGGATCAAGCTAGTTGTTCGCGAATCAAGCCTAATGTAGATAGACGCAAAGCAGCACAAGAGCTCGCTTTAGGTCTTTATTCAGACAGTATTGTTGAAGCGGGTGCGATCTATACCGCCCCAATGGTTTTGCCAGAAGTCGCAGTAAAGCGTCAACAGTTATTAGCAAGAAAAAGTAGCAATCTCGATGCGTATGTTGATACGTATTGGGCACATTTAGGTCAGTATCTGAAAGATAGGAAGATCACTCAATCTGAGTGGCTATCCGCATGTAAAAAAGTCTCAGTTAACTAAGGAGTAGTAACGTGTTTTCACTATCAAATCTTAAATTACGTTCAGCATTTATTGCAATCGTCAGTTGTTTGTTCTTGGCAGGTTGCCAAAACATGGGGGGAGGTGATGTTGACCCCCGTTTGACAGAAGGTGAAAGCGCAAAGTTTTTTAGTAAATCAGGTGCACAGGCCTGTGCGGCTGGAGCATTGACTGGTGTTTTGGCATGTGCACTCAGTGGTTCAGGTAATAAGGCTGCTTGTATGGCCATTGCTGCTGTCGCGGGTTGTGGTGTTGGTGCTGGTGCTAACTATTTGCTCGACCAGCGTCGCGCAAAGTTTGCCAATAATGAGCAGCGCATTAATTCTTTTATTGTGGATGTTCAGGCAGACAATCAAAAGCTGAAGTCCCGTATGCAAAACATTAGCGTTGTATTACAAGAAAATCAGCGAACTTTGAAGACACTGAATGCTCAAGTAGCCGCAAAACAGGTTGACCAAAAGAAGGCCAAAGCAGAGCTCGACCGCATTAATGCCAACAAAGCATTCCTTGAAAAAGAGCTAGCGAATATCAATACCCGTGTAGATGAGTATCAAGACATCATTGAAAAAGAGCGTGCAGTGGGTGCCGATGTTCGTCAATTACAAAGTCAGCTTGATCAACTCAGCCGCACACGTGATGCGATGAAAGGCCAACTTGATGTGGCGTATGGTTTAGCCTCTTCGATTAAAGTGACTGGTTAAAGGGGACATGATGAAACGAATCTATAAAGTCATCACTATTCTTGGGCTAACTACCTTGGTGGCTGCTTGCACCATGGATAAGGCCGGTTGTGATCCTAAAGCGATGCGAGATGCTGGTTTATTGACCAAAATGAACTGCGATTTTTCTGGCTCCTATGATGCGCGTGCTAAGGATAAGGAAGCGCAGCTTGCAGCAGAAAGACAAAATAATGTCTTGTTGCGTCAGGCAGTCGCTGATATGGAAAAGAAAAACACGCTAGTAACCGCCGATGTGACCAAGCGTCGTGCTGACGTGACGAACATCACGCGAAGCGTTGGGGCTTATCTGCGATCGGTACAGGCGAGTAATCCCTCAAATCAAGCACTGACGGAGCAGATCAAAGTTGCCCGAGCACGTTTGGATGCTTTACAAAAAACGCCTGTTACTTCTGGTACAACCAACGCTCAAGAGTTACAGACGCGTATTCAAGCAGTTGAGGTTGAGGTTGAAAAGCTGCGCAAGCAATCAGCTATTTTGGAGTAGTTGAGTGAATCGAATTGTGCAGCTTCACTTTCCCTACAGTTCCGTCCAGGAATTAGAGGCGCTGCACGATTCATTTCTGCGCGTATTGGGAGCGTCTGTGCCGCCAAGTGTGGCGGCGCTTTACGCAACGCCTCGGGTATTAACCGATGGCACGGTGCAATGGCATACATCTTTTGCAGGACAACCCATTCCCTACGTTGAGTTGCCTGAGTCAGCGGCTATTTACTTGCGCACTGCATTATTTGAGCGCTTGCGAGCGATTGCTCAGTTCGCTGCTACATATGGTGCTCAGCCTACCCACGATCCATCGTTATTGAAGATGCTGCAAGACGCGAGTGCAGAGCCTCCACTTGAAGCGATTTATTCTGTGGGTGGGCAGCCCGTTTTGTTGTTTTGGGATCATGCCATTGTTGCCGAATCCCCAAGAAAGGTTTTAGCAGCTCCGATTGTCCCGCTTATTGCAGCAAGTGCTGCTAGGTCTCCATACTGGCCATGGCTTTTGGGTGCGTTGCTTGTCCTATTGTTTTTGTTTTTATTGTGGTGGTTTTGGTGTCCGCGTTCACCACTCAATAACGTTGAGCTGCTTATTGACGCGCCGGCGGATGATCCCGTTGCGGTAGTGACGCCTGAGCCTGAGCCTCAGCTGTCTAAGCCTGTCGTCGTTCCCGAGCCTCCTGAACCTGTTCACGTGCCCAAGCCAGCGGACCTGCCCGTCATTGATCCAGAGCCAGAGCCCGTATCAGAACCTGTGCCTGAACCCGCCCCTGAACCTGAACCCATTCCTGCACCAGAGCCGCCCAAGCCGCCCAAACCTGTGCCGCCACCGCCTCCTCCAAAGCCAAAACCAGTGGTCAAACCTCACGCGACCATTACCACGGCCAAAAATCTTTGCCCAGAAGACCGTCCTGCAGCACTTGCACCTGAAATGGTGGTGGTATTTGATTCGTCTGGCTCGATGATGGTCAATATCAATGCCACCCGTGAGGATGAACAGTGGCTGTTTGCCAAATTAAACAGACCGCAGGCCATACAGTATTTGAGTGCCCAAGATCGACAAAGGTTTGAATATCTGACGCGTCAACCGACGCGAATGACCACTGCGCAGCAAGCAACGATAGATGTGATGAGGCGTTTGCCTTCAGATATCGGGTCTGGACTGGTGGTCGTCGATGCCTGTCCTACCGCAAATAATGTAGGACGCTTCGGCCCCTCAGAACGTGGAGCGATGATTAACCAGCTGAGAGGTTTACGCCCTCATCAAGGTACGCCGCTTGCCGATGGAATTTTGGAAGCGGGCAAGCTAGTCGATGGCGTGAACAAAGAAAGTACGATTTTGTTAGTGTCTGATGGCGGTGAGTCCTGCGGTGGTGATCCTTGCATGGTTGCCCGAAATCTCGCTAGACAAAAGCCACACCTCAAAATTAACGTGGTGGATATTGGTGGCACTGGCGCCGCAGCCTGCGTTGCACAGGCAACAGGTGGCAAGATATATAGCGTTTCCAGCATTGCCGAGCTCAATGCTGGCATCAATCGGGCCGCTCAAGACGCCTTGGGTCCTTCAAACTGTAAAAAATAGTAAGATTCGAATAACTTTAATCAAGGGGATTAGCGCATGAGTCGCCCATTTCGTATTGCAGTGCTGCCTGGTGATGGTATCGGTAAGGAAGTGATGCCCGAGGGTTTACGGGTATTGAAGACCGCTTCAGAAAAATTTAGTCTCAACCTTGAATACCGTCATTTCGATTGGGCGTCTTGTGATTACTACGCAAAAACCGGCGAAATGATGCCTGCAGATTGGAAGAGCCATCTGCAAGATTGTGATGCCATTTATTTCGGCGCTGTAGGGATGCCTTCGATTGTGCCGGACCATACTTCTTTGTACGGTTCCTTGCTCAAGTTTCGTCGCGAATTCGACCAGTACATCAACTTGCGCCCAGTCCGCTTGTTTGACGGTGTGCCTTGCCCCCTAGCCAATCGTAAAGCAGGCGACATCGATTTTTTTGTTGTACGTGAAAATACCGAAGGGGAATACTCCGCTGTTGGCGGGAAAATGTTTGAAGGTACAGACCGCGAAATCGTTCTTCAAGAGTCGATCTTTACACGTATCGGTTGCGATCGCGTGTTGCGTTTTGCTTTTGAAATGGCTTCACGTCGTGCGCGTAAGCACTTGACGATCGCGACCAAATCAAACGGTATCGCCATCAGCATGCCTTATTGGGATGAGCGTGCTGCTGAAGTCGGCAAAGACTATCCGAGCGTCACGACTGATAAACAGCACATCGACATTTTGTCCGCACGCTTTGTTTTGCAGCCTGATCGTTTTGATGTTGTCGTCGCCTCAAACTTGTTTGGCGATATTCTGTCTGACTTGGGTCCTGCTTGTACCGGCACGATTGGTTTGGCGCCTTCGGCTAACCTGAACCCAGATCGCAAGTTCCCCTCATTGTTTGAGCCTGTACACGGTTCTGCCCCTGACATTTACGGCAAAAACATCGCCAACCCGATCGCGATGATCTGGTCGGGTGCCTTGATGTTGGATTACCTCGGTCGTGGCATGCCAGCGGCGGAACAAAAGCCTTATCTGGATGCGCATGATGCAATTGTGACAGCGATTGAGCAAGTGTTGAGCCAAGGTCCTCACACACCAGACTTGGGTGGAAAAGCCAATACCACTCAGATCGGTGAAGCCATCAGCAAAGTGCTGTCCAAGTAATCGAGCGTTTGACTAAGTGAAGGGATCAGATGCCTGATTACACCAATCGGTTTAAACAATCTCTGAAAGCAGGGGATGCAAACATCGGTTTATGGGTGTCTCTTCCCGACGCTTTTGCGACCGAGATTTGCGCGACAGCGGAGTTTGACTGGATGTTGCTGGATGGTGAGCACACTCCAACAGACCCGCTGACAATTCTCAGTCAGTTGCAAGCCTGTGCGGCTTACAACACTCAGGTTGTCGCGCGTCCGCCGATTGGTCAGACACATTTGATTAAACAGTTGTTGGATTTAGGTGTTCAAAACCTACTAATCCCGATGGTCGATACCGCTGAGCAAGCACGAGAGCTTGTTCAAGCGGTACGTTATCCGCCTCACGGTATCCGTGGCGTGGGTTATGGATCTGCCCGCGTATCCCGATGGGATTCGCGTAAAGATTATGTCAAAGTTGCGAATGATGAAATTTGTTTACTTGTTCAGGCAGAGACCAAAACGGGTCTGAGCAATTTGGATGAGATTTGTGCAGTGGAGGGTGTTGATGGGGTATTTCTCGGACCCTCTGACATTTCAGCTGCACTCGGTCATCTTGGTAATCCCGGTCACCCAGAGGTTGTTGCGACGATTGAGAAAGGTATTGCCACCATCCTTAAGCACGGCAAAGCCGCCGGCATTTTGACACCCGATCGCGTCTTGGCACAGCACTATCTCAAGCTCGGTTGTACGTTTGTCGCCGTAGGTGTGGATGCACGCGTGTTGGCATTAGGTGTGCGTGAACTACGCGCGGCATTTAAATAATTAAACAAACTCAAGTAAATATATATCCTCAGTTCGGTTGTTGCATTGACTCAGAAAGTCCACGCATTAACCCGAGCATAAGCTCACAACGCGGCGCTGAAACGCCGTGTTCTTTTGCTAAGCCTACAGCAATACCTAAGATTGCCTCATGCTCGAGTGACCGTCCTGCTAGGACGTCTTGAAGCATTGATGCGCGATTTGAGCCGGAACGCTTAGTGGGTGTACAAAGTTCGTCCAGATCGATTTTTCCGCGTAAATCTGTGCCACACGCGAAGGCGATGTCTGTCACCTCCAGCATGACGGACTTTCTCAACGCAATGATGAAGGGATTTTTATTCATCAGCGGGGTCGGCAAGCGCGTCAGAGCCGCTACTGGATTCAAGCCACAATTAATCAGTAATTTGTACCAAATCTCATAACGCAGATCGGTCGTGGCGACCCCACGTATTCCCGCCGATTTGAAAACCTCGGCGACACGTGTGAGACGCTCGGACTCAACGCCGTCAGGTTCGCCAAGCATCCAGCGGTCTTTGAGTGCACTGCGAATCACACCAGGCTCGGTTACTTCATTGGGCGAATAAATGACGCAACCCAAGCTTTTGTCTTTTAGGCGACTCCAAAGTTCGCCATTGGGATCAAGGGGAAATAGGGGAGTTTGCGGGACGTTGAGCCCTTTGTGCCACCACCAAGGGATGCCATTGGTCGCAAAGACTGCCACGCCGTCTGGTGCAAGCAATGCTTCGATGGAAGCCGCTGCCTCTGGTAAAGCTTGCGCTTTTAACGATACGATCACAATGTCTTGTGGTGCAAGTGTGCGTGGATCATCTGTAGCATGATCTGGACGACCCGAATGAACTTCATCACCACGAGAGACCGTCAGGCCATTTTTCTTGATGGCCTCTAGTTGCGGTCCGCGAGCGATCACTGAAATTTCGTGTTGTCCTGCGGCAGCCAGACGGGCAGCGAGATGTCCACCCACAGCGCCCGCACCATAAATACATACCTTCATTGACTCGAATCCTTTACTTTACATAATATACATTATGCGTTAAATACGTATGGATCAAATGATCCCAAACCCTTTACTTCAGTCAGACTTTTGGGCAAATTTTTAACGACCTTCGAATTTTGGTGGACGTTTCTCTGCAAACGCCTGTACGGCTTCTTTATGATCATGTGTTGTCTGTACCAGTGCTTGCGAAGCTGCGGCCATATCCAACGCAATCGGCAAGCTGACTTGATGCGAGTCCCGAATCAAACGTTTACTCATCCGAATCGAATGCACAGGATGCGCGGCGATTCTTTGTGCCATAGCGCGTGCCGCATCCATCAGTGCTGCGTCGTCGACCACTTTGGAGACTAAACCAATCCGAGCAGCTTCTTCTGCATCGACGAAATCACCTGTAAAGGTCATTTCATAGGCTTTTGACAACCCAACCGCTTTGGGTAAATACCAGGCGCCACCATCGCCAGACACCAGGCCCATTCTGGCAAAACTTTCGCCAAATTTAGCGCTGCGACCTGCAATACGGATATCGCACATTGAGGCTAAGTCACATCCCGCACCGATGGCGGCGCCATTGACTGCAGCAATAATCGGGGCATCTAGGGTATTGAGGGCCATGGGTATCCGTTGGATCCCGTTCGTATAGTAGGCACGAATATCTACAGGTGCCTTTTGCGTGGCGGCAGTATTTCTATCTTGCATGCGCTTGACGTTTCCACCGGAAGAAAAGCCCTCTCCTGCGCCTGTGATAATCACACAACCGACGGTCAAGTCCGCATTGATTCGTGCAACATAGCTGACAATTGCATCAATAATTGCAGGTGACAAGGCATTGCGGGTATCAGGTTCGTTGAGGGTTAATGTGACAACACCCCCTACTTGTTCGTAAGTGACGGCTTCGTTCATGTTTTCTCCGCGTGTCATGGCAATTAAAATGACTAATATTGTTTCTTGCGATGCATTGATCGAAAAAGTTATACATTGGTGATAATACCGAATCGCCAGTTATGATGCGCTTGACGACTTTAACGACCCTAGGAGTTTAAATGAACAACTTCGATGACATTGGCAAACTGATATTGCGTTTGTCTGTCGGTATTTTGTTGTTAATGCATGGTTTGTTTAAGTTAATGCACGGGATCGCAGGCATTTCTGCACTGATCCAAGCCAATGGCTGGCCAGTTTGGATTGCCTATGGGGTGTATATCGGGGAGATTATCGCGCCCGCCCTCCTCATTCTTGGTCTTGTGACGCGCGCCAGTGCAGTTGTGATTGTGCTGAATATGCTGATTGCCATTTATTTAGCCCACAGTCATCAGCTTTTTCACCTGACAAAATCGGGTGGATGGTTGTTAGAGCTTCAAGGTCTGTATCTGTTTGGTGCGCTTGCGATTACGTTTCTAGGTGCGGGCCGTTTCAGTATCGGTGGTACCCGAGGTCGAATGAATTAAAACCCGTCATCAGGGAATGCGGGTATGCGGCATACCAAAACCTTTTAAATGTTTAGCGAGTGATTCCAAATTTGGATTTGATATCCGCCATTTCTTTCTCAAACTCTAGCTTAGACTGAGCCAGGCACAAGGCTTGATCTGAAACTGGCAGTGATTTGCAGTAGTCCAGCGCTATTTGTTGCGCGGCGACTGCCTCTTTTCGTGCTGTATCAAATTTTTGCTCTGGTGTGACATCTTCTTGTGTCCAGCGTGCCGGATCAGCTGGACGTTCGTCGGGCCAAATGATCGGCGGAGGCGGAGGGAGTGGAATCTGGCGTTGTGCCGACACATCACCGCTCACACCCATGCCAGTCAAGAACAATAGGCCGGATAACGTAAAAATCAAGGATTTTTCATATGGTTTAACCATGAGATCCCTCTCTACGGGTTGTATATTAAGCTTGTTTTCTTTTCGCTACTGTACGCTTTTTTCCCTTTCTCTGGATCAACTCCCTCATGTCTAAGTATGTTCACTTTATCAGCGGGCTGATACTTTGTTTAATGTTAGGCACCGTGCATGCGCAACTTAAGGTGGGCCAAGACGCGCCTGCGTTTACTGCGGACGCAGCGCTCGCAGGGAAACCTTACCAATTCTCACTGGTTCAGTCCCTAAAAAAAGGGCCAGTCGTTGTTTACTTCTACCCCAAAGCTTTTACTAGTGGCTGTTCAATCGAAGCCAATTTATTTGCAGAGGCTGCTGAAGAATTTTCTAAGTACGGCGCGTCAGTCGTCGGTTTTTCAGGTGACGATATCGCAACACTAGAGCGCTTTTCCATGGGACCGTGTGGTGGCAAATTTGCAGTGGCATCGGATGCCAGCCGTTCGATCATGCGCGCGTATGACGCCACTATGTTTTTTACTTCAAGCATGGCGAGTCGGATTTCCTACGTGGTCACGCCAGACGCTAAAATATATTTTGTACACAGCAGCTTTAACCCAGATCAGCATGTGAGCAGCACACTTGCCGCAGTGAAACGCTGGCATGAACGGTAATTTTTGATGACAAAACTTTGTTGGTTTCGTACGGATTTGCGCTTGAGGGATCAGCCTGCTCTTACCGCAGCCATGGCTGAGGGTGACGCAATCGGTATGTTTGTGATCTCGCCTGATCAATGGGTAGAGCACGCAGACTCTGTACACAAGGTTGATTTTTGGTTGCGTGCTCTACGTGAACTCTCTGCCTCCTTAGCGCAACTTAACGTTCCGCTCAAAATACTCAATATTTCGCGCTGGGCCGATGTCCCTCAAGCCTTGCTTTCCTTTTGTCAACAGCATGGCATCACGGAAGTGCATTGCAATCGGGAGTTTGGGGTCAATGAGCGACGTCGTGATCGCACGTCATACACACTGTTGGCTGAGCACGGAGTCGCAATGCACGGTCATCATGGCGGCACTTTGCTGGTGCCGGGTACGGTCAGGACCGGATCGGACAATTATTACCGTGTTTTCACACCCTTTTCGAAAGCTTGCCGTGAAAAGCTTCGTTCAGCACCCTATCAGCCTCTACCTGTTCCCAATCCTCAGTTCAAAAAATCAACGCTAAAAAGTGATGTCGTATCTGACAGTTTGCCAGGTTGGCCTAAAACATCTACTGCGATTCAGGCTGGTTGGCCAGCAAGTGAACACGCCGCACTGGAGCGACTCGAAACGTTTGCGCATGCACGCATGACGCAATACAAGCGCGACAGAGATTTTCCATCGATCACGGGTACGAGTACCTTGTCACCCTATCTTGCTGCAGGTCTTGTGTCTGCCGCGCAATGCTGGCATCAAGCACTAAGCATCAATCATGGTGAACTTGGTACAGGCCTTGAGGGCATCACGACTTGGATGAATGAGTTGTTGTGGCGAGAGTTTTACAAACATTTATTACATGGCTATCCCTCGCTGTCGATGCACCAGCCCATGCGACCCGAGACAAACGCCGTGCAATGGCGTGATGCCCCCGCGGATTTCAAGGCGTGGTGCCAGGCTAAAACGGGTGTGCCGATCGTTGATGCCGCCATGCGACAGCTCGTGCAGACCGGCTGGATGCACAATCGCCTGCGCATGGTGGTGGCCATGTATCTGACTAAAAACCTACTGATTGATTGGCGGTTGGGTGAGCGATTTTTTATGCAGCACCTGATTGACGGTGAACTAGCGGCCAATAATGGCGGTTGGCAATGGAGTGCCTCAACGGGAGCCGATTCGGCCCCCTACTTTCGCGTCTTTAATCCAATCAGTCAGTCTGAGAAGTTTGATCCTGAGGGTGCATTTATCCGTCATTGGTGTCCTGAGCTCGCATCACTCCCCAACCGTGAAATCCATGACCCCTCGCCTGTTTCTCGTCAATCCTTGAACTATCCTCGGCAAATCGTCGATTTGCGTACTAGTCGAGTGCGAGCGATTGAGGCTTTTTCTTCTCTTCGTTAAGGAAAAATATGTCGCTCCCTAATCTCAGTTTGAAAACGATCGCAGGTCAAGTTGTTCCACTTTCTCACTTTGCCGGAAAAGTTTTGTTGATTGTAAATGTGGCATCAAAGTGCGGTTTTACGAATCAATACAAAGGGTTACAAGAATTATATCAAGAGTTTTCTGAGCAAGGCTTGGTGGTGATGGGTTTTCCATGCAATCAGTTTGGCCACCAAGAGCCTGGTGACGAAGAGGCCATCAAGAGTTTTTGTGCGCTCAATTATGGCGTGACCTTTCCGATGTTTGCCAAGATCGATGTGAATGGCGCTCAGGCCGATCCGCTATATCAGTGGCTTAAAAATAGCCGCCCAGGGCTGCTCGGGACAGAACTGATCAAATGGAATTTTACAAAGTTTTTGGTTGGGCGCAATGGTGAGGTACTAAAACGTTTTGCTCCCAATAGTGCACCTGATGCGCTTCATGATGATATCAAAGAGGCTCTATTTCAGACCTCTGCTAGTTTGCCAAAAGGCCAATGATGTTACGTATGCTGAGATTAGGACGAGCGTATTCGCTTGCGCTCATGATGGGCTTGGCGACTTTCGCAGCCACGGAGCAAGCGCTCGGCCAGTCCATGTCCGAGGAGGCCCCGCGTTACCGAGTGATGAGTTTGGTGCGAAAAATGCCGGATTGCAAGGGCGAGTTGTGCCCCTCTATCACGATTAAAAAACTCAGTTTTGAGGGGCATGAGCGCTTTAATACATTTTTAGACCAATCGTTACTCGGGCTCGCCCTTGTGGATACCACTAAGGTCAACACCTTTGCTGATTTAGCCACGCAGTTTTGGAAAACCGCCGAAGATCGTTATGAAATCGTGCTCGGCGCTGAGGTTCGGCGTGCGACGCCATCCGTCATTGTGATCGAGCTACAGAGTTATCTGTACTCTGGTGGTGCACATGGAATGTCCACGATGAAGTATGTCAATTGGGTCCCAAAAATGGACAAAATATTGACTCTAAATGACATGATTTTGAGGGGGAGGATGAAGGCTTTTGAGGCCGCACTAAAAAAACAGTATGTGAAGTGGCTTGAGACTAACGAGTTTGCTCAAACAGACAAAGCGGACTACAGCAAAACATGGCCTTTTCAGTTTTCAGATAATGCAGCGCTGATGCAAGACGGAATTGCAGTGACCTTTGATCACTACGTGTTAGGTCCGTACGCGCTTGGAATGCCAACAATAGTGGTGCCCTACTCTTCGCTAAAAGGCATTATCAATAGTGGTCTTTTAGCAAGAATTCAGTCTTAAGGTTGTTTTTTTCTTCCCGCAGCGACTTTTTCAAGCGTACTCGCCAGTGACCCCCGCCCCTCGGCGCGCGCAGTCTCAATAGCATTTTGAGCTTTAAAGTTTGATAGCAAGGGGTCTGCACCCGCGCTCACGAGTGCTTGCACCGTTGCAGCGTCTCCAGATTTGACTGCAAGAATGAGAGGTGTATCGCCATCTAGGGATAGTTCGTTGACCATCGCCCCTTTTGATAAAAGTAAACTCACAATTTTGGCGTGTCCTTTTATCGCAGCATAATGCAAGGCGGACCAGCCAGGTTGATTGACCTTTGCGCCTTTGGACAGCAGAAGTTGGGTTCGGGGAAGATCACCCACCAGTGCGGTATACATCAACGGTGTTTCTTTATAGTAATTTGCTAGGTTGACGTCGACTTTAGCGCTACTTAACAGCACATCAAATGCCCGCCAAGAGTTCTCACGAGCCGCCATAGTGAGGGGCGTCTGTTGATTCGGGCTCTTTTGGTTTGGATCCATCCCTCTGCGAAGAAGCTCTTTTAACTGTTCATCCCGATCATTGATGATGTAAAACCAGAAATCCTTAGGATCGGAAGCATGCGCCGAATTTAATAAAGCTGCCCCTAATGTGCCCATCAATACAAGCGATGTCAGCACATTTCTTAATAAAAGAGTGAATGTTTGATTGATCATGATATCCGGATATTTAATTTAAATATATTGTTCAATATCAAATATTTACGAAATTATTTAAAATTAATTATAAAATTATATACATTTAATAAAATACATTTAATAATTATTTGATATTAATTAATTAACTTATTGAATAAATTGAAGAAATTTTCAGTTGATGCTTCTTCTATTTCTTTGACTGTTACGCCTCTTAGGTTTGCAATCATTTCGGCTACATGTATGACCTTCGACGGATCATTAAGTTTTCCTCGAAAAGGCACCGGAGCCAGATAAGGGGAGTCTGTTTCAATCAGTATGCGATCCAGGGGCATGCGACGGGCAACCTCCTGGAGCTCGGTGGCATTTTTGAACGTCACAATGCCAGAAAACGAGATGTAAAACCCCATGTCCATGGAGGCTTGCGCAACCTCCCAGGACTCTGTAAAGCAATGCATCACGCCCCGGGCATCCTGTGCGCCCTCTTCTTTCATGATGTTAAGCGTATCTTGCGAAGAAGCGCGAGTATGAATAATGAGAGGAAGCTCTGTCTCTCGGGCTGCACGAATGTGACGTCTAAAGCGCTCGCGTTGCCAGGTGAGATCACCGGTTAGGCGGAAGTAGTCAAGCCCGGTCTCACCTATGGCAATGACTTTTGGATGCTGGCTGCGCTCGATCAGGTCTTCAACGGTAGGCTCGATCGTATCCTCGTAGTCTGGGTGAACTCCAACAGAGGCGTAAAGAGCATCGTGCTGCTCGACCAGTGCAATGAGTCCAGGCCAGTCTGGCAAATTGACGCTCACGCAGAGTGCGCGTCCAACGCCGTTGGTTTTCATCCGCTCGAGAATATCGGGCATTTGCACCGCAAGATCGGGAAAATTGACATGGCAATGGGAATCGACAAACATTTATTTAAATCCGGATAGTTTTATTTGGCAGGCTTGTGATAGCCGTTGCATGACGGCTTGGGCAAACAGTTTGGCATTGAGGGGGTGACCTGCTACGCGTTTTTGCTCATCGAGCCATGTAGTAAGTTGTGCAAACTGTAACGTGCCACCATGTTTGCCAATCGCAGAGAGCTGTTTGTGTTGCCCTGGGTAATAGCGGCAAGCCAATCCGTGGGCGCTCAAATTCAGATCAATCGCCAATCGTTGGCAAGCATCCAACCATACTTTAGGGCTGGATTTTGCAAGTTTGTCTGCTAAGTTGCTTAAATCAGGCGTCCGTCCCTGCTCAAGGGATGCGAGAAGTTCAATGATCCAGTCTGGGCATGGGCTCTGTTCTGATTCAGACTGTTGGTGAGCGAGAAGCGGTGCGCCTCCCGCTGCGGCCAACCATTCGGCGGCCTTTTTAACCCCTTTGCCTTCTAGCCACTGTTGGGCAATGTCCAAGCTTGGCGTGGATAGAGGCAGACGGCGGCATCGCGATAGCAGTGTAGGCAGCAGTCGATCTGGGGCATCAGCGACTAATAAAAATATTGTCGAGGGGGGCGGTTCTTCAAGGACCTTGAGTAAGGTGTTGCCAGAGATCGTCGTGAGTGCTTCGGCCGGGTAAATCAAGGCCACCCGCCACCCCCCCCTGTGCGTGGCATTGTTGAACCAAGGCTCGAGCGAGCGAATTTGTTCGACACGAATATCTTTCGAGGGGGCTCTCTTACTTGAACCTCCTGCTTCTACTGTTGTCTCATCCGAAGTCGCCCCGTCTTCCTCGGCCCCAAGCTCGGCCCCCTCTTCGGCTGCAACCGCCTCTGGTCGAATACGTTTTAAGTCCGGGTGATTGCCTCGTGCGATCCAGCCGCAAGCAGGACATTGCCCGCAGGCAAGACCTTGTAGAGGGGCTTCGCACAGAAGTGAGGCCGCTGCGGCAAAGGCAAACTCACGTTTTCCAATCCCGAAAAGCCCATGAATGAGCCAAGCGTGCGCAAACCGGTCTTTGTTGCCAAGCCAGTCGCGCGCGACTTCTGTGTGCCAAGGTAAAAAGTGAGGTTGCATCAGACTGTCAGGCTCCGAGCAACAAGCAGATTGATTTGTTCCGTGAGCAAGAGGCGTATGTCATCGATTGGAGCAGTGGAATCTATGACAGTAAAGCGCTCTGGGTATTGGGCGGCACGAGAGAGATAGACTTCTCTAGTGCGCAGAAAAAAAGCACTGGCTTCCTGTTCAAAACGATCTTGATCGCGAGTGCGGTCTAGTCGTTCGCGCGCTACTTCGAGGGGGACATCAAACAACCACGTGCGATCCGGCTGGCAGTCTGGATGTACCCATCTCTCAAGTGTGGCGATACGCTCAACACTTAGCTCACGCCCGCCGCCTTGGTAGGCAAAGGTGGCGTCAGTAAAACGATCACACACCACCCAGGATCCCACCTCGAGTGCGGGCTGAATGACTTCTTTTAGATGTTGGGCACGGGCAGCGAACATGAGTAAGGTCTCGCATTCAAGTCCCATCGGCTGATGCAAAAGCAACTCGCGAAGTTTTTCTCCAATCGCGGTTCCACCGGGCTCTCTCGTCGAGATAACAGCAAGGCCGCGTGCCCTGAGTTGATCGACCGTCCATTGGACATGGGTGCTTTTACCTGCACCATCAACGCCTTCAAACGTGAGAAAAAGCCCTTTTTTGCCCGATATCATGGCTTTCGTCCCAAAATGTACTGAGAGACATTTTTATTGTGCTCAGGCAGCGTTCGCGCAAAAGCGCTGCTGCCATCGCCTTTTGAAACAAAATATAAAAATTCGTGTTTTTCGGGGTTCAGCGCAGCATTGAGCGAAGCTTGACCCACGCTAGCAATCGGGCTGACAGGCAATCCCCCTCGGGTGTAGGTGTTCCAGGCGTGGTCTGTTTGTAGATCTTTTTTACGAATTTTGCCATCAAAGGCCTCACCCATTCCGTAAATCACAGTGGGATCTGTCTGGAGAGGCATATTGAGCCGCAGCCTGTTGATGAAAACCCCTGCGATGCGCGCACGGTCAGACGCTTTTCCTGTCTCTTTTTCAACAATAGATGCCAAGATAAGCGCTTGGTAAGGAGAGCGCAGAGGAAGGTTGTCTTGGCGATCGGCCCAAGCGCGATCAAGCATCTGTTGCTGGGCACGCGCGGCACGCTGCAAAATTTCAAGATCAGTGGTACCGATTGGAAAAATATATGTATCCGGAAAAAATAATCCCTCTGCGTAGGGGGCGTCCAAGCCAACCTGGGTACGTAACTCTGCATCAGAGGTTGATTGGATACTTTGCTTAATGTCTGGGTGCTGTGCAAGTGCGGCACGAATCTGACGCAGGTTCCAGCCTTCGACAAGCGTAATTTGACGCGAGGTGACATCGCCTTGTGCCATGCGACGCAAAATACGCAGAGGCGAGTCGCCTTGAACAAGCTGATATCCGCCAGCCTTGATTTTTGTGTCGAGCTCTGTGAGTCGAGCCATTAGGACAAAAGCTGCAGGACTCAATGTGACACGCGCTTGATTAATCTGTGCCGCGATACTGGCAGGTGTCGCACCCTTGGGGACCAAAATATCAACCTTCGGGCTAGGCAACGCAAGGGGTTGGTTGACCCAATAGTAGGCTGCACCGATAGCGCAAGCTATCGCCACAAGGATGGGCAAGACCACATAGATGAATAGTTTATTGACGGCGCTCATATGTCCGACAGTTTAATATGTCGAGAGGCGGTTGCGGACTGGATCCCCAGAATTTCCCGCACATCGTACGTTTTTAATACCCGTTATCTCGCCAGAGGCATCATGCATCCTTTTTTCGGTCATTCTTCGGTTCAAAACAAGGCATCTCACCTTTCTACTGCAACGGTATATCCGTTGAGTTCGCTGAGTGTCTTTGAGTCCAAGGGGCTGGATGCACTCACATTTCTTCAGGGACAGCTGACCAATGACATCGTCGCGCCTGGAATCGGCCAGTCTCGCTTGGCGGGATATTGCACGGCCCAAGGCAGACTGCTTGCGACCATGGTGCTTGGGCAGGTCCCTAATATCGAGGAAGTGCCGACTGTTAGAGGCATCATACGTACCGATATTCTGACAGCAGTTTTAAAGCGATTGTCGATGTTTGTATTACGGGCGAAAGTCACCTTTCGAGCCGAGGATTTACATGTCGCGGGTGTGTGTGCTCCCGCGCGTCAACTTACCGCGATGGCTTCGGAACTGGGGCATCCCTTGCCCACGGCACAATGGGAAACGCTTCATACAGCAACA
>CAMAYM010000019.1 GCA_945862495.1 Bordetella parapertussis | reverse complement strand
CACCGCCTGCCAAGGCCGCGTCGAAGGCATCACCAGACGTCGCCACGCGTGCGCACAGGTCGACGAGTCCCGGCAGTACAAGCATGCCTGATGCATCAATCACGCTGTCCGCGACAAAGCCGTCTGGAACCGCCCCAACCGCAACAATTCTGCCCTCCGCAATGCAGATATCCGCTTGCGTATCTATTCCATTTGCGGGGTCAATGACACGTCCCTGACGAATACGCAGCCTCATACCGTCGCCCCCGCCACAAGGCTCATCACAGCCATATGCACAGCCACACCGGCAAGCTCGGGCGCCACACCTTGAATTTCTGTCCCGAGTACCAGGCAATCAGGTTTAGCGTAGGCAAGTTTTTCTTCGGTGAGCCCATAGCATTCAACGTACTCGCGCGCGGAAGGCTGGCGGGCACTTACGACCGCCGCATGCCCCAGATCCAGCATGATGATCACGTCGGCATCTCGCAAGCCCTCAGCCATATCCGTGTATGCGCGTACCCCTAACTGTGCCAATCCTTCAGGCAGCAAGGTCAAAGGCCCTACCGCACGCACCTCGGCCACACACAGTGTGGTCAGTGCATGAATGCAGGAACGCGCCCGACGCGAATGCAGCACATCGCCCACCAAGACCACAATCAGATTGGCAAAATCTTTTTTTTCGCGACGAATCGTGTGCATGTCCAATAACGCAGACATCGGCTCCGCATGACACCCATCCCCCGCGTTGATAATGTGCGTATGACGACCGACCTGCTGTGCCATCCAATGCGGTACACCGCTCACCTCAGAACGTAGCACAACGATATCAACGTTTGGCTCCGTACGCGCAGCAATGATGGAAAGATCCAGTGTTTGGATCCCCTGCCACTCGGCGGACAACCGCTGGGCTGCACGCTCAAAAACGTCAACAGCCAGTGACGCCTCGTCAACAAAGCAAGCGTCAACAAGCGTCAGCACCTTTTTGCCTTGCAGCAACGGTGTGTGCTTGAGCGCATCTTCCGCTTGAGTGAGAAACAACGCGGTCGTGTCGAGGATGCGCGTCAGGATCGCGCGCGACAGACCTTCGGTCGTAAGCAGATGTGTGAGTGAGCCCTGTAGGTTTAGTTGAGGGTTGCGCATGCGTTCATTTCGCCCAGATTCATTTAAGTCAACGCATCAAAATAACGCTGCAAAATGATAGCCGCTGCCACGGCATCATCTGGCTCATTCCCCGTGATTCTTTGGGCCTGGACACTCGACCCTCTCTCATCAACCAAGACGACGGGCAAACCAAACCTCCCCTCGAGTTGGCGGGCAAATCGACGGCAGTGTTGACTCGCGTATTGCTCACTTCCATCCGTCGCAAGTGCCAATCCAACCACCAGTCGTTCTGGCTGCCAGCGTTTGAGCAAGGCCTCGACCCGCGCAAAACGGCCGTCGCGCGTGGCCTCCAAAATAATATCTAAAGGATGCGCCTGCTTGAGCAAGGTATTGCCCAGCGCGACCCCTAGTTTCTTGGCGCCATAATCAAAAGCCAGAAGCGTTTCTTCAGGCATGGCCCGCTGCACCGGTCAGCATGACCGGATCGATCCCCAGCAACTTAAGCGCAGCGGGGTAACGGTCTTGAGGTGGGGTGTCAAAAATAATGTTTTCTTGCGCTGCGACAGTCAACCAGGCATTTTGTGCCAACTCATTTTCGAGCTGTCCTGCACCCCAGCCTGCATAACCCAACGTCACAAACAACTGCTCGGGGCCGTTTCCATGCGCCACGGCCTCTAAGATGTCGCGCGAGGTTGTCAGCGCTAACCGGCCCAGCTTGATACTTGAGTTGTAATCACCCGCAGGAAAATGCAATACAAAACCACGATCCGTCTGAACGGGACCACCAAAAAACACCGCAGGGCTCTCTGCAGCCTGTTGTTCCCCACTCTGCCCAGGCAAAGTCTCAGATTTGAGGTCGATTTTTTCAAGTAAACCGGCCACGCTCAGGTCAGTCGGCCGGTTAATGACCAGCCCCAGCGCGCCTTTTGTATTGTGCTCGCACAGATAAATGACGGTTCCAGCCAGATCCCCAGAAACCATACCTGGCATGGCCATCAAAAACTGATTAGAAAGGTCGGTGACTGTTTCAGGTGTGCGTTGGGATTGATCCATACGAGAGCTTTAGATCTCCATCAGCTCAAAATCTTCTTTACGCGCACCACACTCTGGGCACACCCAGTTCGGAGGGACATCTTCCCAGCGTGTACCAGCTGGAATCCCCTCTTCGGGCACACCAGTCTCTTCGTCGTAAATCCAACCACAAATCAAACACATCCAAGTACGCATCATTCTCTCTTTTGGAAGAACCCGTCTGTCCTCAAGGAAAAGGACAGGTAAAACGAGTCATCTCTTACAATGGGGTCAATCTTACCGAAACCAACCCATACGTGCCTACACATCGATTGTCGATTTGACATGAATCAAACTATTTCAACGCCCATTACTCTGATTTTTGGCCCTTTTGACCCAACGGGTTCGGATGGATTACCTGCGGATGCGATTACGTGCGCGGCCTTAGGCGGCCACGCGATCTCTGCGCTGACGGCAGTCACGATTCAGGATAGCGCCAAAAGCGAATCTGTTCTGCCCTGTGCAGCGGAGCAAATCGACGATCAGGCCCGCTGCCTGCTAGAGGACATTCCCGTTCAAGCCATCAAAGTCGGCGCGCTCTCCTCCGTCGCAGCGGTGAGCGCCGTCGCCCAAATTGCGGCGGATTACAGCCAAATTCCGCTTGTCCTACATCTTGGTGCCCAAGAAATCGATACTGAAACGCCAACCGAAGATGAGGACGAGGTCGACGACTTGATTGGCGCTGTGATTGAGCTTCTTGTTCCTCAGGCCCATATTGTGGTGATCGAGGCGAGACGACTCAACCAATGGATCACTGAAGATGTCTTGGAAGCCTCTGGTCATGCGGGTGGCGGCCAAGCCCTGCAGGCCATAGGCGCCCAATGGGTGCTGATCACCGGCGTTCAACAACGTCCAGGGCTTCAGGCCAATGTGCTGACGGGACCTGAGAGTGAAACCCTCGCTTGGCCATGCGCACAAGCTCCCGAGGGCACGCGAGACGCAGGCGGCTTGATCGCCACTGCGTTGGCTTGTCTGCTAGCCCATGGACTCAGCGTGCCTAAAGCTGCTGAACAAGCCTGTGCACACGGAGGCCATGCCCTGCTACAGTCCTTTCAGCCGGGCATGGGTCACTTTATCGCCCGACGCCTTCCGGTCGCACCTTAATGACTACAACCTTAACGATTGCACCTTAACTATCCACTTTGCTGATGCGCCCTACACTCAAATTTCCCACAGGCCTTTATGGCGTGACCCCAGACTGGGATGATGCCGCTCGCCTCGAGCAAGCGGTTCGTGCCGCTGCGCGCGGAGGGCTGAAAGCCTTGCAATTACGCCACAAAACGGCCTCACCTCAACTGCGTCGCCACTTAGCCCAAAGCCTTCTGGACGTCTGTAACGCGCTCGGCATTGTTTTTTTAATCAATGATAACTGGCAACTCGCGCTTGAGCTGGGCGCACATGGCGTGCATATCGGCCAGCATGATGATGATCCTGCCAGCGTCCGCCAAGCAATCGGCCCGGAGATGCTGCTTGGAGTGTCTTGCTATGCCGATCCCCAGCGTGCACAAAGCATGCTCAAACATCAAGTGGCCTATATCGCTTTTGGTGCGATGTACGCCTCATCAACAAAACCTCTCGCCCCCACCGCCCCCCTTGAAGTGCTCCGGGCAGGGCAAGCACTCTGCCAGGCAATCGAGGCACCTCGGCCCGCAGTGGTCGCCATCGGCGGGATTGGTATTCCTCAAGCTGCCACCATAGCTGCGGCCGGCGCAGACAGTATCGCAGTCGTGGGGAGTCTGTTTCTCTCTCAAGATATCGAAGCTGCAGCGCGCGCCTTGTCTGCCCCATTTATGCAAGCGACACCTGCCACACCCTTTTCAATATCCTCTTCTCCTGTTTGAACGGAATATTTTTTATGTCACGTAACGTAGAACTTTTCGACCGCGCCTGTCGCAGCATTCCTGGTGGTGTGAACTCTCCCGTACGGGCCTTCCGATCCGTGGGTGGTACGCCACGCTTTGTCGCGCGCGCACAAGGCCCCTACTTCTGGGACGCCGATGACAAACGCTACATTGATTACATTGGCTCCTGGGGCCCGGCGATTCTTGGTCACGCACATCCTGAGGTTGTTAAAGCCGTCCAAGACGCTGCCGTGCATGGCTTGTCCTATGGCGCGCCAACAGAGACTGAAATCGTCATCGCAGAAATGCTGATCGAGCGCATGCCGTCCATTGAACAGGTTCGCTTGGTCAGCTCAGGCACCGAAGCCACCATGACCGCCATTCGTCTGGCACGCGGCGCAACGGGTCGCAACAAAATTATCAAATTCGAAGGCTGTTATCACGGCCATGCAGACAGCTTGCTGGTCAAAGCGGGTTCTGGACTCTTGACGTTTGGTAACCCAACCTCCGCCGGCGTGCCACCCGAGTTTGTCGCCCACACCATTGTGCTCGACTACAACGATATCGAAGGTGTCAAAGCTGCGTTCGCACAGCACGGTAAAGAAATCGCCTGTGTCATCGTCGAGCCCATTGCCGGCAATATGAACATGGTCAAGCCGATCGCGGGATTTCTCGAAGTCTTACGCAGCGAATGTACCGCGCACGGCGCACTGCTCATTTTTGATGAAGTCATGACAGGTTTCCGTGTCGGTCCTCAAGGCGTTCAAGGTCTCACAGGCATCAAACCTGACATCACCACCCTGGCCAAGGTCATCGGTGGTGGTATGCCGATTGGTGCTTTTGGTGGTAGCGCCGAAGTCATGAAAAACATCGCCCCCTTAGGTGGCGTCTATCAGGCCGGCACACTGTCAGGCAATCCCGTCGCGGTTGCAGCGGGCATCACCACGCTTAAATTATTGTCCAAGCCAGGTTTTTACGAGGCGCTGGACAAGCAGACACGCGCACTCACAAAAGGCTTGACCGAGCGCGCGCACGCGCATGGCATTCCCTTTAGTGCAGATAGCGAAGGCGGTATGTTCGGCCTGTACTTCTCCAACGACATCCCCACCTCTCTCGCTGCAGTGTCGGCCAGCAACATTGAGATGTTCAAGGTGTTTTTCCATGCCATGCTAGATGAAGGTGTCTATTTTGCGCCCTCAGCCTACGAGGCGGGCTTTGTCTCCGCCACGCATGATGACAGCGTGATTGCCGCAACAGTCGCCGCAGCAGACAAGGTGTTTGCCAAGCTCGCCAAGGGCTAAGCCCTCTGACGTATCTTCGTTCAGGTGTTTAGGTGCGTACAGTGCCTGAACAGCAGAATGAACACCTCACTGAGCATCACACTAAACGCCCAAATAGCGCGTCCAGAGACTGCGATCCGCATCCAGTTCTGCAGAGCTGCCCTGCCACACGACAGCGCCACGCTCCAAAATCACATGCCGGTCAGCAAGTTTTAGTAGTCGCTCGACGTATTTGTCGATCACGAGAATCGTCTGTCCGCTCTCACGCAAACGTGCAATGCACTGCCAGATTTCTTCACGCACCAAGGGTGCAAGACCCTCAGTCGCCTCGTCCAATACGAGCAACTTGGGGTTGGTCACCAAGGCCCGTCCAATCGCTAACATTTGCTGCTCGCCGCCCGACAACTGATTGCCCATGTTGCGCGCCCGCTCGCGTAAGCGCGGAAACATTTCAAACACCTTCTCAACGTCCCAGGGGTCGCGAATCTCGGGATTCCGATGCGCCACAAAAGCCGTCAAATGTTCTTTTACAGTCAAGTTGGGAAAGCACTGGCGACCTTCGGGCACAATTGCCAAGCCTAGCCGCGCAATACGATCAGAGGACCAGCCCGCAATATTTTGCCCCTCAAAAGTCAGAGTGCCTGCAGACAAGGGGATCTGACCAAACAGCGTCTTGATGAGCGTACTTTTGCCCATTCCGTTACGACCCAATAAAGCCACGACTTCGCCACGCTGAATATCGAGCGAGACCTCAAACAGCACCTGACTCAGTCCATAACCACTCTGTAACTGATGGGCATGCAACATCAAGCGTGCTCCTCACCCAAATAAGCTTCTCGCACACCAGCATGATTGCGGATTTCCTCGGGCGTACCGGTTGCGATGATGCGACCGTACACTAAAACGGAGAGTCGATCCGCGAGCCGAAAGACCGCCTGCATGTCGTGCTCGACCAACAACATCGTCGTACGCCCACGCATGGAGGCGATCAGCTCCGTCAGCTTAAGTGTTTCATCTGGCCCCATCCCTGCCATGGGTTCGTCAAGCAGCAAGACGGACGGTTTGGAGGCCAAAGCCAACGCAAACTCAAGCTTACGCTGCTCACCGTGCGGCAAAGTCCCCGCCGCCGCGCGCCAACTTTCTGGGCTGATGGCACAGTCCTGCGCCAATCGCTCCGCAGCCTCGGACAAGGCTTTGTCCTGTGCACGCGGGTGCCAAAAACTAAAGCTACTACCAGAGCTGGCTTGCACCGCTAACAGTAAATTTTCAAAGACAGTCAGTTGCTTGAAAATATTGGTGATTTGATAGGAGCGTGACAATCCCGCCGCCACCCGCTGATGCAAACCCGAGCAGGTGACATCATGCCCCTTGAGCGTCAGTCGCCCACTATCTGCGGCAACAGAACCAGACAACAAATGAATCAGTGTCGATTTGCCCGCACCATTGGGGCCAATGAGCGCGTGAATCTCGCCTGACCGCAGAGAGAGCGATACCTGATCACAGGCGACCAACGCGCCATAGCGCTTGGTGAGCTGCTGTGCCTCTAGCACTATGTCAGGGACGGTCGCATTCATCGCGCACCGCCCGGTTTAAACATCCCTGCGAGGCCACGAGGCGCAAACAACACAATCGCTAGCAACAGCGCGCCCAGAGGCAAATGCCAATAGTCCGTATACAAGCGCAGGACTTCTTCCAGCCACAACATCACCGCAGCCCCCACGAGCCCACCATAGCGCAAGCCAATGCCTCCAACAATCACCATAATGATCAGGTTGGCCGACGCCGTCCAGTGCATCAGGCTCGGCGAGACAAATTGGTTGTGGCTTGCGAGCAATGCGCCCGCGAGCCCAGCCATGACGCCCGCGATGACAAAGGCCAACAACTTAATCCGAAAAACAGGATAGCCCAAGGCCTCCATACGTGATTCGTTTTCTCGGATGCCTTGCAACGCCTGACCAAAGCGTGCCTGAATCAGCCGATTGAGCCACCACAAGCAAACTAACACCACGCACAACACCACGTAATAAAACGTTCGGTCATCCGCAAGATTGAGACCGGGTAGCAAGGAGGGTCCTGCCAAATTGATGCCATCCTCTCCCCCATACTGTCGCAAAGAAATAAACAGATAAAACACCATCTGAGCAAACGCCAGCGTAATCATGATGAAGTAGACGCCGCGCGTGCGCAAGGAAATCAATCCAATGACAAAGGCGAGCATACCCGCCGCGACCATGGCCGTAGGCCAGGCAATCAGCGCCTGCGAAACCCCTTGAGCTGAGAGGATTGCCACAACATAAGCACCCGCTCCAAAAAATGCAGCATGTCCCAACGCGACCATGCCACCATAGCCCAAAATAAAATTCAGACTGGTCGCCGCTAAGGCAAAAATCAAGACACGCCGAACAAATGAAACATAAAAATCAAGATTGAGTGCAGGTGCTACCAATGGAAACACCAACAGCAGAACAAGACCCAGCGCTGACAAACTCTTCGCAGTCAATAATGTGCGCATCATCAACCACGCGCCGGAAAAAGACCCGAGGGTCTAAACACCAACACCACTGCCATCAAAATATAAATAGACAGCGCAGCCAATGTCGGCCCCACACTGGAAGCCACAGCTGGAGAGAAAAATATTTTGAGTAAAGACGGTAAAAATGCTCGGCCCGCAGTATCCACAAAGCCGACTAACAGTGCACCTACAAACGCGCCGCGCATCGAGCCAATTCCGCCGATCACGATGCATACCAGCACCAAAATCAATATCTGCTCACCCATACCCGTCTGAATCGCCGTCACCGGACCGAGCAAAGCGCCAGCAAGCGCCGCCAACATTGCTCCGAGCACGAACACTCCTAGAAACAGCAGCGGCACACGCACGCCCATCAGTGTGGCCATCTGCCGGTTTGATGCGCCCGCGCGCACCAATACGCCAGCTCTCGTGCGCGTGACAAACAAATAAAGGCCTAAAGCAGCCGCTAAACCCACCGCGATGATCAACAGGCGATAGGCTGGGTACAAGAGCTCTGGCAAGAGTTGCACCGGCCCCGACAATGCAGGCGGCATGCTCATCATCATTGGCGCAGGTCCCCAGATCATCTTGACCACATCATTGGCGATCAAAATCACTGCAAAAGTCCCCAGCACTTGCGCCAAGTGATCTCGGATGACCAATTTTCTGATCAGAACGAGCTCAAGCACGAGTCCGACCAGCCCCGTCACGACAGCCGCCACCACCACAGCAGCGACAAAAGACTGAGTCACTTGCATGGTTTGAGCGGCAACGTAGGCGCCCGCCATATACAGCGAGCCGTGCGCCACGTTCAGGATATCGAGAATCCCGAACACCAGCGTGAGGCCCGCTGCAATCAAAAACAACATCAGGCCAAACTGCAGTCCATTGAGCAACTGCTCAGCGATCAGTGTCGAACTCATACGTTCAGAACAAGCTCTTTAGTGGACGTTATTTTTTGCATTGGCCCACATATACATCCTGATAGAAATCAAACACCTTGCCCACCAGCTTGTTGGTAATCTGGCCCGCTGCGTTCTTTTCAATCACGCGGACGTAGTAGGGCTGAATAGGAAAGTTGTTGATGCCATAGGTGAAGGGTCCACGCACAGAAGCAAAGTCCGCTTTTTTGAGAGCCGCCAATACAGCCGCCCGATCCGCCACCTTTCCGTTGGTGGCTTTGACCGCTGCATCAATCGCCATGATCACGTCATAGGCTTGGGCAGCATAGACTGAAGGCATACGGTCCTTGTATTCCTTGCGGAACGCCTCAACAAATTTTTTGTTGGCGGCGTTATCCAGATCATGGGCCCACTGCGCTGTATTAAACATACCGAGCATGGGGTCACCCACCGCACGAATCACGTCTTCATCCGCTGAAAATCCTGGGCCGACCAGCTTGATGCTTTTGTTCAAGCCTGCAGAAACGAACTGCTTAATGAAGTTGATCCCCATGCCGCCTGGCAGAAAGATGTAGACCGCTTCAGGCTTGGCATCGCGAAGCTGCGCTAACTCAGCGGCATAGTCGATCTGTCCCAACTTGGTGTAAACCTCTTGGCCCACCGCTGCTTTGTAACCACGTTTAAAACCATTGAGTGCGTCTTTGCCAGCCGGATAATCGGGGGCCATGATCACCATGTTTTTAAAGCCACGGTCAGCGGCAACCTTGCCTGCTGCCTCGTGAAAGGCATCGTTCTGATAAGAAACGCCAAACCAGTAGTCATTACACTGGGCCCCTGCAAATTGGCTGGGACCAGGATTATTGGAGAGATAGGGAATCTTGGCGGCGAACAGCGCAGGACCGACCGCTAAAGCCACGTTCGAACCAATCGGACCTGTAAAAAAATCGATCTTGTCGCGCTGGATGTAACGATTGACGAGTTGACGTGCCTGGTCAGGATTGCCACCCATATCGGTTTGCAAAAATTCGGCGGGTTTGCCACCTAGTTTTCCACCTAGTTGTTTGATCGCCAGATTGAAGCCATCACGCGCCTCTGCGCCTAGCGCAGCAAAAGGACCAGACAAATCATTCGCAATGCCGACTTTGATCGGTGTCTGCGCAAACGCCAAACAAGGCACGAGAGCGGCCATGGCGAGAAATTGCTTAAATAAACGCATAAAAAGTCTCCTGAGCGATCAGTCGCCCAAAACGGGGCAAAAGGGGTGCTGCTGCAGCGCAAATAGTAGCAGGTGAGCCCCGTTCTGCCGCCATTCAGACCTCATTCAGACCTCCTCAAGTAGACACAAAACAGGTGATAATGATGAATTGCTCAACTCTTTATTAGCAGACCGAACATGGCCGTTAATTTGTACATCCCCTCCGACGATGCAGTCTTCCCCGTTGCCGGCGTCGAAATCGGCGTGACCGAAGCAGGTATCCGCAAGGCAAACCGTCGCGACTTGACGGTCTTTCGCCTGAGTCCCGGCTCAACAGTTGCCGGCGTATTTACCCGCAACCGTTTTTGCGCAGCCCCCGTTCTGGTCTGTCAGGCGCACTTGGCCGGAGCAGGACCGATTCGTGCCCTGGTCATCAACACAGGCAATGCCAATGCAGGTACCGGCGAACCCGGCATGCAAGCCGCCAACGAGACTTGTCAAGCGCTCGCGGCCCTCATGCAACTCGACAGCACGCAAATCTTGCCCTTTTCAACGGGTGTCATCCTTGAGCCCCTGCCCGTTGACCGAATCAAGGCGGGTCTACCCGGCGCACTTAAAAATCTCAGCGAAAACAACTGGGTTGCTGCTGCGCACGGCATCATGACGACCGATACCCAGCCCAAAATTCACTCACAACGTGTCAGCTTGGGTGGCCACCCCATCACGATCACCGGTATTAGCAAAGGCGCCGGCATGATTCGCCCCAACATGGCGACCATGCTCAGCTACCTGGCCACCGATGCGGGCATTGCCCAGCCGCTTCTCAACACGCTGGCCAAAGAACTCGCCGATGTGTCCTTCAACCGCATTACGATTGACGGCGACACCTCGACCAATGATTCCTTCATCGTCATTGCGACGGGCAAAAGCGGTTTGATGGTCGACAGCGCCTCTCACCCTCAATACGCTGCGCTAAAAGCCACACTGGCCGCAGCCGCGACAGACTTGGCTCAAAAAATTGTGCGTGATGGCGAAGGTGCCACCAAGTTCATGACTATCCAGGTCGAAGAAGCAAAAACCACCGAAGAAGCTTTACAAGTTGCCTATGCCGTCGCGCACTCGCCTCTCGTCAAGACCGCTTTTTTTGCCAGCGACCCAAACCTGGGACGCATTCTGGCTGCGATTGGCTACGCCGGCATCACCGATCTCGACGTAAGCGGTGTCAAGCTCTGGCTGGGCGATGTACTGGTCGCCACAAAAGGCGGACGCAACCCCGACTACCAAGAGGCAGACGGGCAACGCATCATGAAAGAACCCGAAATACTCGTGCGCATCGCGCTAGGCCGCGGACAAGTGTCCGACACCGTTTATACCTGTGACTTTTCTCACGAATACGTCAGCATTAACGCAGATTACAGATCCTAATGACAACCAACACACCTACCAACGGCCAGGACATCGCCGAACTCTTGGCGCGTGCCACACGCGTGCTCACACAGCTCGAAGCCTGGCTGCCGCCTGCCCCACCCGCCACCAACTGGGATGCCCATGCCTTTCGCTGGCGTAAGCGTGGCACCTCTCATGGTTGGCTTGATGCAATTGCCAATGTCTCACTGATTCACACAGAAGACCTTCAACACATCGAACGTCAAAAAGACATCATTGATCGCAATACACACCACTTTATTCAAGGCAAGCCCGCGAATAACGTGCTGATGACCGGTGCACGCGGCACCGGCAAAAGCTCACTGGTTAAAGCGATGTTGGCCGCCTACGCTGATCGTGGTCTGCGACTCATCGAAGTCGACAAGTCCGACTTGGGTGACTTGGCGGATATCGTCGACATGGTTGCCAAGCGCCCAGAGAAATTTATTGTTTTTTGTGACGATCTTTCTTTTGAAGAAGGCGAGTCAGGCTACAAAGCGCTCAAGTCAGTCTTGGACGGCTCGGCGGCCTCGACGGGTAACAACGTGCTGATTTACGCGACCTCCAACCGTCGTCACTTGATGCCCGAATACATGAGCGAAAACCTTCAGGCCAAACACGGCTCCGATGGTGAGGTTCATCCTGGCGAAACAGTTGAGGAAAAAATTTCCTTGTCAGAGCGTTTTGGCTTGTGGCTGTCCTTTTACCCCTTCCGCCAAGATGATTACCTGGATATCGTCTATCACTGGCTGCGTACGCTTGGTTGCTCGGAAACGAACATCATGGAGTCCCGCACTGAAGCCTTGCAGTGGGCACTCGAACGTGGCTCGCGCTCAGGCCGTGTCGCCTGGCAGTTCGCACGCGACTGGGCCGCCCGCAATGCCTGACAAAATCATTGATGTCGCAGTAGGCGTTTTACTGCGACCCGATGGCACCGTGTTGTTAGGCAATCGACCTGCAGACAAACCTTGGCCAGGCTGGTGGGAGCTCCCCGGCGGCAAGCTTGAGCCGGGTGAGTCCGTTCTGCAGGCACTGACGCGCGAACTACAAGAAGAAATTGGCATTACGGTTACACAGGCTACGCCTTGGGTAACCTACGTACACAAGTACCCCACCACCACTGTTCGCCTCGCCTTCTGCCGCGTGACTGGCTGGACAGGCGAGCCGCAGAGCCTTGAGGGACAACTGCTGCGATGGGTGCCCATTGACTCTGCTCAAGACGTCCAACAGCTTCTACCCGCGACGTATCCACCCCTGCGCTGGTTACAGTTACCGACAGTCTATGCCCTCTCCTCTGCCGGCTCGCCCGAACAGCTTCCTCAGTTTTTAAATAGACTCGATCAAGGCTTGGAAGCAGGCATCAAATTATTTCAGTGGCGTGAACCCGGCTGGCCAGGTGGGCCCGCTGACGCAGATCTGCATCAAGCCCTTAAGGCCGTGCTCACACGCTGTCATGAATTTGGCGCCAAAGTATTGGTCAACAGTATTCACCCCGAAGCGTGGTGGCACGAAGCCGACGGCGTACATTTACGCACCCATGACGCTGCAGGCCTCACTAGCCGGCCGATATTGGCCAAAGATAAACGGGTAGGCGTCTCTACGCACAATCTCGCCGAGCTCGCGCATGCACGCACACTTGAAGCGGATTTTGCCGTGCTCGGACCGGTCCTGCCCACCGCCTCACATCCCGGACATCCTGGCATTGGCTGGGAAATGTTTGCACAACTCAATGCACAAGCGGGCTTGCCGGTTTTTGCACTAGGCGGTCAGTCCGCTGCCACGCTTGCACAGGCCCAATCAGTTGGTGGGCACGGCTTTGCTGGGATTCGCGGTTGGATTGCCTGAATCGTCGAGACTCTTGAGGTCTTCCGCCGACCACCCGCCACCTAACGCCGCGACGAGCCGAACACTCGCAGCAAAACGATTGCCAACCAAAGTGATGTAGGTGCTCTCATTATTAAGCGCAGTCGTCTCAAGCACCGCCACACTCAAATAATCAATCAAACCCTGATCGTACTGATTGCGTGCAAGCCGCAAGGACTGTTGTGCAGACAACACGGCCTGCTTTTGAACGACCTCTTCTTGTTCAAATACGCGCATCTGAACCATCGCGTTTTCTACCTCTTGCAAGGCCGTCAATACAATTTGCCGGTAAGCGGCCGCTTGCACATCGAACTGAGCACGCGCCTGATTAATTTGAGCCTGCCGTGCGCCACCATCAAAAATCAGTGCCGCCAATTGTGGACCCAGCGCCCAAATTTGTCCGGGCGCGCTAAACCACTGGGTAAAGTCGTTGCTACGATAACCGGCGCTTGCGTTGAGCGTTAAGTTTGGAAACCAAGCTGCCGTGGCTACACCAATCAGCGCATTTGCCGAAGCAGTCCGTCGCTCCGCAGCGGCAATATCAGGCCGACGCTCCAAGAGCTCAGAGGGCAGACCGACGGGTACGGCAGGAGGCACAAGCGGCACTTGTGCAGGGGCAATTGCAAACGTCGAAGGAGGCCGTCCGATCAAAACTGCGGCAGCATTTTCAAACACCGCTCGCTGCTGCTCGAGATCAATCAGTTGAGCACGTGTGCTGGCGAGTTGTGTACTTGCTACCGCGACATCACCCTGACCAGAAATGCCTGCGTTGTAACGATTTTGCGTGAGCTTAAGCGCACGCTCATACGCACTGACGGTTGCCGTTAACAGCCGTCGCTGCTCATCCAACACCCGCACCTGCAAGTACGCCAACGTCAAGGCAGTCTGAGCGGTCAGTCTGGCACCTGCGACATCTGCCGCCAAAGCTAACTCAGTCGCATCGGTTGATTCGATGTTGCGACGAATACTCCCCCAGATATCTAACTGCCAACTTGCCTGTGCATTCAGACCATAACCAGTGACGGGCGCACTACTCGAGGCGGAAACTCCGCCGCCGCTTCGTGTTGTGTTCGCCGTTGCAGAGACAGAGGGTAGCAAAGGCGCGCGCGCACCCTGCGTCACAGCGACCGCTTGCCTGAATCGCGCCTCAGCTTGGGCAACGTTTTGGTTGGACACATTGAGCTCTGTGATCAGCGAACTCAACACAGGATCTTTATACATCGTCCACCAAGGGCCGCGAGGATCATTGGCAGCAGGACGTGCCACCTTCCAGCCTGGGGTTTCCTTAAATTGCGTCCCCACATCAATGACTGGGCGTACATAATCAGGACCGACCATACAGCCAGCCAGCATGACGCAACAAACGAGCGCACCCGAGAGAGGGCGTAGCCGTCTCACGGTACCGCTCATTTTTTTAAACTGATCAAGCATCATCGCTTTGCACACCACAAACGGAAACGATCCAGATATAAATACACCACAGGCGTAGTGTAGAGCGTCAAGAGCTGGCTGACTAACAAACCACCAAGAATCGTAATACCCAAAGGCTGGCGCAACTCAACGCCCGCCCCCGTTGCAAACACCAACGGCATTGCACCAAAAATTGCAGCACAAGTCGTCATCAAAATAGGTCTGAATCGTGTCAAACACGCTTGATGAATGGCATCACGCGGCGACATCCCCAGACGGCGTTGCGCATCCAGCGCAAAATCCACCATCATGATGGCGTTTTTCTTGACAATGCCAATCAGCAAAAATACGCCAATCAGGGCGATCAAACTGAACTCCGTCTTGAGTAACAGTAACGCCAGCAAGGCACCCACACCGGCCGAAGGCAGGGTCGACAAAATGGTCAAAGGATGAATCGTACTTTCGTACAACATCCCCAAGACAAGATACATCGTGATCAATGCGGCCAAAATTAGCCACGGCTGATTCGATAGCGCGCTCTGCAGTGCCGCAGCCGTTCCTTGAAAACCTGCCTGAATCCGGTCACTAGGCAAATTAATCCCGGCAACAGCCTGCTCAATCGCAGCATTCGCTTGCCCGAGAGAGACCCCGGGTGCCAAGTCAAACGAAATCGTATCCGCCGCGAGCAACCCCTGGTGGCGCACACTCAGTGGCGCATTCGTAGTTTCAAATTTTGCAAATGCAGAAAGCGGGACACGTTGACCTGCTTTACTCAGCACATAGACATCGCTCAGCGACTCCATTCCCTGCGCATGGCGAGGTGCAACCCCCATCACGACGCGATACTGGTTTCTAGCCCCATACATCACAGAGATTTGTCGCTGACTAAAGGAGTTATTGAGCACAGCAGAAATGCTATCCATTGACACGCCAAGACGCAGAGCTGCGTCACGGTCAATCGCGATCGAGACTTGCCTACCGCGATCCTCAACATCCGTGTCCACATCGACCAGTTCAGGCAAAGCCGCGATGGCCAACTGGACTTTTGGCAACCACTCTTTTAAATCTGCGAGCTCACTTGCCATCAACGTATATTGATATTGCGAACTCGATTGCCTCCCGCCGATCCTGATGTCTTGTTGTGGAACCAGAAATAGCCTCGCGCCCGGAATACTCGCCAGCTGTGGACGCAAACGCGAAATGACCTGTCGAACGGCTACCTTTCGCTCACTCACCGGCTTAAGCTGTACCGCCAGAAAACTTGAGTTGCTTCCCCCACGACCACTCGCATAAGCCGTCACTGTATTAATCGCAGGATCCTTCATCAGCACTTGCCGAAACTGATCAAGCTTAGGCTTCATCGACTCAAATGAGGTACCGTCATCCGTTGAAAAAAATCCGAGCATCATCCCCGTATCTTGTTGTGGAAAAAAACCTTTAGGCACCACACCATAGAGATAAAAATTAAATCCTACTGTCGCCACCAACAACAACATCATAAAGCGGCTGTGCGTAAGTGCCCAATTCAATGAGCGTGAATACGCATTAACCGTCGCATCCATACTGCGAACAATGATGCGTTCAAACAAGCTGGGGCGGACTTTTTCTTCTGATGCAGGGGGATGTCGTTTGAGCAAACGCGCCGCCATCATTGGGGTCAAGGTGAGCGAAACAAACATTGAAATCAAAATCGCTGCAGATAACGTCACTGCAAATTCGCGAAACAACCGTCCGGGCAAACCACCCATCAACAAAATGGGGATAAACACGGCGATGAGGGAAATGCTCATGGACAGTACCGTAAAACCCACCTCTCGGGTGCCTCGCAACGTCGCGCGTTTTACCGGCTCACCCCGTTCGAGATGCCGCATGATGTTTTCCATCACTACAATCGCATCATCCACCACAAAACCCGTCGCAACAATCAACGCCATGAGCGACATCGTATTGAGTGAATAACCTAACAAGTACATCACGCCAAAGGTTCCAATCAACGAAACGGGCACAGCAACCGTTGGAATCAATGCGGCGCGCCAATTGCGCAAAAATAGCAACACCACAAACATGACTAAACCAATTGCGATGATCAGCGTATGCTCAGCCTCTTTAACAGAGGCTCGAATACTGGGTGTTCGATCTTGTGCCACGCTCAAGTTCACATCAGCAGGCAGCATGGCCCTTAAGATAGGTAAATCTGCGCGTATTTCATCAACTGTTCGAATAATGTTGGCTTTCGCTTCACTGCGCACCAATACCAAAATCGCTTGTTGGTCGTTAAAGTAACCAATATTGTTAGTGTCTTCGACAGAGTCCTCGACTTTAGCTACGTCTGACAAACGAACCGGTGCGTCATTTCGCCACGCCACAATCAAAGGCCGATACTCTTCGGCTTTCCAAAGCTGGTCGTTCGCGGTAATGAGCCAGCGATTAACATCATTTTCCAGCAATCCTTTCGGTCTAGTGGAGTTGGCGGCTGCAATCGCCGCACGCACCGAGTCGAGAGACACACCGTATTGCGTCAAGGCATCAGGATTGAGCTCAATTCGTACTGCAGGCAATGAGCTGCCACCAATCTGGACCTCACCCACACCCTGCACTTGAGAAAGCTTTTGCTGAACGGTCGTGGAGGCAATGTCATAGAGTTGGCCTTGTGACAAGGTCGCAGAAGTGAGCGCGAGCGTCATGATGGGCGCAGCGGAGGGGTTTGCCTTGCGATAGGAAGGATTACCTTGCAAGCCACTTGGCATCATTGCTCGCGCAGCATTGATGGCGCCCTGTACATCTGTCGCGGCACTATCAATATCGCGACTCAAATCAAACTGCAAAGTAATACGTGTCTGGCCAGTGGTACTGCGCGAGGTCATCTCAGTCACCCCGGCAATTGTCCCCAATGATCGTTCCAGAGGCGTCGCCACTGTTGCGGCCATCACCTCCGGACTCGCACCTGGCATACTGGCACGTACCGAAATCACCGGCAATTCAATTTGCGGCAATGGTGCGATAGGCAATAAGCCATGCGCAAGCCAGCCGGCCAACACCACGCCAAGCCAGATCAACGTCGTCGCGACGGGGCGGACGATGAAAGGGCCAGAAATATTCATGGCATCACACTGTCGACTGGCGTGCGCTGGGGATGTTTACGCAAACGATCAAAAAATAAATAGATGACAGGCGTCGTAAATAAGGTCAGTACCTGGCTCACTAACAACCCTCCCACCATCACTAGGCCAAGCGGCTGTCGGAGCTCGGCACCTGTACCCGCAGAGAGCATCAATGGAATTGCTCCAAACAAGGCCGCCAAGGTCGTCATCAAAATCGGTCTGAAGCGCAACAGCGCTGCTTGCTCGATCGCCTCACGCGCTGACATACCTAGCTTACGCTCAGCATCCAACGCAAAATCGATCATCATGATCGCGTTTTTCTTGACGATCCCGATTAACAAGATGATCCCGATCACACCGATCATGTCCAAATCCCGACCGGTCAGTAACAATGCGAGCAAGGCGCCAATCGCAGCAGATGGTAAGGTGGACAGAATCGTCACGGGATGAATAAAGCTCTCATACAACACACCTAACACGATATACATCGTGATGATGGCAGCCAGAATCAACAACAAGGTACTTGAGAGCGAGGCCTCAAAAGCACGGGCCGCGCCTTGAAAGCGTGTTTGAATCGCCACCGGCAACGCAATATCACGCGTGGCACGTGTCACGGCATCCACCGCACTCGATAAAGAGGTACGCGGCGTTAAGTTAAAAGAAATTGTGACCGAAGGAAACTGGTCGAGACGGTTGATCACAAGAGGCGTCCTTCCCTCAGTCACCTTGACAACCGCACTCAAAGGAATGGGCTTACCCGTATTACTCTTGACATAGACCGAATTCAGCGCAGAAGGATCACGACGAAACTGGGGTGGCACTTCGATGACCACGCGATATTGGTTGGATTGCGTAAAGATGGTTGAGATCTGCCGTTGACCAAAAGCGTCATACAGCGCATCATCAATCGATGCCGCAGACACACCCAGCCGCGCGGCTGCATCACGGTCGATATCAACGAAGGTATTTAAGCCGTCTTCTTGCAAATCGTCCACCACCCCTGCTAGCTCGGGCTGTGCGCGCAACTGCTCCACCAGCTTAGGCACCCATTCTGCAAGCAAGGCTGCATCTGCACTTTCAAGCGTGAGTTGATACTGTGTCCGACTGACACGATCTTCGACAGTGAGATCCTGCACCGGCTGAAAATAAAACTGCAAGCCCGCCACATCGTTCAATTCAGTTTGCAAGCGTTCCATCACCTGTGTCACACCATCGCGTCGCTGGCTCTGCGCACGCAAAGCAATCTGGATTCGACCGGTATTGACGGTTTCATTCACACCATCAATGCCGATAAATGACGCTACGCTTGCGACACTTGGATCTTTCAAAATAAGCGCCACTGCCTCTTGCTGGCGTATTGACATCGCACTAAATGATAAATTTTGCGGCGCCTGCGTGACAACCTGAATCAGGCCCGTATCCTGTGCTGGAAAAAATCCTTTCGGAATGGCAAGATACAACAAGGCAGTCAAGACAAAGGTTCCTGCTGCAACCAACAGGGTAATGGTCTGGTGACGCAACACAAACTTCAAACCTCTCGCATACTGACCAATAAGAGCGTCAATCCATTGGTGCGTTTTACGTGCGACCCACCCGTACTGTTGCTCATCCCCCGCACGCAGCAAACGCGCGCACATCATGGGTGTCAAAGTCAGTGAAATGATAAGTGAGAGAAAAATTGCAACAGCCAGCGTGACCGCAAACTCTCTAAACAAACGTCCAACCACCTCTGTCATGAACAACAAGGGAATCAGCACCGCGATCAGCGACAACGTAAGCGATACAAGCGTAAATCCGATTTGCGAAGCACCTTTTAGTGCAGCCTGCAAGGGTTTTTCGCCACGTTCGAGATAGCGTGCGATATTTTCAATCATCACAATCGCATCATCCACGACAAAACCAGTGGCGATGGTGAGAGCCATAAGCGTGAGGTTATTGATACTGAAGCCCACTAGGTACATGATGCCAAACGTACCGATCAGCGAGAGTGGCACCACAACACTTGGAATCAAGGTAGCCGTCAACGTGCGCAAAAAAACAAAAGTCACCAGCACGACCAAACCAATCGCAATCAGCATTTCAATCTGAACATCCTTGACAGAGGCACGAATCGTTTGCGTACGGTCAGACATCACGGTCACATCGAGATTGCCTGGTAAAGCTGCCCGTAGCTGAGGCAAAATCTTATGTATCCGGTCAACGACCTCGATCACATTGGCGCCAGGCTGACGCTGAACATTGAGCAAGATCGCCGGCTGCAGATCTGCCCAGGCCGCCAAACGCGAGTCCTCCGCATCCATCACGACGCTGGCGATGTCAGCCAGTCGCAAAGCCGCCTCATTCCGGTAGGCCACAATCAGGCCGCGATAATCCGACGGGTTTCTGAGCTGATCATTGGCATCAATTGTCGTTGAGCGAACGGGGCCGTCGAGCGTGCCCTTGGGTTGATTGACGTTTGCAGACACGACGGACGTGCGCAAATCTGCGAGTGTCAAACCATAAGCTGCAAGCGCTTGCGGATTGGCCTGAATCCGCATAGCAGGTCGTTGCCCTCCCGCAATCGTGACTAAACCGACACCTGTCACTTGAGATATTTTTTGTGCCATGCGAGTGTCGACCAAATCGCGCACTTGTGGCAATGGCACCGTAGGCGAAGTAATGGCAAGGGTCATGACCGCAGCATCAGCGGGATTGACTTTGTTGTATATGGGTGGGGCGGGCAGGTCTCTTGGTAACAAATTAGAGGCAGCATTGATCGCTGCCTGCACTTGCTGTTCAGCAACATCCAGAGGCAAGGACAAAGCAAACTGTAAAGTAATCGATGAGGCGCCCGAGGTACTACTTGACGTCATCTGACGCAGGCCGGGCATTTGACCAAACTGGCGCTCAAGCGGAGACGTCACTAACGCCGCCATCACTTCTGGACTGGCGCCTGGATAAAACGTTGTGGTCTGAATCGTCGGGTAATCCACCTCAGGCAGCGACGATACAGGTAGCCACCGATAAGCGATCAAGCCACACAGCAACATCGCGATCATGGCGAGCGTTGTCGCAACGGGTCTCAGAATAAAGGGGCGCGAGATATTCATTGGCGCGGCGACCTAAGGTCTCGCAGCGCCTGGCGCAGCGGGTGCGCCTGGAGGACGTGCCCCGTTACGCGGCGCACTGCCTGCAGAGGGTGCGCCAGGCTCGATAATGCGTACCTTAGCGCCTTCGCGCAAGCGATCCGTACCCTCCAGGACCACACGCTCTCCTGCCTGAATGCCTTCGAGAATCACCAAGGACTCTGACGTGCGATCACCCACTTTAACGAGGCGAACCGTTGCCGTACCCTCTGGCGACACAACATATACAAACGCTCCACGGTTTCCTTGCTGAATCGCTCCAGCAGGAATAGTCAATGCGTCCTTAACGGTCCGTACTTTCATCCGTACATTCACAAACTGATTGGGAAACAAAGCATCGTCTTCATTTTTAAACTCCGCCTTTAACTTCACCGTACCCGTTGTGATGTCAATCTGATTATCAATGGAGATCAGTGTGCCTCGTGCGAGCCGCTTGATATCCGCCCGATCATAGGCATCCACTTCGAGCTTTTCTCCAGCCAGCATGGGTTGACGTACCGCTGGCAAATCATTTTCCGGCAAAGTAAACACCACAGATATCGGCTGTGTTTCTGTAATCACCACGAGTCCAAGCGGGTCATTTGCATTGATCAAATTGCCGGCATCGACACGCCTCAAGCCTAACTTTCCTGAGATGGGGGCTGTAATCCGCGTGTAGCTAAGCTGCAAGCGGGCGTTGTCTACCGTCGCCTGATCGCTTTTGATTTGACCCTCAAACTTTCTCACCAAAGCGGCTTGCGTATCTAGCAACTGAGGGGCGATTGAGTCCTGCTTACGAAGTGTTTGATAGCGTTGCAAGTCACGCTTTGCGTTTTCATACTGTGCTTCATTTTGCTGTTGTGTCCCAATCGCTTGATTGAGCGCAACTTCATAGGGACGTGGATCAATCAGCGCCAGCAAGGTGCCTTCTTTGACCTGCTCACCCTCTTTAAACTTGACCTCTAATAACTCACCCTGCACGCGACTACGAACCGTCACGGTGTTGAGTGCAGTCACTGTCCCCAGTCCGCGCAAGTAAATGTCCAGATCTTGTAGGCGAGCGGCTTCGACTTTAACGGGGGTACTTGGTGACATACCTGCAGGAGGACCCTTTGGTGCAGCTTTTTGGGTTCCGCCTAACAACCACCAGCCGAGCCCAGCCAACACAAAGACAATAACAAACCACATCAAGGGCGAGCGAAAAGCCGACCTTTTCAACTTGCTTTCAGACATATGTATTCCAGCTGGCCCTAAAGGGCACAAAGGGTCATTTTGAAGGCCACGTCGTGATTCACGGCCTGCGGTCGTTGCTCGCCATCCTGTGAGGAATAGCGAATCCAGACCATATATTTGTTCGCGCTAATTTCAGGGAATACGTCCGCAGCCTCATCAACCCATACGCGCAAAAGTTGATAGGTTTTACCTGCCAGCATTTGTTGATATGCGCCTTGTGGAGCGATCGCGTCCGTTGCCTGCCCAGTCTCGCGCAAAAGACGCATCACCATGCTGATACCAGCCTGCAAGGGCATCAACGATGACATCCACTTTTGCAAGTCGGCACAGCGCTGTGTTTCAGTGCGATATTGCCAAGCATGAAAAGACGGCATATCCACCTGAGTGCCGCCGCCAGGTACCGCAAGGCGGCCTCTCAGACTACTGAGCCATTCATTGGCGCGAAGTTCTTGACCAGTTTTACCTGCAGCGTTTAGATTGACAATCACACGCTCGATCTCGACGAGCATCTGCGCCAAGGTCTTAGGCTCTACGCCAGGATGTTCTCGCAGCGATTGCAACACGCCACGCTGGCGCTCTAAGTCTTGCAACACACTTCCCTTCATATCTGTGCGTTCAGTAGCATCCAGCAAATCGAACAGGGCGGCAAGAGCGACCTGATGATGTCTTGCATCACCAGGTTTGGCAAAGAACATCATTCGATCAAGCAAAGACTCCAGGCGCATCAGCGCACGGACTCGCTCATTAAATGGGTATTCAAAAAGAATCACTGGTTCTCATCATCCAAGCCGACTAAGTGATTGCGCTGTATTTAACGCTTTTCACCATACCGCGCTAGGTTACACCACGCTTTATGCAAGACCAATACTTGTTTTTCAAGATCAGAGAGTGTTATGCTTGCCGTATTGGAAACTATATCGTCTGCGACAGCCAATCTCTCTTGCCGCGTCGCTTGCGCCGCCATAATGCGGTGAATCGTTTCGACTGGAATCCCGCTGCGGGCCTGCACCCGCGCGATCTGCGTCTCTGGTTCGCAATCGACGACGCATAAACGATCAATTCGGTCACGCCAGCGTCCAGACTCCACCAGCAACGGCACAACAAATACGGCATACACGCCCATTGCCACTTGAGCCTGACGCAAGACCTCTTCAGCAATCCGTGGATGCAGAATGCCCTCGAGCGCGATACGGCGCTGCGCATCCGCAAAGACCAGCTCTCGCATCCGAACACGATCTAGAGCCCCCTGTGCATCGATCAGGCCTTCTCCAAAGCATTCTCGAATGGCTTGAATTGCAGCCCCCCCTGACGCGGTGAGTTGATGGGCAATCAAATCCGTATCGATGACGGTCGCGCCCCAGCTCGCTAACAGGTTGGCAACATGGGTTTTACCCGAGCCAATTCCTCCAGTCAGACCAAGCTTAAACATCCCTTTCTCCTAAAAATTTGACCAATGCCCGTCAAAAAACAGCATCAGAATACCTCCAAGCGCCAAACCGGGTCCAAAAGGCATGGGATCTCGAAAACGACGACCGCTTAAACGGTTGGCGATTAAGGCAATCAAGAGACTTGAGCCAGAAGCAATTAACCACACAAAGGGTAAATTCAGGCAACCCAACCACGCGCCTATTGCCGCCGAGAACTTAAAGTCACCATGCCCCATCACTTCTTTGCCCCGCCAAACGCTAAACAGCGCACATGGGCCCCATAAAACAATATAGCCCGTAGCGGCGCCCCAAACGGAGCGGGAAAGGTTGAGATCACCCCAATCTGTTGTGTGCCAAAGCAAACCCGCCCAGAGCAATGAAAGCGTTAATATGTCTGGCAGGATATAAGTACGTGCATCAATCCTGGCAAGCAACAGCAGCATCGCGCAATAGTAAAAAGCAATGAGTCCCGACAAATCAATACCCTTTATCGCCACCACACCGGCAGCACTGGCACATACCCCCCCCACAAAAAGGGCATCTTTCCAGGAAAATTCGTCATCCGCTAGGTTAGGCCGTGTCAAGCAAACCGTCATACACTCTTGAGCAAAGATTTGCTGAGGAATCCTCCAGGACAACCAAATCAGTGGCCCCGCCGAGAACAAACCCACCGTGATACCGAACAACAATGCCAGTCCAAGATCGCTCACGTTAATATTTCCTTGATCAGTCACATGCATGGCAGATGCCAAGTGCGTAAAATACGCTTATTCGTTATTCGCTCTATTCGTTTTTAATTGGGATGCAATCATGTCAGGACAAACCGCAGGGCAATCATCACTTCGCACCAATATTTGCCGCATTCTCGCTATTGGTCTGCCCGTTTTGCTCGCAGGGTGCGCTCAAATGCAACAACAAATGCAGCAGCCTGGCTACTACAAGCCGGCTCCAGCAAGCTCCACCACAGACGCAATTGATCACGCGGAAGGCCCTTACGGTACACAAACCATCCGCGCGCCTAGCCAGATTCAGATCGGCTTCAACAACAGAGGCGCTGACGCGGCCCCAATACCCGGCACCGCTAAACCCGTGGCGCAGTCCGCAGCAGGCTCAGCTCAAAGCGCTGCTGCAGCGGCCGACTCCCTTCAGGCTTCGTTATTTCCCGAACCCTTGACCTTCGCCGGAACACTGCCGTGCTTTCATCCTGAAATGAAATGCTCAGCACAGCGCATCACCCTCAGTCTTGCGCCTAACGGACGCTGGCGCGCACGTGCGTCATATTTAGAGCAATCCGCCAAAAGTGGTGCTCCGCTGGCAGATCAAGGTTGTTGGCGCGTCATCCCTCAAGCGGTTCCGCGTATTATTTTGTTGAATCCCTCGGGCAACGTCCGGGCTGAATTAGCGCTTAGTTCAACGAATGTGCTGCGTCTGGTTTCGATCAATGGTGACTCCGTCAACCTCGCCTACACGCTGACTCGCCAGCCTGATCTTGATCCCATCAACGAACTTGACAAGACAGCAGCACCCAACTGTCCTTGACCCATTACCCACAGACGCTAAGTCTCAGGATTGGTGCAAACCTCACGTGCCAGTTGTACGGCGTTACGGACACCCATTTTATAAAAAATGCGTGCCCGATGCGCCTCAACTGTGCGCATCGAAATACCCAGTTCGATTGCAATATATTTATTTGATTTGCCTTCAGCGACTGGATGAATCACATCGCGCTCACGAGCAGTCAATGCACGCCAGCCAGCGCCACGTGCTTCGTCAAAATCTTTCATCATGCCTCCCTACGTATCATCACGAAGAGAAGTCTGGCAGACCGAGACCGTGCAGGAAAGCTGTCAAATCTGACAGGCGGATTAACCCTAGGTACGTATTGACAGTGCAACGGATATCGACACCGAAGTGTCAAGAATCAAAGCTCAAGATTGTCAATCAGACGGGTAACGCCTAGCTTGGCTGCGGCGAGTGCGACGAGCGGTTCTCCCGCTGTCACTTGTTCGTGGGTGGGGTGATGCAGATCCCTGCAGCGTCTGATGGCGACATAGTCCACCTCCCAACCTCGCTTGTTCAACAATTCAGCCACCTCGCTCGCGAGTTCCGCCACATTGTGTTGACCAGACTTTAACTTGCGCTGCATCGACTGCAATAATGCGTACAACTGCGGTGCCTCTTTGCGCTCTGCAGGCTGAAGATAGGCATTCCGCGACGACAACGCCAAACCGTCATCCGCGCGAACGGTTTCATGCGCCATAATTTCGACAGGCAACTGAAACTGTCGGCACATATTGCGTATCACCATCAGCTGTTGGTAATCTTTTTTTCCAAACACCGCTACGCGGGGCTGCACACATGAAAAAAGTTTGAGCACTACCGTACTCACACCACCAAAAAAACCTGGACGATACTCTCCTTCGAGAATATCTCCGAGTTCTTGCGGGGGCTGAACGCGGTAGCTTTGAGGTTCTGGATATAACTCTCTCTCGTCTGGTGCAAACAGCACGTAAACATTGCGATCGCGCTCAAGCTTTGCAATGTCGTCCTGCAACGTCCGAGGATATCGTTCAAAATCCTCGTTGGGTCCGAACTGTAGCCTGTTGACAAAGATGCTTGCAACAACCGGATCTCCGTGTTGCCTGGCAAGCTTCATGAGTGCTAGGTGACCTTCGTGCAAATTACCCATCGTCGGTACAAAAGAAACGCGCAACTGACCTCTCAGTTGATCGCGCAACGCCTCAATGGTGTGTACAACCTTCAATACATTCTCCGCATTCGGTGGATCGACAAATCAGACCGCTGCGCTGGTGTAAGCCAGTCGCACATAAATCGGGGCATACGGCTCAGCCTGTGTGATTTCGAGCAGGGACTCTTTTGAAAGCTCTAGCAAGGCCAGAAAATGCACGACCACCACTGCGACCGCTGCACCCTCAGAAATGCGTTCCATAAAAAGCTCACCGAATTCGATAAAACGCACATCAGATAAGCGACGCAAAATGTGCGTCATGTGATCGCGCACTGATAGCTGCTCACGTGTGATGTGATGGTGCGCGTTGAGCTTAGCGCGTTTCAGGATATCAATCCAAGCCTGCCGTAAATCCTCTACATTGACCTCGGGTAACGCGCGCTCAATACGCAGATCGGCAAAGGCTTGAGCTCGTTGAAAATCACGTCCCAACTGAGGCAGCGCATCCAGACGCTGTGCGGCAAGTTTCATCTGCTCGTATTCGAGTAACCGCCTGACCAATTCAGCACGCGGGTCTTCTGGCTCTTCACCAGAATCCGATTTCTTTACCGGCAATAACATGCGTGCTTTGATCTCGATCAGCATCGCTGCCATCAAAAGATATTCAGCAGCAAGCTCAAGATTGTGCATCCGAATCTGGTCGACATATGACAAATACTGCCGCGTCACCTCCGCCATCGGAATATCCAGAACATTGAAGTTCTGCTTGCGAATCAAATATAACAATAAATCTAAAGGTCCCTGAAAGGTTTCCAGAAACACTTCAAGGGCATCGGGAGGGATGTACAAATCATTGGGCAAGGCGAACAAAGGCTCGCCATAAAGCCGAGCGAGTGCCACCGCATCGATGACATCGGGTGTCGTATCAATCGACGGATCTACCAACGCATTCAGACTATCGCCCGAAACTTGATTCGCAACCATTCGGATTTAGTTGTTCTGGTAAACGTAAGGAGTTTGACGCACGCGTGCCTGTTTAAACTCCTCGATTTGCTCTGGATCCTGAGGGCGATCCCAGAGGCGAGCGCGACCATCGCGCTGGCGTTGCTCCACGTCAGGGTGCTCCGACTTAAATTTCTGGAGGAACTGCGTGATTTCGGAGGTGTATTGGTCTGCCATCACTTATCAACAAAAAGGTTAGACTGTTCGCTAGTGTACTGTAGAGCTGCCCATGACTAGCCCACTTCTCGATCCTCCCACACCTGCTCAACGCATTCTGCCCTTTATTGTCGGCTGTGCGCTGCTGATGCAAATGCTGGACTCGACGGTTGTCACCACGGCACTCCCCGCGATGGCACGTGATTTGGGCTCAGACCCGATCAGCATGAATATCACGATCACTTCCTATTTGATTTCGGTGGCCATGTTTGTTCCTGTCAGCGGATGGGCGGCAGATCGCTTCGGCGCCCGAAAGATATTTATCGCAGCCGTCGTGCTGTTTACACTCAGCTCCTTGACCTGCGCGCTCTCAAACTCTCTGACGCAGTTGGTGATCTCCCGCGTCGTGCAAGGACTGGGCGGTGCCATGATGGTCCCAGTGGGCCGCATCATCTTGTTGCGGACCATACCTAAGCATAACCTTTTGAAAGCAATGGCTTTTTTATCCATGCCTGCACTGATCGGCCCCATGGCTGGCCCCCCCCTTGGTGGCCTGCTCGTGACCTATGCCTCGTGGCATTGGATTTTTCTGATCAACATTCCAATCGGCATCCTTGGCGTTTGGCTCATTGTGCGCTATGTCAAAGAGCTTCCAGCGGAGGTTCAAATACCCCGCCTGGATATTGTTGGATTTTTACTCAGTGCAGTATGCATGGCGGCTTTAGTGAGCGGTTTTGAATCCCTCGGCCACGGCGGCCCCGCGGCATGGATCTCAATCGCGATGATTGGAACGGGTCTTCTCACCGGCTATCTGTATGTCTTTCATGCACGTCGGCACCCCAACCCAATTATCGACCTGACTTTGTTGCGCATCCCAACGTTCCGCGCCGCCGTGCTTGCTGGCAACTTGTGCCGGTTCGCTGTAGGCGCAACACCCTATTTACTCGCACTTCTCCTGCAAATCGGCTTTGGCATGAGCGCACTCTCTGCGGGCCTGATTACCTTTGTCGGCGCAGTGGGTTCGCTTCTCATGAAAATGGCTGCCCCGCGGATTCTGAACCGCTGGGGCTACAGAGTTGTATTGACGTTCAACGCGATATTGACGGGAGCGAGCTTAGCGGCTTGCGCAGGCTTTACGCCCGATATGCCAGCAGTGCTCATGCTCGGGATTCTATTGATTGGTGGATTTTTCCGTTCATTGCAATTCACGGCGGTCAATACACTTGCCTACGCCGATATCGCCCAGGCAGGCATGAGTCGCGCCAGCAGTTTTGCCGCGATGGCTCAGCAACTCGGTGTCAGTTTAGGTGTCGGGGTCGCCGCCGAAGCGCTGAGCTTGAGTATGGCTTGGCGAAACAGCGACACGCTCATCGCTGCGGATGTAATGGTCGGTTTTGTTGTAATCGGAGTTTTATGTGCGCTAGCCAGTCTGTCTTTTTGGAAACTATCACCCGCAGCAGGCGAAACGCTCCGTCAGCGTTAAGCCAGTCAGTCGATTTTTGCACCTGAGAGCTTGACCAGCTCTAGATACTTTTGACGCTCCTTCACCACCATCTCGGCAAACTGAGCCGGTGTCAATGCCAGTGCATTCGATCCCATTTGTTTGAGGCGTGTTTGAACGGCTGGATCCGCCAAAGCAGCGCTGTAGGCTTGGTGAAGCTTGGTGATCACAGCAGGTGGCGTACCCGAAGTGGCAAACACACCAAACCATGTGCCAATATCAAACGGCTTGACTCCTGCCTCTTGAACGGTCGGCACCTCAGGCAAAATATCTGAGCGCTTGTCAGTCGTGACAGCCAAGGCCACGACCTTGCCTTCTTTAATCAAACTTGCTGCGGAAGCAAGATTGTCAAACATAAATTCAGACTGTCCCGATAACAAGGCCAGCTTTGCAGGCGCAGCACCTTGATAAGGAATATGAACAGCTTTGATCTGCGTGCGAGCAGACAACAGCTCGCCCGCAAGATGTCCTGCACTACCTGAACCACCCGAACCGTAATTCAACTTGCCTGGATGCGTCAAGGCATATTTCACCAAGTCTTGCAAAGTGCGAATGCTATGTTTATCCGCAAATTCTTTATTGATAATCAAAACGTTGGGCACAGAGGCTACAAGCGCAATCGGTGCAAAATCACGCACTGCGTCGTAAGGAATCTTGCTGTAAAGCGCGGGATTGATCGCATGCGTTGCGACCGCGCCCATCACCAAGGTATAGCCATCAGGCTGTGCCTTCGCAATCAGATCTGCACCAATATTGCCACCCGCGCCAGGTCGATTTTCCACAATCACAGATTGACCAAGGGTGGGCTTCACCTGCTCAGCGAGCAAACGAGCCATCGTATCCAAAGGGCCGCCTGGTGGGTAAGGCACGACAAAACGAATGGGCTTGGTAGGCCAATCATTGGATGACTGCGCGTATCCGACCGCTCCAAACGACACGCTGCTCAGACCAAGCGTTAACAATAAAATTCTGCGCAGTCTACGGTGAGTCGTGATCATGATCGTTTCGCTTAATGGAGAATTTGGCTGAGGAAAAGCTTGGTGCGTTCGTTCTGAGGATTATCAAAGAAAGCGTCGGGCGTATTTTGCTCGATGATCTCACCTTGATCCATAAAAATCACACGGTCTGCAACTTTGCGCGCAAAACCCATCTCATGCGTGACGCATATCATGGTCATACCGGACTCTTCGGCCAGTCCAACCATAACGTCCAAGACTTCTTTAACCATCTCTGGATCCAAGGCAGAAGTCGGCTCGTCAAACAACATGATCTTGGGGTCCATGCACAGCGAGCGCGCAATCGCGACACGTTGCTGCTGTCCACCCGACAATTGCCCGGGGAACTTTAGCGCCTGCTCACTGATTCTGACGCGCTCCAGATACTTCATGGCGCGAGCTTCGGCTTCAGCTTTAGGTGTTTTCAATACCCAAATCGGACCAATGGTCAGATTTTCCAGCACAGTCAGGTGTGGAAACAGGTTGAAGTGCTGAAACACCATGCCCACTTCACGTCGAATCGCTTCGACATCGCGCAAATCATTGGTGATTTCGGTACCATCCACAATGATCTGACCTTTCTGATGTTCTTCGAGCCGATTAATACAACGAATCAACGTTGATTTTCCAGAACCAGAGGGGCCGCACACAACGATACGCTCACCTTGAGCGACATCCAGATTGATATTGCGCAACACGTGGAACTTGCCGTACCACTTGTTGACATCTTTCATGCGAATGATGGCATCAGCCATACATATTCTCCAGAGATCGGGCGCGCCCAGAGATTGGCGCGCAGCCCCTAACGCTCATGACCAGTTGCGAGTCGCTTTTCAAGTGACTGGCTGTACTTGGACATTGAGTAGCAAAATACGAAATAAATCGCGGAAATAAAAATGTAGACTTCGACACTAAAGCCGCGCCAAGCTTGATCGGTCAACGCGACCTTGGCCGCCTGAGTCAAATCAAAAATACCGATAATGACGACCAGCGAGGTATCTTTGAATAAGGCGATAAACAATCCCACCAGGGGGGGGATCACAATCTTGAGGGCTTGGGGCAAAACGATCAAACGCATTTGCTGCCAATAGCTGAGGCCTAAAGAATCCGCGCCCTCAAACTGTCCCTTGGGAATCGCCTGCAATCCACCACGAATCGTCTCGGCCATGTAGGCAGCCGCAAACAAAATAATGGCAATCTGGGCACGCAAAAGCTTATCGATATTCATGCCCTCAGGC
>CAMAYM010000018.1 GCA_945862495.1 Bordetella parapertussis | reverse complement strand
GGATTACCTGGGGAGCAAACAAAGAGCATTTGTGTGCGTGCCCAAACCTCGGCAGGAACCGTTGACCAATCACAACGAAAGTTTTTGGCAGGATCAGAATTGACGTAAAAAGGCGTAGCGCCGCCTATTAGGGCAGCGCCTTCATAAATTTGATAAAAGGGGTTTGGACACACCACCAAGCTATCTTTTGATCCATCGAGGACAACCTGGCCAAAGGCAAAAAGTGCTTCGCGTGAACCAAGCGCAGGCAAAATCTGGGTTTCTGGGTCTGGGCAGGGAATGTCGTAGCGACGACCGATCCACGCGCTAATAGCTTGACGCAGTTTGGGGTCACCTTTGGTGGGGGGGTAAACGGACAAGCCGTCTAAGCCTCCAATAATGGCCGCTTTCACGCAATCAGGTGCCGGATGTTTGGGCTCGCCAATAGAGAGATTGATTGGCCGCAAGCCAGAGGCGGCAGAGTTTGACTGAGCTAATAATGCTCTCAGTTTTTCAAACGGATAGGGCTGTAAAGTATCGAGGCGCGGATTCATTCCGACATTTTAACCAGTTGGTTGACAGGGTGGGGCGGAAAACTTGCTTAGTGTGCGCTACAATGTCTGGCTATTGCGAAGGTGGCGAAATTGGTAGACGCACCAGGTTTAGGTCCTGACGCCGTAACAGGTGTGCGGGTTCGAGTCCCGCCCTTCGCACCAACACTGTTCTTTGATACGGCGCGGGTCCTTTCCTGTGCTTTCCGTCCTCTTTGTTTGGTAGATTTTCATGCAACCTGTGGTTGAAACCCTTTCCGGCCTCGAGCGCCGCATCGAAATCTCGGTCTTGTTGGCCGACGTCGAAAAAGCTGTTCAGGCTGAACTCAAGCGCGTATCCCGCACCGCCAAGGCCCCTGGCTTCCGTCCTGGAAAAGTGCCAATGGCCATGCTCGAGCGTACGCATTCCGCCGGTATTCGTTATGACATGATCAACAATAAGGTCGGTCAGGCGTTTGAACAAGCCATCGAAGCTTCAGGTTTGCGTATTGCAGGTTCACCTAAGCTTGAGCCTAAAACCGAAGGCACCCCTGAGGGTACCTTAGCCTTTTACGCAGTATTTGAGGTGTACCCAGAGGTTACGCTGCCCGACTTGTCGACATTGAAAATCAAACGTGCAGTCACAACAGTGGGCGATGCCGAGGTTCAAAGCACGGTTGACATCCTGCGTAAACAGCGCGCCGACTATGCGGCAAAAGAGGGTCGCGTTGCAACGGATGAAGATCGCGTCACCCTTGACTTTGTTGGTACGATCGATGGCGTCCCCTTTGATGGCGGCACAGCTCAAGATTTCCCTTTTGTACTTGGACAAGGCCGCATGTTGCCTGAGTTTGAGGTGGCTGTCCGCGGTTTGAAAGCTGGCGAATCCAAGGTTTTCCCCTTAGCCTTTCCCGCCGATTACGGCGGCAAGGACGTTGCTGGAAAAACAGCTGAATTCACGATTACTGTCAAAGAAGTTGCTGAGCCTGTCTTGCCGGTCATGGATGCCGAGTTTGCTAAATCCTTGGGTCAGGTAGAAGGTGACGTTGAGAAGTTGCTTGCTGATATTCGCGGCAATATTGAGCGCGAAGTCAAAGCGCGTACGCTTGCACGCACTAAAAACAGTGTCATGGATGCTTTGATTGGTGCCGCTACGTTTGATGTGCCGAAATCCTTAGTTGATAGCGAGTGCGATTCACGTGTTCAAGCTGCCCGCGCAGAGTTGACGCAGCGCGGCGTGCCAAATGCCGACAAGATGCCGATTCCTGCTGATGCGTTCACCGCCGAAGCTGAGCGCCGTGTCCGCTTGGGCCTTTTGGTCTCTGAACTTGTTCAAAAAGCGCAGCTTCAGGCAAAGCCTGAGCAGGTTCGTGCCCGGATTGAAGAGTTCGCAGCCAATTACGAAAAGCCTGCTGAAGTCGTGAGTTATTATCTTTCAGATCGTGCTCGCCGTTCCGAGGTCGAAGGCATCGTGCTTGAGGACAACGTTGTCCAGCATGCATTGGCTCAGGCGCAGGTCGAAGACGAGCAGGTCCCCTTTGATCAAGTGATGGGAACAGCCTAAATGCAACTTTTTACCGATTTCTATGCATCCATGCACGGTGGCGCCTCTGTGACGCCCACCGGGCTTGGTTACATACCGATGGTGGTTGAACAATCGGGCCGTGGTGAGCGCTCCTACGATATTTACTCGCGTCTCCTTAAAGAGCGTGTGATTTTTTTGGTGGGACCTGTCAATGACCACTCCGCCAATTTAGTGGTCGCGCAGCTGTTGTTTTTAGAGTCCGAAAATCCTGATAAGGACGTCGCGCTCTACATCAACTCACCTGGCGGATCCGTTTACGCAGGCATGGCTATTTACGACACGATGCGTTTTATCAAGCCCGAAGTGTCAACACTTTGTACCGGTTTAGCAGCGAGTATGGGTGCTTTCCTGTTGGCAGCTGGCCAAAAAGGCAAGCGTTTCTCACTCCCCAATTCACGCATCATGATTCATCAGCCTTCGGGCGGTGCACAGGGTCAGGCCTCTGACATTCAGATCCAGGCGCGTGAGATTCTTGATTTGCGTGCCCGCTTAAATCAGATGTTGGCCGAACATACGGGTCAGTCTGTTGAGCGTATAGAGATTGACACTGAGCGTGACAACTTTATGTCTGCCCCTGACGCTGTGGCCTATGGCCTGATCGACAAAGTACTGACATCACGCGCGGATACCGTCTAAGACGCTCCGGCCCAAGACCTACAGGAAGCTTATGTCCGAAAAAAAGGGATCTGCAACAACAAAAGTCTTGCATTGCTCATTTTGCAACAAGGCTCAGCATGAAGTGCGCAAGCTGATTGCGGGTCCTTCGGTGTTTGTTTGTGATGAGTGCATTGACTTATGCAATGACATTATTCGCGAAGAGGCTCAAGCGAATGCTAAAGAGTCTATCAAGACTGATTTGCCGACTCCGGCTGAAATCAAGGCATTCTTGGATCAATATGTGATTGGACAGACTGCACCAAAGCGTGTTTTGGCTGTCGCTGTTTATAACCATTACAAGCGTTTACGTCATGCTGAAATCAAGGGCGATGGCGTTGAATTATCAAAAAGCAATATTCTTCTGATTGGTCCGACAGGTTCGGGCAAGACCTTGCTTGCGCAGACATTGGCACGCCAGTTAAATGTCCCTTTTGTGATGGCAGATGCCACCACATTGACCGAGGCAGGGTATGTTGGTGAGGACGTAGAAAACATTATTCAAAAGCTGTTGCAAAACTGCAATTACGAAGTTGAAAAAGCACAGCGCGCGATCGTTTACATAGACGAGATCGACAAAATTTCCCGCAAAGCTGACAATCCATCCATTACGCGTGATGTGTCTGGTGAAGGTGTTCAGCAGGCGCTACTTAAACTGATCGAAGGTACGGTTGCTTCTGTTCCACCACAGGGCGGACGCAAGCATCCCAACCAGGATTTTGTCCAAGTCGATACGACTAACATTCTATTTATCGTTGGCGGTGCTTTCGATGGCTTAGAAAAAGTGATTCGTAATCGTACTGAGCGCTCAGGTATTGGTTTTGGGGCCTCGGTTGAGTCCAAATCGGAAAGGTCAACGGGTGATACGTTCTTAGAGGTTGAACCCGAAGACTTGGTCAAGTTTGGATTAATTCCTGAACTCGTCGGTCGTTTGCCAGTGATTGCAACCTTGCAAGAGTTAGACGAAGACACGCTGATGCAAATTTTGACCGAGCCAAAAAACGCGGTGGTCAAGCAGTTTGAAAAACTGTTCGCGATGGAAGGTGCAGAGCTTGAGATCCGTCCAGATGCGTTAAAGGCGATTGCCCGCAAAGCAATCAAGCGCAAAACTGGCGCGCGCGGCTTGCGTTCTATCCTCGAGTCTGCATTATTGGATACGATGTATGAGTTGCCGACCCAAGGCAATATCAAGCGCGTGGTGCTTGACCAAACCGCCATTACTGGTGAGGGCAAGCCCTTAGTGGTGTTTGCGGATGCAAATGAGCTCAAGCCTATTGCTAAACCGCCAGCGGTTCGGGATGCTGCAGCTTGATTTTGTTTTACGGACTTTATTAAATTTCCCAGCCCCTCTTGAGGGGCTTTTGCATTATTTAGGGGTTAAAACTTGAAATTTAGGCTATCGTCCCAATAACGAAGCTATTCGTAGAAACACGGGCTTTGTATCGGCTGCCCAGTTAGGATTCGCCGAGTTTTTTTTAGGAAGACGTTATGTCCGGACATCAGACCCTGCCTTCTGAACCTATCAATTTGCCCTTGTTGCCATTACGCGACGTTGTCGTGTTCCCACACATGGTGATCCCTCTTTTTGTTGGTCGTCCCCGTTCTATTCGGGCACTTGAGGCCGCGATGGAGGCCGGCAAAAGCATTATGCTGGCGGCTCAAAAATCAGCCGGAAAAGACGATCCCACCCCCGATGACGTGTATGAGATTGGTTGTGTCGCAACTATTCTGCAAATGCTCAAACTTCCGGACGGTACGGTAAAAGTGCTGGTTGAAGGTGCGCAACGCGCGCGCGTGACCAATATTCAGGATGTGGAGACGCATTTCACTTCTGAACTCGTGCCCATTGCGCCTGATGTTACGACCGGTGCAGAGATCGAGGCATTACGTAGAGCCATCGTCAGTCAGTTCGAACAGTACGTAAAGCTTAATAAAAAGATTCCTCCTGAAATTCTGACCTCTTTGGCTGGGATTGATGATGCTGGCCGCTTGGCGGATACGATTGCTGCCCATTTGCCTTTAAAGCTTGAACAGAAGCAAAAAATGCTTGAGATCATCTCGACGTCTGAGCGACTCGAGGCATTGCTTTCGCAACTTGAAACTGAGATCGACATATTACAAGTCGAAAAGCGTATTCGAGGTCGCGTTAAAAAGCAGATGGAAAAGAGTCAGCGTGATTACTATTTGAATGAGCAGGTCAAGGCTATTCAAAAAGAATTAGGCGAGGGTGAAGAGGGCGCGGATATCGAGGAGCTTGAAAAGAAAATTGAGGCGGCCCACCTCCCCAAAGATGCACGTAAAAAGGTGGATGGTGAGCTCAAAAAGCTGAAACTCATGTCGCCTATGTCTGCAGAGGCGACTGTTGTTCGAAATTACATCGACACAGTGATTTCTTTGCCATGGCGCAAAAAGAGTAAGGTCAATAACTCGATCCCTAACGCTGAAAGCGTGCTCGATAATGATCACTATGGCTTAGATAAAGTCAAAGAGCGTATTCTTGAATACCTTGCTGTCCAACAGCGTGTTGATAAGGTCAAAGCTCCGATTCTGTGCCTGGTGGGTCCTCCCGGTGTTGGTAAAACATCACTTGGGCAGTCTATTGCCAAAGCTACAAATCGTAAGTTCATTCGCATGGCCTTAGGTGGTGTGCGTGATGAGGCTGAAATTCGTGGACACCGTCGGACCTATATCGGTTCGATGCCCGGAAAGATTTTGCAAAACATGTCAAAAGTTGCGGTGAGGAATCCTTTATTCTTGCTCGATGAAATCGACAAGTTGGGCATGGATTTCCGCGGTGACCCTGCGTCCGCATTGCTTGAGGTATTGGATCCCGAACAAAATCACACCTTCCAAGATCATTACGTTGAGGTGGATTTCGATTTGTCTGACGTAATGTTTGTTGCGACCAGTAACACTTTAAATATTCCACCGGCTTTGCTGGATAGAATGGAAGTGATTCGTCTGTCGGGCTATACGGAGGATGAAAAAATCCATATCGCGCTTGATCACCTTGTTCCTAAAGTGATGAAGAACAATGGCGTCAAGCCCGAAGAGCTCGTCGTTGAAGAGTCAGCGATTCGTGACATTGTTCGTTATTACACGCGTGAAGCTGGCGTTCGCTCTCTCGAGCGTGACGTTGGAAAGATCTGTCGTAAAGTTGTCAAGAAACTGCTCGCAGAAAGCGAGGCGAAAAAGGCTGCAAAGTCTAATGAGTCCATCGCACAAGTGGTCGTTACCTCCGACAATTTGAGCGACTACTTGGGTGTGCGTCGTTATAACTTTGGAATGGCGGAAAAAGAAAATCAAATTGGGCAAGTTACAGGCTTAGCATGGACAGAGGTCGGAGGTGATTTGCTCACGATCGAAGTTGCAGATATGCCTGGAAAAGGTGTGATCCAACGTACCGGTTCAATCGGAGACGTAATGAAAGAGTCCGTTGAAGCAGCACGAAGTGTTGTGCGTGCTCGCGCGGCTCGTCTGGGAATTCCGGATACGGTATTTGATAAGCGCGATATTCACGTTCACTTTCCAGAGGGCGCTACGCCTAAGGATGGTCCTTCTGCGGGCATCGCGATTACAACAGCGATTGTTTCAGCTCTGACGCATATTCCTGTTCGCGCAGATGTAGCGATGACAGGTGAGATTACCTTGCGTGGAGAGGTCCTTGCGATCGGTGGACTAAAAGAAAAGCTACTTGCAGCGCATCGCGGTGGTATCAAGACTGTTTTGATTCCTGAGGAAAACGTCAAGGATCTGGCAGAGATTCCTGATAACGTCAAAAATCATCTGGAGATTGTGCCGGTTCGTTGGATTGATAAGGTCTTAGAGGTGGCGCTCTCTGGTCCTACCACTCCTCTTCCTGAAGAGTCCGTCGTTGCGAAAGAAGCGGTCGCAAAGCCCGAGATTGTTTCAACGACAGACCCTGTGATTAAGCACTAAGTCATTTGTGATGAGGTGTTTTTTCTCAAATCTTTAAGAAAGAGGCGCCTTTGGGCGCCTCTTTTGTTCTGGAGTGGTCTTCTTGATGCAAGTATTTGTTGATGCTGTTCGACTCGATAAATGGCTATGGGCCGCACGTTTTTACAAGTCACGCACCTTAGCGGCTGCAGCGATTGAGGCGGGCCGTGTATTGGTGTCGGATGATCGTGCGAAGCCTGCGCGCTTAATCAAGGTAGGTGAGCGGTTAAAAATTAATCGCGAGCAAGAACGTTTTGAGTTGGTTGTTCGAGGCATTACCGAGCAGCGTAAATCTGCACCGCTTGCACGTTTGCTTTATGAAGAAACACCAGAAAGCTTTTTAGCGCGTCAGACAGTTGCTGAAAATAGACGTTTTTACAGTGAGCCTTCTCAGGAAATTGCTGGACGCCCCACTAAGCGCAATCGTCGAGCCTTAGAGCGTTGGAAGGAAAATTAAAACGCCGCACGAAGTGCGGCGCTTGATAGGAATGGCTGGTGGTGCCTGAGGATTGTTAGTGCAATGGTGTGTTACGGATGAGCCCCAAAGCGATACCTTCGACCGAGAAGTCTTGACCAGGTTGAATCACGATCGGTTCAAAATCAGGATTTTCGGGTAATAACTCGATATGGTTGCCTTGTTTATGGAGACGTTTGACTGTCACTTCGTCATCAATACGCGCAACAATAATTTGTCCGTTCCTTGCATCACTGGTTTTTTTGATTGCGAGTAAATCGCCGTCCAAAATGCCGACATCTCTCATACTCAGACCTTTGACTTTAAGCAAGTAGTCAGGGAGTTGGTCGAACATATTGGGATCGACTGAGATTTCTTTTTCGATATTTTCAGCAGCCAGCATGGGAAAGCCTGCAGCGACCCGACCAATAAGAGGAACAAGCATCTGGCCCATATCGGGAAATTGCTTTAAGTGAACGCGACTAGTGTTTGAGTGGGCATCGTATTCTGCATCATCTTGCATGCGGGCAGTTTCAGCTTCGAAATTTCCCTGTAACGTGAAGTCGGCAGCACTTTCGGTCAGTCTGATGCCCCGTGACGCGCCCGCTGTGAGTTCAATCACGCCCTTACGCGCGAGAGCACGCAAATGATCCTCCGCAGCATTGGCGGAGCGAAAACCTAGTTTTTGCGCAATTTCCGCCCGAGTAGGAGGAAATCCGGTGCTTGTCACCGCCTCGCGGATCAAATCTAAAATTTGCTGTTGCCGGTCAGTTAGTTTGATAGTCACAGTTAAGCTCTCAGACGTGTGCACATATACAGTGCTGTTTTTATATACAGCCCATATTTTGCATCATTTATATAATAATGGCAAATATTATCTGTATAAAAAAACAGCTCCAACGAAGCGGAGCTGTTTCACGACTTTTTGAGCCGGTGTTTAGTCTTTCATGACGCTGGCAATGGCTTTAGCGACTACATCAATATTGTGGCTGTTTAAGGCGGCGACACAAATTCGTCCGCTGCTCACCGCATAAATCGCATGTTCTGCACGTAAACGCTCAACTTGAGCGGCACTTAAGCCAGAAAAAGAGAACATGCCGCGCTGGCGCATTACAAAACTAAAATCTTTTGTCACGCCATTTTCTGCAAGCTTTTCGACTAGTTGTTGGCGCATTAAGCGAATGCGATCCCGCATCCCGGCGAGTTCTTGATCCCAAAGTGCAAAAAGTTTTGGAGTGTTGAGTACCGTCGACACAATTGTGCCACCGTGGGTAGGGGGATTGGAGTAGTTGGTGCGGATGACGCGCTTGACCTGGCTCAGTACACGGTTTGACTCGTCTCGGCTTCCCGTGACGATCGTCAAGGCGCCGACGCGCTCTCCGTAAAGTGAGAACGATTTTGAAAAAGATGAACTAATAAACATGGTCATATCAAGATCGGCAAAGAGTCGCACGGCTGATGCGTCTTGCTCCAAACCATCACCAAAGCCTTGGTAGGCGATGTCAAGAAAAGGAATGAGGTTGGCGTCTTTAATGACCTTGGCAACTTCACGCCACTGATCTGTCGTCAAATCCACGCCAGTTGGGTTATGGCAGCATGCATGTAAAACGACCACGCTTTGAGCAGGCAGTGCGCGCAATCCGTTGAGCATTCCCTGAAAGTCTAAACCATGCGTTGCCGCATCGTAATAAGGATAGTTCACGACTTCAAAACCGGCACGTTCAAACAGCGCGCGATGATTTTCCCAGCTAGGATTACTAATAGCGACTTTTGCATTGGGTACCAACTGCTTGATAAAGTCAGCGCCGATTTTCAATGCGCCTGTTCCGCCGAGCGCCTGCATCGTCAGGACACGACCCGCAGCGATCAAAGGAGAGTTTTTACCAAGCACCAACTCTTGAGCACCTTTGTTGTAGCCGGCAATGCCCTCAATGGGCAGATACCCGCGCGCAGCAGCCGCTTCAACGCGCGTCACCTCAGCTTGATGAACAGCAGAAAGCAAAGGGATTTTGCCGTTGTCATCGTAGTAGACGCCCACACCAAGGTTTACCTTGTGCGCGCGGGTATCGGCATTGAATTGTTCATTCAGACCCAAGATCGGGTCACGTGGGGCGAGTTCTACGGATTGAAAAAGGGTGCTCATTTGGGTTTCTGTTAATTGAGAGGCAAGAAGGAGAAGGCTTAATTGTAAGAGCTAGATAATGGTCAAGGTAATGTTGAGTAGCACAAATTTTCAATACCACTTAATATTTTGGGTGGACGCTCTGACCAACAGAGAACATAATAGATGGTTACCCCGCATCCGAGGGGTTACCCTGATAAGTCTAGCATGGCCTCTAACACTCCACCCAAAGAAATGCCTGTTCACCCCTCGATAGATCCGTTCCCAACAGAGCGGAGTCTTCTTGACGATGACGTCATCGATAGCGTATCAGGTCAATCCTTGCCTCCTGCCATCATGCACGAGGGGATCGCAGCCGCCAGAGTGTCGATTCCAGTATTGCCCGCAACAATCTCCACGGGCAAAGAAGAGCCGCGTTACGTCGACTATCCAGATAGTCCCTTTCACTTGTATCAACCCTATCCTCCAGGTGGGGATCAGCCTAACGCCATCAATCAGCTCGAGCAAGGCGTGAGAGATGGTCTCATGATGCAAACGTTGTTAGGGGTAACGGGTTCGGGCAAGACATTCACCATGGCGAATATGATTGCGCGCCTCGGTCGACCTGCGGTGGTACTCGCGCCCAACAAGACCTTAGCGGCGCAGCTTTACGCGGAGATGAGAGAGTTTTTCCCTAAAAATGCCGTTGAATATTTTGTTTCTTATTACGATTATTACCAACCTGAGGCTTACGTTCCAACCCGTGATCTGTTTATTGAAAAAGACTCATCGATCAACGAGCATATCGAACAGATGCGGTTGTCTGCGACGAAAAGCCTTTTAGAGCGTCGAGACACAATCATTGTTGGTACGGTCTCTTGTATTTACGGTATAGGTAATCCCTCTGACTATCACGCAATGGTGTTGACCTTGCGTGTTGGAGACCGCGTGCCACGTCGCGAAATCCTCGCACGTCTGGTGGCCATGCAATATGAGCGCAACGACACTGAATTTACGCGAGGTACTTTTCGTGCGCGTGGTGAAACTATTGATATTTTTCCGGCAGAAAGTGCGGAGCTGGCGGTGCGTCTTTCTCTGTTCGATGACGAAGTAGAAGGGCTAGAGCTTTTTGATCCGTTGACGGGAAAAGTCCGTCAAAAGGTGCCACGCTTTACTGTTTACCCAGGTTCACATTACGTCACACCACGCGATACAGTGATGCGTGCGATCGAAGCGATTAAGCAAGAGCTACGTGAGCGGGTAAAGTTTTTTGTCGATGGCGGTCACCTCATTGAAGCGCAGCGGATCGAGCAGCGCACACGTTTTGACTTAGAGATGCTGACCGAGCTGGGCTTTTGTAAAGGTATTGAAAACTATTCACGACATCTTTCTGGCGCCGCACCGGGTGATCCACCTCCGACGCTGATTGATTATTTGCCGAGTGATGCGCTGATGTTTATCGATGAAAGCCATGTCACGATTGGGCAGCTTGGAGGGATGTATCGCGGCGATCGTGCACGTAAAGAAACACTCGTGACCTATGGTTTCCGTTTGCCTTCTGCGATGGACAACCGTCCACTCAAAATGGAAGAGTTTGAAACACGGATGCGTCAGTGCATCTTTGTCTCAGCCACCCCTGGAAAATACGAACAGGAGCATACTGACAATGTCGTCGAACAAGTGGTGCGTCCGACAGGCTTGGTTGACCCAATTGTTGAGGTACGACCTGCCAGAACCCAAGTAGATGATTTACTGGGTGAGATCAAGCTGCGTGTGGCAATTGAGGAAAGAGTGTTGGTGACGACGCTGACCAAGCGAATGGCGGAAGATTTGACCGACTACCTCGCGGAGCACGGTATCCGCGTGCGTTATTTACATTCAGATATCGACACGGTTGAACGCGTTGAAATCATCCGTGACTTACGCTTGGGTGTTTTTGATGTATTAGTCGGCATTAACTTATTGAGAGAAGGCCTTGATATTCCTGAGGTTTCGTTAGTTGCAATTTTGGATGCGGACAAGGAGGGTTTCCTGCGCTCTGATCGCAGCTTGATTCAAACAATCGGTCGTGCTGCTCGAAATTTAAATGGTCGTGCCATTTTGTATGCGGATCGCATCACGGACTCAATGACGCGAGCGATGGGTGAAACTGAGAGACGTCGCAAAAAACAGTTAGCTTTTAATCAGGAGCATGGAATTGAGGCGCGCAGCGTAAGAAAGGCTGTTCGTGAGTTGATCGACGGTATTGTTGCCCCCGCGTTTAGAAATCAAGATGAACCTGAAGTGTCACTTGCTCTTCTGACAGATGAAAAAGCCTTGGCTAAAGAATTTAAACGTTTAGAAAAACTGATGCTTGACCATGCGCGCAATCTTGAATTTGAGCAAGCGGCGGCCGCCAGAGACGCATTAAAAATACTTAAAGACCGTGTGCTGTTGCTTGGTGCCTAAGAAAATGGGCAATGCATTGTTACAGTGCAGATCAATGCATTTTTAAAGATATTTGATCTGTTATTCAATTATTTGGGTAAAATTTATTTAATGTGATTGAAAACTAAGAGAGTCTAACTATTTGTTTTTAAGAGATAAAATTCTTTTACAATTTAATGACAGTTTTTGTAGAAACATAAAAAAATATCTGGACATGTTACGGGTTTTCCCGCACAATACGCACTATTATGACAAAAGTTCTCTTCGTATGCATGGGCAATATTTGCCGGTCGCCCAGCGCAGAAGGCGTATTCCGCCACCTTATCAATGACGCTGGCCTTTCTGAGGTCGTCGGGATTGATTCCGCCGGTACCCACAGCTTCCACGTCGGGGAGGCCCCTGATCCTCGCGCGATCGCTGCTGCCCGAAAACGTGGTTACGAGATCACGCGTGCAGAGGCCAGGCAAGTAGAGCCTGAGGACTTCCACGATTACGATCTGATTCTTGCGATGGACTGGGAAAATCTCTCCGCACTGCAACAACAGTGTCCCAAACCGCATCACCACAAGCTCATGTTGTTGATGCGCTTTGCCAACGAATTCGAAGAAGCCACAGTCCCAGATCCTTACTACGGTGGTCCAGAGGGTTTCGGAAAAGTTCTTGATTATCTCGAAGACGCCTGCCAAGGTGTGCTTGAGCTGGTGCGCAAGCGCGCGACACAATATCAGGCCGCCTAACCGGCATATTTTGAAAAACCGCGCGTTGCGCGGTTTTTTTTCGTCTGTTTATCCTGAAAACCAATAATGTTTTAAGGGTATACCCAACTAAATTAGTCGGGAATTAGGTATACTTGAGTTTATTAGTCGGGTAAGTCTTCAAACGCTTAAAGTTTCTTCAAAAGGATACTGTCATGAGGCTCACTACAAAAGGTCGCTTTGCCGTTACTGCCATGATTGATCTGGCCCTCCGCCAACAAGGCGGCCCCGTCACATTGTCTGCGATCAGTCAGCGTCAAAACATTTCGCTTTCTTATCTTGAGCAACTCTTTGGCAAGCTTCGCCGCCACGAGCTCGTGGAAAGTGTGCGCGGTCCAGGCGGTGGATACACGTTATCCCGTTTGGCACGAAACATTACGGTTGCGGACATCATTTTCGCAGTGGATGAGCCGATTGATGCCACCAACTGTGGTGGCAAATCATCCTGTGATAGCGGTACAGATGGTAAATCTGGTATCTGTATGACCCATGAGCTGTGGTCAACGCTCAATCGCAAAATGGTCGACTTTTTAGATTCAGTTTCGCTACAAGACTTGGTTGACCAGCAACGCTTGCGTCAGATTCAGGAGGCAAGTAAAGCTTCCGGAGCTGGCGTGCGTGTCAACGTTGTCGGTACAGCCGGTTCCGCACTTTCGTCAGAATCCGTTTCGATTAGTCTTTAAAAATACTCAGGAGTCCTAGTATGTCCACCCGTCCTATTTATTTTGACTACTCGGCCACGACACCCGTCGATCCGCGCGTTGTAGAAAAGATGATCCCTTGGCTTTATGAGCATGCGGGCAACCCTGCCTCGCGTAGCCACTCTTATGGCTGGGAGGCCGAAGAAGCCGTTGAACACGCTCGCGAACAAGTCGCAGCGCTGGTCAATGCTGACCCGCGTGAAATCGTTTGGACCTCCGGTGCGACAGAGTCAAACAACCTCGCCATCAAGGGCGCGGCGACCTTTTATGCAGAGCGCGGCAAGCATGTCATCACCATCAAGACAGAGCACAAGGCTGTGCTCGATCCATGCCGTGAGTTGGAGCGCCAAGGTTTTGAGGTTACGTATTTAGATGTCCAAGAAAATGGCTTGATTAGTATGGATGCACTGAAAGCTGCCATTCGTCCTGATACGGTGCTGATTTCAGTGATGTTCGTCAACAATGAAATTGGTGTGATTCAGGATGTCGCTTCGATCGGTGAGCTGTGCCGTGCCAACAACATCATTTTCCATGTGGATGCTGCCCAAGCGACGGGTAAAGTTGCGATCGATTTACAAACACTTAAAGTTGATCTGATGTCTTTCTGTGCACACAAGACCTATGGACCCAAAGGTATCGGTGCGTTGTACGTGCGTCGCAAGCCACGGATCCGTATCGAGGCACAAATGCACGGCGGCGGACACGAAAGAGGTTTTCGCTCGGGGACGCTTGCTACGCACCAGATCGTTGGCATGGGCGAATGTTTTGCTTTGGCTCAGCAAGAAATGGGCACTGAAAACGAGCGTATACGCATGTTGAGAGATCGCCTGTGGGCGGGCCTCTCACAAATCGAAGAAGTCTACCTCAATGGCGATTTGGAACATCGCGTTCCGCACAACCTAAACGTTAGCTTCAATTACGTCGAAGGCGAATCTTTAATTATGGCGATTAAAGAGCTAGCGGTTTCGAGTGGATCGGCGTGTACTTCAGCGAGTCTTGAGCCTTCTTACGTGTTGCGTGCACTCGGTCGTAATGATGAGTTGGCGCATAGCTCAATTCGCTTCACGATCGGACGTTTTACGACTGAAAAAGAGATCGATTTTGCAGTCGAATTACTCAAAGCACGTGTGGGAAAACTACGCGATATGTCGCCTCTTTGGGAAATGGCCAAAGAAGGCATTGATTTAAATTCAGTTCAGTGGGCAGCCCACTAAACGCACAGGTTGGAGAATACAAATGGCATACAGCGACAAGGTCTTAGACCATTACGAAAATCCTCGCAATGTTGGCACCTTCGACAAATGCGACGATCATGTTGGCACGGGTATGGTGGGTGCTCCCGCCTGCGGCGATGTGATGAAGCTTCAGATTCGTGTCAATGAATCAGGCATCATCGAAGATGCCCGATTCAAAACGTATGGTTGTGGCTCAGCCATTGCCTCGAGCTCATTGGTCACCGAATGGGTAAAAGGAAAGACCTTAGACGAAGCGTTGACGATCCGTAATACGCAGATCGCCGAAGAGCTTGCGCTGCCACCTGTAAAAATTCACTGCTCGATTCTTGCCGAAGATGCGATCAAGGCAGCTGTCGAGGACTACAAAAACAAGCATACAGGATAATCATGGGCGTCACACTTACTGCTCAGGCTGCCGACCATATCGGCAAATACCTACAAAAGCGCGGTAGCGGTATTGGGCTGCGTTTGGGGGTGAGAACCACTGGATGTTCGGGCATGGCTTACAAACTCGAGTATGTGGATGAGGCTGCATCCGAAGATCAAGTGTTTGAAAGCTTCGGTGTTAAGGTTTTTATCGATCCAAAAAGTCTTTCATATTTAGAGGGAACCGAGCTCGATTACGCGCGAGAGGGTCTTAATGAAGGATTTAAATTCCGTAATCCAAACGAAAAGGCAACCTGTGGTTGTGGCGAGTCTTTTACGGTATAAAACTTTTGGACGCTACACAGTCAAGCCCGCTCTCTGCGCAGGATCATTTCAGCCTGTTGGGCTTGTCTCGTGTTTTTAATATTGACCCACATGTCATTGAGTCGGCTTGGAAAAGGGTGGCACTTGCGGTTCACCCAGATCGCTTCGCAACACATTCTGCTGCCGAGAAAAGAGTCGCGATGCAGTGGAGCTCACAAGCAAACGAAGCCTATCGCATTTTGAAAGATCCAATGTCACGCGCGCGTTACCTCTGCGAGCTTTCCGGTATCGATCTTCAAACTGAAACCAATACCGCGATGTCCCCTGATTTTTTGTTCCGTCAGATGTCTTGGCATGAGCAGCTTGATGAAGTGCTAGAACAAAAGGGTGATCCAGACTTACGTCTCTCTTTGCGACAAACGCTAAATGACGAATTGACTGAAGCGGAACGAGAAATCGAGGCCTCAGTGGGTACCTATCTTGAGCAAGAACGCTATGATCTAGCCGCAGCGCGGGTGCGCGAGTGGATGTTTTTAAATAAGCTGATTGCGCAATGTCGCGCAATCGATTAGGCCTTACGGTCTTGACGCGGCACAGCGTGCACAACTGAATCAAATATATGGCTTTATTGCAAATTTCTGAGCCTGGCGAGTCTCCTGCACCACATCAGCGTCGCTTAGCCGTCGGGATTGATCTCGGCACCACACACTCTTTAGTCGCAGCTGTTCGTAGCAGTGTGCCAGAAGTCCTGTTTGATGCAGGACGACCACTGATTCCTTCAGCAGTCTATGTAGAAGAGGGTGGGCAGATCAACGTAGGTGCTGTGGCAATCGCCAAGCAATCCGAATTTCCTTTAGATACACTTGTATCAATCAAGCGTCTGATGGGAAGGTCGTACCCAGAAGCACTCAGCTCAGGTATGCCTTACCACTTTGTCGAAGAGGACCAACATCTAAAAATTCAGACCCAGCATGCACGATTATCTCCCGTCGAAGTTGCCGCAAAGATTTTAGAAAAACTGAAGTTGTTAGCGGAAGGCACTCTCGGTGATACTTTGGTGGGTGCGGTCATTACGGTGCCGGCTTATTTTGACGACGCGCAGCGCCAAGCCACGCGAGATGCTGCACGCCTAGCAGGTTTAAACGTATTACGTTTGTTGAATGAACCGACTGCCGCAGCAATTGCTTATGGCCTTGATCATGGATCAGAGGGTGTTTATACGGTCTTTGACTTAGGTGGTGGGACGTTTGACGTTTCGCTGTTGAGATTGACGCGTGGCGTATTTGAGGTTGTCGCAACAGGTGGTGACACGCGATTAGGTGGTGATGATTTTGATGCCCTCATCGTGGATGACTTTATTCTGAAGCAGGGGATAACTACTATCAGCCTTCATTCACGTCGTGCTTTACTCACGGCAGCGCGACGCTTGCGTGAAAGTTTGACTGAGCATGCGCAACATGCAGAGCCCGTCAGCATAGAGGGGCAATCTTATGCCCTTGAACTCACACGCGAAGCTTTCGAACGTTTGGCTGCGCCACTGGTTGCCCGGACGATCTCCTGTGCACAGCAAGCGCTCAAGGATGCATCGCTTAAGACGCAGGACATCAAGGGTGTCGTGATGGTGGGCGGTGCGACGCGCATGCCTGTGGTGCGTAAAAGTGTCGGTGAAGCATTCGGCACCGAACCATTGACCGATCTGGATCCTGATCAGGTGGTCGCGCTTGGTGCGGCACTTCAAGCGAATTTATTAGCGGGTAATCGTAATCCTGGCGAAGACTGGTTGCTACTTGACGTCACACCTTTGACGCTCGGTTTGGAGACGATGGGTGGTTTAGTCGAGCATATCATTCCGCGTAACAGTACGATTCCGGTTGCACGGGCACAAGAATTTACGACGTTTAAAGACGGTCAAACTGCGCTGGCGGTCCATGTCGTTCAAGGAGAGCGCGACTTGGTGTCGGATTGCCGATCATTGGCGCGCTTTGAGCTACGCGGCATTCCTGCTATGGTCGCGGGTGCGGCGCGTATCCGCGTCACATTCCAAGTGGATGCAGACGGTTTACTGAGTGTTTCAGCACGCGAGTTAGGTTCTGGGGTGGAGTCTTCTGTTACGGTCAAACCGTCTTTCGGTTTAAGTGACGATGAGGTATCCCGTATGCTCTCAGAAGGTATGTCAAAAGCTGACTACGATGCCCAAATGCGGATGTTGCGGGAGCAGCAAGTCGACGCGCAGCAACTCATTGAGTCTGTTTTGGCTGCGCTAGCAGCCGACTCGGACCTTTTAAGTGCTGCTGAGCAAACGCGCATATCCCAACAACTCAACATGACACGCGAGGCTACGTCCGGTGACGATGTTAATGCGATTCGTGCTGCAGTTAAAGCACTCTCCTCAGTGACGGATGACTTCGCTGCACGCCGTATGGATCGAAGCATACGTGCTGCGTTGACAGGCCGATCGCTCGAAGATTTATAGGATTTTTATGCCAAAAATTACTGTTCTCCCTCATCCAGACGTTTGTCCTTTGGGCAAAGTCATTGAAAATGCACCTATCGGTGAATCAATTTGTCGTATTTTGCTGGACAATCATGTTGAGCTTGAGCATGCGTGTGAACTGTCCTGTGCGTGCACGACTTGCCATGTCGTCGTTAAACAAGGATTTCAATCGCTCGCTGAAGCCTCAGATTCAGAAGAGGATCTCCTGGATCGCGCCTGGGGACTCTCTACAACCTCAAGGCTAGCGTGTCAGGCACGCGTCGCCGACCAAGACTTAACCATAGAAATTCCGCGCTACACCATCAATCACGCCAAAGAAAATCACTGATACGTTCAGGCGGCAATCGTGTAAAGTATCCTCCATATTAATAACAGTGGAGATATGTATGCGTGCCAATACCATTCGTCAGAAAATCGCTTCAGGCCAACCCGTCATCAATGGTTGGTTAGCCATTCCATCTTCCTATTCTGCAGAAATCATTGGCCATCAGGGCTTTGACTCTGTAACGGTAGATTTGCAGCATGGCATGATTGGCATTGATGCCGCACTTCCAATGTTTCAGGCGCTGTCTGCCACGCCAGCTATTCCCCTCGCGCGCGTGCCCTGGAATGATCCCGCTCAGATCATGCGCTTGCTCGATAGCGGCGCCTACGGCATTATTTGCCCGATGATTTCAACAGTCGATGATGCCGTCAGCTTTGTTTCATCTTGCCGGTATCCTCCCCTGGGTCAACGCTCTTTTGGTCCTGCTCGAGCCATGTTGTATGGCGGTGCGGATTACTACCCGCATGCGGACAAAGAGATTATGGCACTGGGGATGATCGAGACACAGGCTGGCTTGGATAATTTAGAGAAAATTCTTGCCATTGAAGGGCTGGATGGCATTTACATTGGTCCTAATGATCTGGCACTTGCACTGGGTTCAGTACCAAAGTCTGAATCGGACGATCCTGTCGTCATGAAAGCGATTGAGCACATTCGTCAACGGGCCATTGCGCATGGCAAGATTGCCGGTATTTTTTGCTCTTCCGGTGAGGCAGCTGCGATGCGAATCAAGCAAGGTTTTCAGATGGTGACACCGGGTAATGAAGCCGCGCTCATGGCCAATTCGGCCAAAGCTGCTGTCGCGACTGCACGGGGTGCACAGGCTTCTTCTAGCCCTTCAAAAACAGGTTATTGATTTTTGGGTGAACACGCGATGTTGCGTTTTTCGGCAAATTTAGGATTTCTCTGGTCGCAACTGCCTTTGCTCGAGCGTATTGAGCGTGCGGCAGCGAGTGGCTTTCGCGCCATCGAGTTGCATTGGCCTTATGACACCTCTGCTGAGTTGGTCAGGCAGGCATGTATTCGCCACGACATCACCCTGTTGGCTGCAAATACACCAATTGGGGATGCGAGTGTAGGTGAGTCTGGTTTAGCTGCTTTGCCAGGTAGAGAGCGGGATTTCCAACAGTCTTTTGAATTGTCGCTCGCCTGGTGTGTTGCTGCCGGTGCTTCTGCGATACATGTGTTGCCGGGGATCATCCATCCCCAACAGCATATGATTGCCACGCATACATTGGTCAGCAACCTCCAATGGGCAGCAGATCTTGCTGCAAAGCACGGTGTGACAATTTTGCTAGAAGCAATTAATCAGCGTGATAAACCAGGATATTTTTATTCAACCCAGGCTGAGTCAAATGCTATTCGTGAAAAATGTGGACGTACAAATATCAAGTTGATGTTTGATGTCTATCATGTCGGTGTGGCAGAGGGAGATATTTTGACCAAACTTGCACTTTATTTTCCGCACATTGGTCATATACAAATCGCAGCAGTTCCAAGCCGTGCTGAGCCTGATGAGGGTGAGATTGCTTATGCTTCAATTTTTAAGCGCATTGAGTCGCTAGGTTATACGGGCTGGATAGGTTGCGAGTACAAACCACGCGCCAGTGTTGAAGCTGGCTTGACGTGGTTGACTCCCTACCAAGATTAACCTTAGTCTTCTTTTCGTAAATGCGGAAACAGAATGACATCCCGAATGCTTGGGCTGTCAGTTAGTAGCATCACTAAGCGATCAATCCCAATACCACACCCACCTGTCGGGGGCATGCCGTATTCAAGTGCACGGATATAGTCTGCATCATAAAACATTGCTTCTTCGTCGCCAGCATCTTTGGCAGCCACTTGAGCATGAAAACGCGCAGCTTGATCTTCAGGATCGTTAAGCTCCGAAAAACCATTGGCGATTTCTCTACCCGTCATGAACAATTCGAAACGCTCTGTAATGCCTGGTCGAGTGTCTGATTCACGCGCAAGAGGCGAGACTTCGATCGGATAGTCGATGATATAGGTCGGATGCCAGAGCTGGGACTCGGCAGTTTCCTCAAACAAAGCTAGTTGCAAAGCGCCTAAACCGGCAAGTGCCAAGTTTGGTGCATTGACATCAACACCACGTTTTTTGAGTTGATTTTTAACAAAATCAATATCTGCAAGTTGCGCTTCTGTGAACTCGGGGACGTGCTGCATAATGGCCTCAACGATTGTGAGGCGATGAAAAGGTTTGGACAAGTCGAGTTCGCGACCTTGATATGTCAGCGTAGCTGTTCCGCAAGCTTTAATCGCTGCGGCACGTATGATTTGCTCTGTAAAGTCCATGAGCCACTGATAATCTGTATAGGCAGCGTAAAACTCCATCATGGTGAATTCGGGATTGTGACGAGGGCTGACTCCTTCGTTACGAAAGTTTCGATTGATCTCGAACACTCTTTCAAACCCACCCACGATCAACCGCTTGAGATAGAGTTCTGGCGCAATACGCAGAAACATTTCCATATCGAGCGCATTGTGATGTGTCACAAACGGTTTGGCTGCCGCACCACCGGGAATGCCATGCAACATAGGCGTTTCAACTTCGAGAAACCCCGCATCGATCATTGTCTGACGAATGGCACTAACGGCCTGGCTGCGCGCCAAAAAAGTCTCGCGCGTTTGTTCAGTCATGATCAGATCGACATACCGTTGGCGATATCGCAACTCTTGGTCCGAGACGCCGTGAAACTTATCCGGCAGCGGTCGTAAGGACTTTGCCAAGACACGCGCTTCGGTTGCGTGAATAGACAATTCACCTTTATTCGTCTTAAAGAGATAGCCTTTTATTGCAATAATGTCGCCAATGTCCCATGTTTTGAAGGCATCGTAAATATCTTCGCCCAAGCTCGTGCGCTCAAGGTAGATTTGAATGCGTCCGGTACTGTCCTGCAGCGTGGCAAAGCTTGCTTTTCCCATTACGCGTTTAAGCATCATGCGTCCTGCCACGGAGGCAGGATGCGTCGCCGTGGCGAGCGTAGCCTGATCTTGTTCTCCAAAGCTGGCATGCAGTGCGTCAGCGCGGTGTGCAGGAACAAAATCGTTAGGGAAGGCGATGCCTTGGGTGCGCAAGTTGGCTAACTTCGCCCGACGCTCGGCAATCAGGTGGTTTTCATCGTGCGGGGTCGTGTGGTTGTCAGTCATAATCAGGCTTGATGTTGACGAATATCGTCAATGGTTTGAGTGCCAAAGGCTTCGCTCTCGAGAACCTTTAGAAGACGTTGGGCGACAGTTGCTGGATCTGCCAGCTGTTTATTTTCTTTAAACCCAATAAAGCGTTCCAGTGACGGTAGGTCGTCCTTGGAGGTTGCCCGAATGGTTTCTTGCATGGGGGTATCAATGACACCAGGCGCCATGGAGACAATACGAGCACGGGTACCTTGGTCGAGTTGTGCTGCTTCAGCATACCGATCCATGGCGGCTTTTGTTGCACAATAAACAGCCCATCCAGAACTCACATTTCTGCCTGCGCCAGAAGAGATCAACATGACACGACGATCTGTCGCCTGTGGTGTCTGGCTCAACACGTGGGCAGTCAAAAAGATTGCTGAGGTGATGTTGACGTGAAACGCATCATTGATGGCCGCTAAGTTGGTCAGGTGTTGAGATTGTGCAATAGGTGTAACAACTCCAGCATTATGAATAAAGCGCACATGCGAATGACCTTTGAGCAGGGGTATAAGCACCGAGGCTGCGTGCATGACTGCTTGGGTATTCGCCAAATCAACTTCAATTTGTGTCAGCGTTGTATTTTTTGCAGCGGCAATTTGAACTAAAGCCGATGAGCTTTTGCGCGATAACGTCACAAGATGGTTGCCGCTCGCAGCGAGCTGTTCTGCCATCGCCGCGCCCAAACCACGTGTGGTCCCAGTCAAGATTGTCAACGTTGTCATTATTTACACTCCTTGCTTCAGGCTGGCCTGAATAAATGGATCCAGATCTCCGTCTAGCACTTTTTGTGTATTGGAGATTTCGACGTTGGTTCGCAAATCTTTAATGCGGCTCTGATCCAGCACATAAGAGCGAATCTGGTGACCCCAACCGACATCGGTTTTCGCATCTTCCATTTTTTGTTGTTCAGCCATACGGTTGCGCATTTCAAGTTCGAACAACCGCGACTTCAGCATTTGCATGGCTTCGGCTCGGTTACGGTGCTGCGAGCGATCGTTCTGGCATTGCACAACGATATTGGTTGGAATGTGTGTAATGCGCACCGCTGAGTCTGTTTTGTTAATGTGCTGGCCGCCGGCACCGCTTGCGCGGTAGGTATCTACGCGCAAATCTGCGGGATTGATATCGATTTCAATTGAGTCATCCACTTCGGGATAGACAAAAACGCTTGCAAAAGACGTGTGACGGCCTCCTGAAGAGTCAAACGGGCTCTTACGGACTAAACGATGTACGCCGCTCTCTGTGCGAAGAAATCCGAAGGCATATTCACCCTCGATTTTGATTGTGGCAGACTTGATCCCTGCGACTTCGCCCTCAGATTCCTCGAGAAGTTCGGCTTTAAAACCTTTGCGCTCAGCGTAGCGTAAATATTGACGCAAAAGGATCGAGGCCCAGTCCTGGGCTTCCGTTCCGCCAGCACCCGCCTGGATATCTAGAAAACAATTGAGGGGGTCAGCCGGGTTTGAAAACATCCGTCTAAATTCCATGCCCTCAAGGGTCGCTTGGAATTGCTCGGCATCGGTTTCAATGGCGATTAAGGTGGCATCATCATTGTCTGCGGCAGCCATTTCAAACAGTTCGCAGGCGTCTGCAATGGACTGCGCCAACGTCGTCAGCGTTGCGACGACGTCTTCGATACTCTTTTTCTCACGTCCGAGGTCCTGGGCCCGCTTAGGGTCATTCCAGACATTGGGGTCTTCGAGTTCAGCATTCACGACATGGAGTCGTTCGGCTTTCACTTCGTAGTCAAAGATACCCCCGAAGTACTGCCTCACGTGCGGCATAGTCTAAAAGGCGTGAAGATATTTGATTTTGACGTTCAGCGTCCATGTGCTTTGGTTTCCGCGATATATATGGGTGTAACTCCGTAGTTTAACGGAGTCTCACCCATGCTTCAGCCCAAAGCCACTTGCACTGAATCAGGCGGCTTCAGCATGTTCCACAATGAGTTGGACTGAAATAACCCCATTCCAGACGTTTTGATCCAGTCTGTAAGCCATTTTGATAAATTCTGGGACTCTGTCTGTACGATTGAACCAGATTGCGTCAAACCTCTGGTGACCGCGCTGCACAGACAGTTTTAGATGCTTTTCGCCCACCAGCTTTTGGCTTTGAACCTTGAATGTGTCCAGAAATAAGGGGGCCGCAAAGCCTGCACCCCAAACCTGTTGCTCCAAAATATTGGCAACTTGGGCGTTTGCATAGCCTTCTTCGAGTGAGCCATCCGTCTCGATCACCGGTTCAAAACTTGATCTTCCGGTGAGCTCGATGACGGCCAGATCAAAGGCAGGTACAAACCGATCAAAATCGTCCTTACCCAGCGTCAGGCCCGCCGCCATCGCATGCCCACCAAATTTACGGATCAGCCCCGGATGTCTTTTGGATACAAGATCCAATACATCACGCAAGTGCACATCTGGAATAGAGCGACCAGAGCCGCGTAATTCATCGTCACCCGCTGGGGCAAAGGCTAGCGTGGGACGGAAAAACTTTTCTTTTAAGCGTGACGCAACAAGTCCTAGAACGCCTTGATGCCACTCTGGATGAAACACACAAACCGAAGCGCCTAGTTTGCCTGCCTGCACGGACTCGGTCGCAGCAAGGGCCTGTTCCTTCATCACATTCTCGATTTGCCTGCGTTCACGATTAATGGTGTCTAGTTCACGTGCTAATTCGAGGGCTTGCATCTCATCATTGGTAATGAGGCACCTAATGCCGAGACCCATATCAGCAAGACGTCCTGCTGCATTGATGCGAGGCCCTAAAGCAAAACCAAGGTCAAACGCGCTAGCGGCTTGTGGATCTCTCGCCGAGACGGCAAACAAGGCCCGGATACCGGGTTGCATGAGGCCCCGCCGCATGCGCTCCAGGCCACGTGTGACAAGTAAGCGATTGTTAGCGTCTAATTTAACGACATCGGCAACCGTACCAAGTGCTACTAAGTCCGCGAGGGCATCAAGGCGAGGCCCACCATTTGCAGGGAACTGTCCTCGACTTCTCAATTCAGCACGCAGCGCGAGCATGAGATAAAAAATCACGCCCACGCCAGCAAGATGTTTAGAAGGGAAATCGCACCCATTCTGATTAGGATTGACGATTGCTAGGGCATGCGGCAGTTGATCCCCAGGAAGATGATGATCCGTTACGATCACGCCGATGCCGGCCGCGTTGGCCGCAGCCACCCCCTCAACACTTGCAATGCCATTGTCTACAGTGATGAGCAGGTCAGGGCGACCAGAGTGATGATGGCAAGCCAGTTCGACAACCGCAGGAGACAGCCCGTACCCTGTTTCGAAGCGATTGGGCACTAAAAAATCGACGATGGCACCCATTTCAGTCAAGGCACGCATGCCAACTGCGCAGGCTGTTGCGCCATCACAGTCGTAATCTGCCACAATGAGCATGCGCTTGCCAGCGGCGATCGCGTCGGCTAATAGCTTGGCGGCATGCTCAGCTTGGGTGAGGGTGTTTGGCGCAAGCATCGCCGGCCAGTCTAGCTGCACATCCTCTTGACGTAAAACACCTCTCGCAGACCAGAGTCGAGCAAGAAGAGGATGAATGCCCGCAGCTTGCAAACGTGTGCTTGTTTCAGGGTCTGTCTTACGTACAGTTAGTTTTGGCGTATCCACCAGGTCGTCCAATTTTGTGTGCGGCGGGGCATGAGGCGCTGCCACCATGATTGTTGAAGTGCACTGAGTGTGACGATTTTGCGTTCACCCACTAGTGACAGACGGGCATGTTCAGGTAATTGCGCAATCTGTTTTGATAAGGCGGGCAGGTTATTGATCCATGTCGCCCAGTCGTTTTCTAAGAAACTCTTTGCCAACAGATTGGAATACTGATCGTCTTTCGCGAGGGGGGTTGGTTTCCAACCCGATGCGCCTCCATAAAGCCAGAGGCTATTGATAGGTTCAAGACCATTCGCTGCGCGTTGGTCGTTCACAGGATGGGTATGCCAAAGCATTTGGACTTCATTCAGAATTTTCCGCCAGGCTTTCATGGACTCAGCCTGTGGCCACCAGTCTGAAACGGATAAGGTGGAAACCGCAGCGGGTGAAATGGAGCGAAGTCGTGCGTCTGGCGCAAGCCATACTCTCCACCGTCCAAGCCCAATAGGCAAGACGGAAATCCCACTGTGACTCCACAAAGGCTGAGCCGCATCAAATAAGGCATCTGCGTGCACTTGAGTGAGCCCAAGAGAATCTGGAATAGCGAGGGCTGCGCCGTCTCGTCCAATGGCAACTGAGCACAAATCAGCGATCCAAACAGGCTCTCCAGGTTGTGTGATGCCTGCACGAAGAGGACCTAAGCTCGCACCAAAAGTGTGACCGTTTTCTGTGGAAGACCCCCGCGCGGAAAGCTCAAGAAACTCAAGCGCGGAACAGCCCGTTTCTTCGGGTGGGCAAACAGTCACGACTGCATCGAGTCGCTGGATGCGTTGAACCAACTCAGGACAGTGTTCCTGAACGTGAGGGAGGAGGTCCGCCGCAACGGAGTGAGGGGGAAGGGCGCCAGGAATGATCAGATGCATAGTGCGAATTGTAGTGGGATGGCTCCCACTTTGGGGGTTTGGTGCGATAATGGTGAGGTGTTTAAATTACCTTACGAACTTTGGATTGGTGCGCGTTACGCGGGCCTGAGTCGCTCTGGTGCCCGTGGGGGCCGCCGCGACGGCTTTGTGTCGTTCGTTGCTGCAACGTCAATGGTGGGAATCGCTTTGGGTGTGGCTGCACTGATCGTTGTGTTGTCCGTCATGAATGGTTTTCAGAAAGATGTACGCGATCGTATGCTTTCTGTTTTGCCACATATCGAAATTTTTGTTCCAGGTGGCGATCCAACGCAGATTCTTGAGCAATGGACCGACCTCGCCAAATTGGCTAAACAATCCCCCCAAGTGACGGGCGCAGCCCCCTTTGTCGCTGCGCAGGCCATGTTAATGCGCGGTCAGGATTTACGAGGTGTTCAAGTCCGTGGTATTGATCCCGTGTCAGAAAAAGAAGTCTCTGAGGCGGGTCGCCAAATGGTGAGAGGCAAACTTACGGATCTCAAACCTGGTGCCTTTGGTATCGTGCTTGGTCAAGAATTAGCTGATTTACTGCAGGTTAGAGTCGGTCAAACCGTCATGATGCTTGCCCCTGCCGCCAGTATCAGTCCGGCTGGCTTTACCCCCAGAATGCGTCAATTCACCTTGGTGGGAACTTTCCGCTCCGGTCACTACGAGTACGACTCATCCCTGGCGTTTGTAGATGCCTCCGATGCGGCAAAAATGTTTCGGGATAGCGGGCTGGCGGGCGTAAGGCTCAGAGTGGATGACATGCACCGCGCCCCAGAAATTGCCCGATCACTCATTCCTCTGTTGCCAAATAACGTTTCTATCGGCGATTGGTCTCGCAATAACAGAACTTGGTTTGCTGCTGTTCAGACTGAAAAACGCATGATGTTTTTGATATTGGCTTTAATTGTTGCCGTCGCAGCATTCAACCTGTTGTCGTCATTGGTGATGGCTGTCAAAGACAAGCAATCTGACATTGCTATTCTCCGCAGTTTTGGTGCAACACCAGGAGAGATCGCGCGCATTTTCTTGGTACAGGGTGCCTTAATTGGGGTAGTGGGGACTTTGCTAGGCGTTGTAGGTGGCATTGCGATTGCCTTTAATGTCGATGTGTTAGTCCCCGCCATTGAAAGACTCATTGGTGCACAGTTTTTGCCTAGAGAGATTTACTTTATAAGTGCGTTGCCCTCCGATCCTCGCATGGCTGACATCACGACCATTGGTGTGACTTCTCTTGTGATGTCGCTTTTGGCCACGCTCTACCCTAGCTGGCGCGCTTCTCGTCTGCAACCTGCAGAGGTGCTCCGCCATGACTGAACAGTCTGTTGGTTTTGCTCTACAGGCTAAAAGCCTATGCAAATATTATGACGACGGCAATACGCGCATCGACGTATTGCGTGAGGTGAGTCTTGACATTAAACGAGGCGAACTCGTAGCGGTCATTGGTGCCTCTGGATCGGGCAAAAGCACCTTATTACATGCCTTGGGTCTGTTGGATTTACCTACTTCAGGCACTATTCGCGTCGCAGGACAGCCATCCGAAGGTTTGTCCGAGTCTGCGCGTAGTCGCTTACGAAATCGTGAACTTGGTTTCGTTTATCAGTTTCATCATTTGTTACCTGAATTCACTGCGCTCGATAATGTGGCGATGCCTTTGATTGTGCGTCGAGACAGCCGTGAAAGTGCGCGGGCTGAAGCACAGAAAGTATTAGAGCTTGTTGGTCTCACTGCGCGTACAACCCACTATCCAGGTCAGCTCTCTGGCGGGGAGCGTCAACGGGTTGCGCTCGCTCGGGCCTTAGTTACTCGCCCAGCTTGCGTGTTGGCAGATGAGCCGACGGGCAATCTGGATCGTCATACCGCACAGCAGATGTTCAAGCTTCTCAAGCAAGTCAATGCGGAGTCTCGAACCGCATTTCTGATCGTGACGCACGATCCTGAACTTGCTGCGCTGGCTGATCGACGACTCTACATGGATGCTGGGCGACTGGTCGATGCGCCTTGATACACATTGCCATCTGGATGCTGCAGAGTTCGATTTAGATCGCGATGCAGTGATTGCGCGTGCGCAACAAGAAAATATCCAAGCTATTGTGATTCCCGCCGTTGACGCAGGAAATTTTGAGCGCGTTCGTGCGCTGGCGCATACCTTTGATCAAGGGTTCTATGCCTTGGGTATTCATCCAATGTGCGTGCAACACGCTTCAGAGCAAGATTTACAACTGCTACATGCGTTGTTGACTCGCTATCGCGACGATCCAAAATTAGTTGCCGTCGGTGAAATTGGACTCGATTTTTTTGTACCTGAGATTTCTCAAGGTGCCCCACGACAGAAGCAAGAAATATTTTATGCGGCACAACTGGCGCTTGCTTGCGAGTTCGATTTGCCAGTGCTGCTGCACATCAGAAGATCCCAGGATATTGTGCTCAAGTATTTACGACGCAGTCCGGTTCGGGGCGGTATTGCGCATGCCTTCAATGGCAGCATGCAACAGGCCAATCAGTTTGTTGAACGAGGTTTCGCACTAGGAATTGGGGGGGCCATGACGTATAGCCGTGCCATACAGATTCGACGGCTGGCGGTTGAGCTACCGCTAAGTGCTCTGGTACTCGAAACGGATTCTCCCGATATTGCCCCAGCCTGGTGCCATGACAATCGGCGTAATGAGCCAAGCCAAGTGGCTGAGATTGCCAGAACACTCGCTTCGCTGAGAGGTTTGACAGAACAGGTGCTGCTTGAGGGTAGCGCTCAAACAGCGCTTCGCGTCCTGCCTCGTTTGGCGCGTCGCCTCGCGGACAAAGTCGTTAAATCCTCCTAACTGAGTCGCTTGTCAATATGTAGTATTGCGACAGGTCTAATTCATTCAAGTACCCGTGACAGCTTGAGCAAGACGGAGCACGATGTTGTGTTTCGTCGAGGTTTAGATGGGTAGGTTGATTGCGCTCTCAATCGTCGCAGCATGTGTATTTTTACAGTCTCGCGCGCGCCTACCGCAATGGCTCGATTTGCTGAGTCTGTTAGTCATTGTTTGCATCGCATGGCTATTTTTTTATTGTTGCTCTAGGCTGTCTGTCGTTCAGGAAAAACTGCTTGTAAAGCAAGGTATTCGTTACTTCAAGCATGCAACTATAATAATTTTTGTCTTTACGCTTTCGTTATCGTGGTCGACATGGCGTGCGCAATTACGGTTGGCAGATCAGCTCTCATCCGCGCATGAAAATGTCGTCTCTCGCATCCAGTTCGAGATCACCGGAATGGTTCAAGACCAAGGCGATAGCTTGAGATTTGAAGCTCAGGTTCTACCAAGTGATCAGTCATTAGAGCACCCTCAAGGTATTCCTCGTCATATTCAAGTTGTCTGGCGCAAACCTGACGCTGAGATAACACCTCAAGATCTTCGCCCTGGTCAGATTTGGCGCGCAGCCCTTATTTTTCGCCAACCGCGTGGAGCGTTAAATCCTCATGGTTTTGATTATGAAGCGCATTTATTCAGCCGCAACATTCGCGCAATAGGACGTGTGCGTGGAAAACCCGTTTTAATAACAGAAGCCCCATTTTCTTCAATGCCAGTTATGGTCTCTGGCGCGCGTCAGTACTTACGTCAATCCATGCGAAAGCATGTAGGGGATATGACCTTTGGCGCCGTGTTGATTGCCTTGGCGATTGGTGACCAGGATAGCGTTAAAGCAGAGCACTGGGAGATCTTTAATAAGACCGGCATTACGCATCTAGTCTCGATTAGCGGCTCACATGTCACGATGTTGGCCGCCTTTGGGGGACTATCGATGCTTTGGCTATGGAAACGTTTGCGTTGGCGTGGGCAGGCTGTTGCAGAATGGTTTCCCGCCAAAGTTGTGGCAGGTATTGCAGCCCTATGTGTTGCTTGGCTTTATTGCTTATTAGCAGGATGGGGTGTGCCTGCAAGGCGTACATTTTTTATGCTTTTTGTTTCTGGCTTAGTGATGTTGACCCGTTTGCCGATTTCAGCCTCAAGTGTGCTGTGCTTAGCCGCTGCGATTGTGACGTTGATTGATCCTTGGTCACCTGTTGCGACGGGATTTTGGCTTTCGTTTGGTGCAGTGGCTGTGCTGTTTTATGTCGGATCGCAAACACAAATCATCCGAAATGATGCGATGACTTTCAGTCAGCTTTGCTGGAAGATAGTGAAAGAATCAGCGCGATTACAGTGGATCATTACCCTTGCGATGCTTCCAGCACTTGCATATTTATTTCAGCAAGTTTCTGTGACTTCTCCGATCGCCAATGCGATTGCAATTCCAGTCATTACTTTTATTGTGACCCCACTTGCCTTGTTGATGGCATTCACAGCCCTCATTCCAGGAACAGATGTCTTAGCCGGTTGGATTGCTTGGTTTGCACACTGGGCACTAGACTGGACAATGGTACCCGTCACTTGGCTAGCCTTTGTTCCTGGTTCCTCAATGTCCGTTGCAGCAATGCCTGCCTGGTGTTTGTTGCTTGCCTTAATTGGAATTGTCTGGGCCTTACAGCCTCCTGGTGTTCCTGTGCGGTGGGTGGGATGGACCTTGCTAATGCCCGCTTTGACATGGCAACCTCAAACATTATCAGCGGGTGCGTGGCAACTGACGGCTCTCGATGTTGGCCAAGGTGGGGCAATCATTGTGCGCACCCATCGTCACTCTTTGGTGTTTGATGTCGGTCCGCGACTCGGTGTCAGTGATGCAGGTCAACGCGTCGTGTCACCCGTACTGCGTGCTCTTGGTGTGCGGCAAATCAATGCTTTGATCATTTCACATCCAGACATTGATCATGCAGGGGGTTTACCCGGCTTATTACGTGAAATGCCTGTCTCTTTAGCGTATACAAGTTTCAACTTGGAACATCTTTTAAATCATACCCAAAGCATCCTGAAAATCCCCACGCCTATCGTGAGACCTGATGAGATGTTGACGTGTCAAGCAGGGCTGAGCTGGATCTGGGATGGTGTGACATTTACATTCTTGCATCCCGTAAAAAATGCAACGGATGAGGCTGCTCCGATGATGAAACATACGAGTAAGAAAAAAGTCAAAACAAACGCACAAAGTTGTGTGCTACACATTAAGGGTAAACATCATTCCGCTTTGTTGCCTGGTGATATTGGCAACAGGCAAGAGAGAGATCTTCTAGATCGCGTGGTTTCCAGTGGCATAGCGGGTCGTTTGCGGGCCGATGTTGTCTTAGTGGCGCATCATGGCTCAGCCACATCTTCCTCTGAAAGCTTCGTTTCACAATTAGGTGCTCGACATGCGATCGCTCAGGTTGGATATCTCAATCGCTTTTCACATCCGACGCCTGAGGTCGAACAAAGGTGGAAAGCATTACAGACCCTATTTTGGAGAACAGATCGTGACGGTGCTGTGACGGCTGAATCAAGCGATACAGGTTTGACTGTTTTTTCTCAAGCACAACAGCGCAAGAGATATTGGCATGATAGAAACTGAGTGCAAGTCAAAATGGAGATTTTTTTATGTTTAGTCAGTTTTTTGACAGGAACTCAGAGTAAAGTAATCCACAATCATCCTGACTACAACCTGAGTTAGGATGTCAAAAAATTAATGACTTAGGAGATTGAGAGATGCAATTTTTAAAAATAGCCAAAATCGCAGGTGTCATGTCGCTCGCCTTGGTGGGTGC
>CAMAYM010000017.1 GCA_945862495.1 Bordetella parapertussis | reverse complement strand
TCGTCAGGTGTGAAGTTTGTTCAAGCAGATTTATTTCCCGACGGACAAGCAGACCTGATTGTCTGTAACCCACCGTGGCTGCCAGGCCGCCCTGCCTCGGGTCTAGAGCACGCCATCTACGATCAGGATCAACATATGTTGAATGGCTTTTTAAAGGGCCTGCGCGCGCACCTCACCCCACAAGGCGAAGGCTGGCTGATTTTGTCTGACCTTGCGGAGCATCTGGGTCTGCGCACACGTGAGGACTTGCTAGATATGATTGAAAACGCTGGCCTCCGAGTCATGGAGCGACTGGACATTCGCCCCATGCATGCCAAGACCAAGGACGAGGACGATCCTCTTGCCGACGCGCGACGCGCTGAGGTCACCTCACTGTGGCGGCTGCGTGCCTAGGCCAGACGATAAAGTTAGCTGCTGAGGGTTGGCTGAAATCAGCCGCTTAAGCGGCTGGCGCTCGGCGTGCAGCCTTGGGCCTGAACGCCTTGACCACGGCATCGTCGGTCTCAATGTAGGGACCGCCAATCAGGTCAATGCAGTACGGGACCGCCGCAAAAATACCCGACGCGACAACCGTGCCGTCCTCACGTTTGAGCCCCTCTAGTGTTTCGCTGATCGCTTTGGGTTGTCCGGGTAAATTGATAATCAGCGCAGCGTGATCTGCAGTCTCTCTGAGGACAGCCAACTGTCTCGACAAAATCGCGGTGGGTACAAACTGCAAACTGATCTGGCGCATTTGCTCACCAAAGCCAGGCATCTCACGGGTGGCCACTGCCACGGTTGCTTCTGGTGTGACATCGCGACGCGCAGGGCCTGTTCCACCAGTCGTGAGCACCAGATCACAGCGTTCGACATCCACCAATTCAACGAGCGTGGCCGAAATTGTGGGTGCATCGTCCTGAATTAAGCGTGTCACACACTCAATTGGGGTTGTGAGGGCCTTTTCCAGCCATGCCTGTAAAGCAGGAATACCTTGATCCTCGTAGACACCTTTTGAAGCACGGTCTGATACAGAAACAAGACCGATACGAATCGTATCGGGGTGGCGACTAGCATTCATCTTTGGTACACCTCGAGCTGCGCTCTTAACTGTCTGACTTCTTCCATCAAATCCACCATCAGCGCAGCCGCATCCAGATTGACGTCAAAGTCTCTTTGCGCGCGGGCAATCTGGCGGGCGCGTGCAGCCGCGGCACTCGCGAACACCCAAAGATCGGGTGATGTTTCTGCCGGGAGTGCCTCGCGTTCAATACCGACGAGCCCTTCGCGTACGAGGCTCACCACCCAATCCACATGCTGTTCACATAAATACGCCATCTCATTCAATGACAGCGGCGCACCGTCATCGACCATCACGGCTGAGTAAATCGTGACCGATTTCATCCCTGAACTCCTAAATGGCGGCGCGGATTAAAAGGTGCTGCCTTGGCTAATGCCTGATAGGCCTCTTTCGCAGCCTCTGTGTTGGCAGGTGGCCACACAATATCCAACACCAAATACAAATCACCCGCCGGATCACCTGGCAAGCCTTTGCCGCGCAATCTGAGCTTGCTGCCAGGCTGACTGCCCGCGGCAATACTGACCTCGACCTCACCTTGCAGAGTGGGTACACGAACCTGACCGCCACAGGCGGCCTCCCAAGGCGCGACGGGCAGCTTCATACTTAAATCCCGACCCTGCACTTGATAAACGGGGTGTGCAGCAAAATGCACGGTCAAAAACAAATCCCCTGCTGGACCACCTGCCTCACCGGGCATGCCCTGACCGGAAAGTCGAATCATCTGTCCTGCCCGCACACCCACGGGAATCTTGACACTTAAGGTGCGATTGACGAGCTGAGGGCGGCCTTGTGCATCGAGCTGCACTGAGCGCAAACCGAGCTCACGCGTCACACCATTGAGGCTGTCTTCGAGAGAAATTTCAATATCGGCGTGATGATCTTCGCCCTTGTAGGGCTGTTGCGCACCCGCTTGCCGCGGATCCACACCCGGGCCGCGCCGCTGCCGCTCGGCTTGCTTAAACAGGCTGGATAAAAAGTCATGAAACTCCGCATCATTCGGTGCGTGTCCATCACCACCTGCGAACTCGAAGCCACGATCCCAGCCTGGTCCAGGCGTAGCGCCTCCGGAGGAAACATTTGTTCTGAGCTGATCGTAGGCCGCACGCTTTTCCGCGTCACGCAGCACATCGTTGGCCTCATTGACCTCCCGCATCCGGTTCTCAGCGTCCTTTTCCTTGCTAACGTCTGGGTGGTATTTGCGCGCAAGTTTGCGATAAGCTTTGCGGATATCATCCTGCGAAGCTTCAGGTGTTACTTCAAGAATTTTGTAATAGTCTTTGAATTCCATGTGTGCGGCCGCAAAAAATGCGCCATAAAGGTGGATATACCTTCACAATGGGGGCAAATTCACAAAAATACAAGCCCTTTATACATACAAGCTTATATGCAAATCAATCACATTCCGTTTGGTACGACAGACTGGTCAACAATCCCTGCAACCGAGCACGCTGGCACAACAGGCAAAGCCTTTTGGCGGACACAGCAATTCGGCACCATCCGCGTCAGAATGGTCGAATACACCCCCGGCTATCTCGCGGATCACTGGTGTGAAAAGGGTCACATCTTGTTGTGTTTGAGCGGCTCGCTGCGCACCGAACTCAAGGACGGACGCGTTTTTGACTTGCAGCCTGGCATGAGCTATCAGGTCGCAGATGGCGCAGAGCCACACCAGTCCTCAACAGAGACTGGTGCAACACTGTTTATCGTAGATTAATTGACGGCGCGTTTTTGCAGGATATCAACAGCGGGCAAAACCTTGCCCTCAAGGAACTCCAGGAAGGCTCCACCGCCTGTGGAGATGTAGCCGACCTTATCCGTGATGCCAAACTTGGCAATCGCAGCAAGCGTGTCACCACCACCCGCAATTGAAAAACCAGCCGAATCTGCAATCGCGTGGGAAAGAGATGCTGTTCCTTGTGCAAACGCTTCAATTTCAAACACGCCGACCGGACCGTTCCAGACGATCGTGCCAGCATTTTTCAAAATCTCGGCCAACTGAGCCGAAGTCTGTGGACCGATATCCAAAATCAAATCATCTGCCTCAACATCTTTGGCAGACTTAGTCGTGGCCTTGGCTTGCGCGGAAAACTCTTTGGCGCAGACTACGTCGGTAGGAATAGGTACAGCCGCACCACGGGCCTGCATTTTCTTCATCACGGCAAGCGCTTGATCAATCTGATCAGGTTCCGCCAGAGACTTTCCAATTGGCAAGCCTGCCGCAAGCATAAATGTATTGGCAATGCCGCCGCCCACAATCAGTTGGTCAACCTTGTCGGCTAAGGACTGAAGAATAGAAAGCTTGGTGGAAACTTTTGAACCGCCTACGATCGCCACCATTGGACGCTTGGGTGCCAACAAGGCACGACCAAGGGCTTCGAGTTCGGCCTGCAACAAAGGACCCGCACAGGCGATCGGTGCAAACTGCGCGATCCCATGGGTAGTGGCCTCAGCGCGATGGGCGGTGCCAAACGCATCATTGACATACACATCACACAGCGCCGCCATTTTTTTGGACAGTTCTGGATCGTTTTTCTTTTCGCCTTTGTTCACGCGGCAATTTTCGAGCAAAACCACTTGTCCGGGCGCAACTGAGACACCGTCCACCCAGTTTTGCACGAGCGCAACAGGCATTCCCAATAACTCGGAGAGTCGCTTGGCAATAGGTGCCAGCGAGTCTTCTTGTGTCAGGGTACCTTCAGTCGGACGCCCCAGATGCGAAGTCACCATCACGGCAGCGCCGGCGTCGAGCGCCAGACGAATACCTGGAACAGAAGCGCGAATACGCGTGTCTTCGGTGATGTGACCTGCGTCATCAAAAGGAACATTCAGATCAGCGCGAATAAAGACGCGCTGACCTTTCAGTTTGCCGGCTTGAGCGAGTGCAGAAAGAGTGTGAACGGTGGTCATGATCAGCTTATTTTTACAGACAATTATTTAGCAGACATCAAAGCAATGGTCGTGTCGAGCATACGGTTGCTGAAACCCCACTCGTTGTCATACCAAGAGTTGACCTTTACCAGATTGCCCGAGACCTTAGTCAAGGTTGCGTCGAAGTTGCTCGAAGCAGGATTGTGGTTAAAGTCGACCGACACCAATTGCTCGGTGTTGTAAGTCAAAATGCCCTTAAGCGGACCTGATTCGGCTGCGTCTTTCAGGATGGCATTGACTTCTTCGACAGTGGTGTCGCGCTTGGCTGTGAAGGTGAGGTCAACAATCGACACGTTGATCGTCGGCACGCGCATCGCAAAACCATCCAACTTGCCATTGAGCTCAGGCAATACCAAACCGACAGCAGCAGCCGCACCCGTCTTGGTGGGGATCATGCTCATAGTTGCCGAACGGGCACGACGCAAGTCTTCGTGGTAGACGTCTGTCAACACCTGGTCATTGGTGTAGGCATGGATGGTGGTCATCAGGCCGGTCACGACACCCAGTTTTTCATGCAAAGGCTTGACCAGTGGTGCCAAACAGTTTGTTGTGCACGAAGCGTTCGAGATCACAGTGTGCTCTTTCTTGAGCACGTCCTGATTGACGCCAAATACGATCGTGGCATCAACATCTTTGCCGCCTGGGGCGGAAATAATGACTTTCTTGGCGCCGCCTTTCAGGTGGGCCGAAGCTTTTTCTTTGCTGGTAAAAAAGCCGGTGCACTCAAGTACAACGTCGACCTTCAGGTCGCCCCAGGGCAACTCGGCAGGGTTACGGTTGGCCAACACGCGGATCTTGTCGCCATTGACAACCATATAGTCGCCCTCAACGCCAACGGTGCCAGGAAAGCGGCCGTGTGCGGTGTCATATTGCGTCAGGTGGGCGTTTGTCTTGGGATCACCCAAGTCATTGATGGCCACGATTTCGATATCGTGCTTTTTGCCACCTTCGTAATGAGCACGCAAAATGTTGCGACCAATACGACCATAACCGTTAATAGCGACGCGAATTGTCATGAGACCAAGCTCCTAAGTTTGCAAAATTTATAAAATGTTTTTTACGGCCTGCGCCACTTTTTCAGCAGTCAGTCCGAAGTGTTTGAACAACGCGCCGGCAGGTGCCGATTCGCCGTATGTATCAATACCTACCACTGCACCTTCAAGTCCAACATATTTGTGCCAAAAGGCGGTGACGCCAGCTTCAACTGCGACGCGCGGCATGCCCTTAGGCAAGACCGAGGCGCGCCAAGCGGCATCTTGTTTGTCAAACACATCCGTGCTGGGCATGGAGACCACACGCACGGCAATGCCTTCGGCAGCAAGGAGTTTTTGTGCTTCGATGGCAAGCGCCACCTCGGAACCGGTCGCGATAATCGCCGCCTTGGCATTCTGCGCCTCTTGCAAAACATAACCGCCACGCGCGACCTGCTTGAGCGTCTCGGCACTGCGTGCCACGAACGGCAGATTTTGTCTGGAGAGTAACAGCGCAGTCGGACCACCCGCATGAACATCCATCCCGATGCTGCTAGGACGCTCGACCGCCGCCAACCATGCAGCCATCGTCTCAACTGTATCGCAAGGACGCCAAACGGATAAATTGGGGATCAAACGCAAGCTGCTCGCGTGCTCGATTGACTGGTGCGTCGGTCCATCCTCACCCAAACCAATGGAATCGTGGGTAAAGACATGCAATACACGCTGTTTCATCAGCGCAGCCATGCGAAGCGCATTACGTGAGTAGTCGGAAAAAGTCAGGAAGGTGCCACCAAACGGCAAGTAGCCGCCATGGAGTGCCATGCCGTTCATGATCGCCGCCATACCGAACTCGCGTACGCCATAATTAATGTGGCGGCCAAACTGGATACCACTTGCGCCAGCACGCACTGCCGCAACACCCTTCCAGTCCGTGAAGTTCGAACCCGTCAAATCAGCAGATCCGCCCAGCATTTCGGGCAACACCTCGACCAAGGCTGTAATGGCTTGCTGAGACGCCTTACGCGAGGCTACGGTCTCTGCTTTTTCATTTGTCGCAGACAGCAGCTTTTCAGCAACCGCCGCAAAATTAGCGGGCAAGGCACCTTTCATACGACGGATAAACTCAGCTGCTTCAGCTGGAAACTTAGCCGCATAGGCATCAAACGTTTTCTGCCAGCCTGACTGCGCTTGAGCACCCGCGCTGCGTTGATCCCAGCCAGCGTAGACCGCCTCAGGAATCTCAAAAGGCGCATAGGGCCACCCAATGGCGGCACGTGTGGCAGCAATTTCTTCTGCACCAAGTGGGGCACCATGGACCTTGTCCGTGCCCGCAACCGTCGGGGCACCCTGACCAATGACGGTGCGGCAAATCACCAAAGTTGGGCGACCATGCTGGGCACCCAACTTGCGAGCCTGAGCCAGCGCAGCATGCACCGCCTCGACGTCATGGCCGTTGGCCACACGCACAACATTCCAACCATAGGCCTCAAAACGTTTGGCCGTATCGTCCGCGAACCAGTTTTCTACCTTGCCATCAATCGAGATGCCGTTGTCGTCGTACAGCACGACCAGCTTAGAGAGACGCAGCGTACCCGCCAGCGAACAGACCTCGTGAGAAATCCCTTCCATCAAACAACCATCGCCCACGAAGGCGTAGGTATGGTGATCGACAATGTTGTGTGCTGGGCGATTGAACTCAGCGGCCAATAAAGATTCTGACAGCGCCATGCCGACCGCATTGGCCAAACCTTGGCCGAGAGGTCCTGTGGTGGTTTCCACGCCAGAAGTAATGCCTACCTCTGGATGCCCGGGCGTTTTGGAGTGCAACTGACGGAATTTACGCAGTTCCTCCATCGGAAGGTCATAGCCAGTCAGATGCAGCAAGGCATAAATCAGCATCGAACCATGCCCGTTCGACAACACAAAGCGATCGCGGTTTGGCCACGCTGGATCGGCCGGGTTGTGACGCAGGTGGCGGGTAAATAGCGCTTCGGCCATCTCGGCCATCCCCATGGGGGCGCCGGGGTGGCCGGAATTGGCTTGTTGAACTGCGTCCATGGCAAGTGCACGGATGGCGTCGGCAAGTTTGGCGGGGGCGGCGATAGTTGGGCTCATGCGATGGGTCCCGGCCGGGTACTCACGGGATCAGAAAAATGGGTTACAAAACGTAGGAGTTTAGCACCCGTACATCCACCAAGACACAACCGAGCACCCTGCATGGCTGACCCCCGCTTTTATTGCCCAGAACCGATTTCCGCACACCAAATCCTCTCACTACCCAACTCTGTCGCCCATCACATTCGGGTACGCAGATTAGAGGCCGGTAGCACCATTGTTTTATTTGATGGGCGCGGGGGAGAGTTACCCGGAACCCTTGATTTTCAAGGAAAAATTGCCTGCGTGACCCTTGGTGCACTCCATCCAAGAGAGAGTGAACTTGCTGGCGAACTGTGTCTGTTCCAGGGGCTCCCCTCGGGCGACAAAATGGACTGGGTGATCGAAAAGGCGGTCGAACTCGGCGTCAGCCGCATCGTTCCAATCAGTGCGCATCGCAGCATTTTGAAACTCTCTGGGCCAAGACTTGAGAAACGCTTAGCGCATTGGGCAGGCATTATTGAATCGGCCTCTGAGCAGTGTGGCCGCAATCGCCTGATGCAAATTTCTCCCCCTCAAACGCTGGAGGAGGCACTCAATGCGCGCGCAATTGGAGAGCGCTTACTCTGCGATCCCTCGGCCTCTGACGATCTGGAAACCCATCTTTCCGATCCCGCATGCAAAGCCAAAGTAGACCGCGCATTGACGCTTTTGGTCGGACCAGAAGGTGGATGGAGTCCTGAAGAGTTGCAAAGCTGCAGTCGCAATAACGCCCAGGCAATTCGCTTTGGCACGCGTGTGCTGCGCACAGAAACAGCCGGCTTAGCCTTAGTGGCGGCTACCACGGCTCTGCTGCGCTGGTAAAGCCGCTGGTTAGACGTTAAGCGGGTTCGTCACTCCAGGCATTGACCACACCGGGCGTTGCCTCAGGATGTTTGCCCGCGTGATGAATGCCAAAAATAAATACACGATTGTTTTCTCGGGCAAACTCGACCGCGTCGTTTAACACTTGTAAAAACCGCTCGCCATCCATCACGATCGCAGGATCAGCGGAACGTAAATGATTGAGCACCAGCACAAAGCCACCCTCTTTTTGATCAAGCAGCGTGTCGCACAAACAGTCGTAAAAACCATCGAAATCCGCACCAAAAAACTGTGGGTAATCAACCGCTTTGACAATCGCGCGAAATACAGCCGAGCGGCTACGCGCTTTGTCGCAATCCGCTTCAAACCAAGCCAATCCCGCATCTTTAGCCCCAGCAGCGACCACGTCTAATCCACCTTGAGGATCAAAGTTTCCGCCGCGCTTTAACAGCTGCCGCAATGCTGGCTCAAGAGTCTTACCCATACTGATGGCTCCTTCAAGCAGGCCACTCTATTGGATGACTATATCACTGACATTCAGTGATCGTATCGCGATAAAAGATCATTAAGTTTTTTATACTTTAAATATCATAAACAGTCACGCCTTTAACGCTGTTCATTGCGGAAAGCATGATGCAGTCAACTATTTTTACAGCAGTTTCTTTTGCAAATCGTCATAACGGGGATCATTGGCCTCAACCACCGTCAACGCTGTCATATTGACAATACGACGCACCGTCGCGCTCGTGGTGAGAATATGCACAGGTGCATTTGCACCCAACAGGAATGGGCCGATCGCGACGTTGCCACCTGCGGCTGTCTTGAGCAGGTTGTAAGCGATATTGCCAGAATCCACATTTGGACACACCAACAAATTTGCCGCCCCCTTCAGCGTAGACGAAGGTAATATTTTTAAGCGAAGTGCCTCGTTTAACGCGCAGTCACCATGCATCTCACCGTCCACTTCGAGGTCAGGCTGCAAAGCACGGATTAATTCCAGGGCCTTTTGCATTTTGCTGCCAGAAGAAGAACTGCCGGAACCAAAGTTGGAGCGGGACAATAATGCAACTTTGGGGATCACATTGAGTCGACGCATTTGATCTGCCGCAGCAATCGTGAATTCTGCAATTTGTTCAGCGGTAGGATCGTCGTTGACATGCGTATCAACTAACGCAAGTGTTTGCTCTGGCAACAACAATATGTTCATTGCAGCATAAGTGGCCGCACCGGGACGCTTGCCAATCATCTGATCGACATAGCGCAAATGATCAGAGTAACCACTCACTGTGCCGCAAATCATACCGTCCGCGTCGCCCATGCGCACCATCGTGGCACCAATGAGCGTCAAGCGACGGCGCATTTCGATGCGCGCCATTTCTTTGGTCACGCCATGGCGACACATCTTTTCCCAATAGGCCGTCCAATAATGATGGAAGCGCTCATCAAACTCAGGATTGGTGACCTCAACGTCTTCACCCAATTGCAGTCGCAAACCAAATTTTGTGATGCGATCCTCCAAAACAGAAGGCCTGCCGACCAAAATAGGTTTCGCTAATTTCTCATCAACAATCACCTGCACCGCACGCAAAATACGTTCGTCTTCGCCTTCGGTAAAGACGATACGCGCCTTGGCGCCCGCACGCACGAGAGCCTTAGCCGCCGAAAACAGCGGTCGCATAAACGCACCGGAGCGATACACAAACTGCTCAAGTTGTTCGACGTAGGCATCCAGATCTGCAATCGGACGCGTCGCCACGCCACATTCCATCGCCGCTTTGGCTACCGCTGGCGCAATACGTACAAGGAGGCGAGGGTCAAACGGTTTGGGAATAAAGGACTTGGGACCAAACGAAACATCGTAATTGCCGTAGGCTGCCGCCACGATGTCGCTTTGTTCCTCTTGCGCCAAATCACCAATCGCGATTACCGCTGCTTTTTCCATTTCGCGCGTGATGGTGGTGGCACCCACATCTAAGGCACCGCGGAAAATATAAGGAAAGCACAAAACGTTATTGACTTGGTTGGGATAGTCGGACCGTCCTGTGGCCATCACAATGTCATCCCGGACCGCATGCGCATCCGCGGGAAGAATCTCAGGATTAGGATTGGCCAGCGCCAAAATCAACGGGCGCTTGGCCATGACCTTGACCATTTCAGGCTTAAGCACTCCACCGGCGGATAAGCCAAGAAAAACATCCGCATCGGCAATGATGTCCGCCAATTTACGCGCCTCTGTTTTTTGGGCAAAGCGGGCTTTGTCGGGGTCCATCAAAGCAACTCGCCCCTCGTAGACGACACCTTCAATATCTGACACCCAGATGTTCTTAAGCGGCAAGCCCAGATCCACCATCAAATCCAAACACGCGAGTGCGGCAGCACCTGCGCCCGACACCACCACTTTAACCTTATCGATATCCTTACCAACGACTTTCAGGCCATTGATAAATGCGGCGGACACACAAATTGCTGTACCGTGCTGATCGTCATGGAAGACCGGAATCTTCATACGCTCACGCAATTTGCGCTCGACTGTAAAGCACTCAGGTGCTTTGATGTCCTCAAGATTGATGCCGCCGAACGTCGGTTCAAGGCTGGCGATAATGTCAACGAGCTTATCTGGGTCCTGCTCATTAATTTCGATATCAAACACGTCAATGCCGGCGAATTTTTTAAACAATACCGCCTTGCCTTCCATGACAGGCTTTGACGCTAAGGCGCCAATATTGCCTAAACCAAGTACCGCTGTACCGTTGGTGATGACACCCACTAAGTTTCCGCGCGCGGTATAGCGAAAGACATTCGCCGGATCGATCACGATCTCCTCGCAAGCTGCCGCCACGCCAGGGGAGTACGCCAGAGCCAAATCCCGCTGGTTAGACAGCATCTTTGTTGGGGCAATCGAAATCTTACCGGGGCGACCTTGCTCGTGATAATCAAGAGCAGCTTGGCGAAAAGTTTTTTCCATATCTGTTTTTGTCTTTTAACAAATCAATTTAATTGAGGGAATTCTAGCCCTTTTGCGGGTGGAGTCTTGCCAAATACCCCCGCGGGATCCAAGATCTGCTTGATCGACTGATCCAGTAAAACCGAAGCGTGCCCAACCTCTGCATCAAGCCCCTGGTCTGCGATCGCCTGATCACCAGAAACATGCTGATCGGGCAAAGAACACTCAGCTGTTTGAATCCAAACGGTTTGTAACCAAGCTAGGCTACCACCATGCCCAACAAACAGCCAAGCTAAATTAGGCGAGTCCCCCGCTTGAGACATTAGGGCATCCAAACGATAACGAGAGGGCCATTCTTGGCATTGCGCGCACAGCGCGGCATCTCTAGATTGTGCAAGCTCAAACAACCGAGGGATATTTCTTTGCATCGACAGACTTTTGAGTGACGCACTGCCCTTCGCCCCAAAGGGACCTAGCCGTTCCAGCGTGCCATCTGCAAGTAACACCTCTGCCTGGACGATGCCGCTTTGCCTTAAATTGCCTGCAAAGGGCTGCGCAAACCATTGGGCAATCGTGAGGCTAGACTCCCTAAGAGCCGGATCCTCCGCAAACATCCCAACGCCTTTTTGATAAAGCGTCCCAAGCGTCACACCCGCCTCAACACGCCAAAGGCGTGCGCTGGGATCCTCTAGCTCAGAATGGGCCCCTTCTGCGTGCGAATCCACCCACAAGATCGGACGCTCTGGATCAGGACAGGCTTCAGAATCCATCATGATCAACTGCACACCGAGCTGACCGCATAAGGCCTGCGCATGCTGGACATCAATATCCCGGGCGGGATAAAGCCACGCTTGTGACGTCTGCGCCTCCTGATCCCATTGCACGCGGCCTACACAGACGCGTGAAAGTCGGGCACAAAACTGCCCCCAAGGCGTCGCAGGTGTTCTGCGGCCAATGAGAAAAGCCCTTCGAGACGGTTGAGTAACCACTACAATTCTGTTCCTAGAGGGAGAATGGCACGATGACGGCACTTGCAGCACGCACACACGATACAGTCACATTTCACGCAGTCGAGCTTTTAAAAGAAGCCTCGACGCTGACGCGTGCCGGCATCGACATTATCAGCCTTGGTGTCGGAGAACCTGACTTTACCGCAGCGCCGGCCGTTGTGGCAGCAATGGAACACGCGGCGCGTGCAGGGAAAAGTGGTTATTGCCCACCGGCAGGCCTGCCAGAGCTGCGTGAAGCGATTGCTGGATTCTACGCGACGCACCTCGGCGCCCCCGTTGACCCGCAACGTGTGATCGTGACCTCAGGCGCGAGCGGCGCACTGTTGCTCGCCGCCATGGCACTTGTCAATCCGGGTGACGAAGTCCTCATGCCGGACCCCTGCTACCCACCCAATCGAAATTTTGTTGGCTCCGCTGGCGGCACCACCAAACTCATCCCGACCACCGCCGCCTCGAGATTTCAACTTTCCGCCCAAGATATTGCTCAACACTGGGGGCCCAAGACACGCGGGGTGCTGATCGCCTCGCCGAGCAACCCCACTGGTACGTCTATTGAAAGAGCCGAGCTGTCTAAAATTTTCAAAGAAGTGCGGGCACGCAACGGCTTTGTCATGATGGATGAGATCTATCTGAGCCTTTCTTATGACGGTCAACGCCAATCTGCGCTCAGCCTCGACGATGACATCATCATCCTCAACAGTTTTTCAAAATACTTCAACATGACAGGCTGGCGACTCGGCTGGATGATCGTGCCAACACACCTTGCTGCACCGATTGAAAAAATGGCCGCCAGTCTCGCGATCTGCGCCCCCACGCTCGCGCAGTATGGCGCACTCGCGTGCTTTGAGTCAGAAACAATCGCACTGCATGAACAACGGCGCGAGGCATTCAAAAAACGTCGGGACTTTATTGTGCCAGCCTTGCAAGCCCTCGACATCACCGTCCCGGTCAAGCCCGACGGCGCCTTTTATGTGTATGCCGACATCTCTGCACACGCATCCGACAGCGGTGCTTTTTCACAAGCACTGCTGCACGGTGCTCGCGTAGCCGCTGTCCCCGGGCTCGATTTTGGACCGGCCCATGCCGCGCACACCATGCGGTTTGCCTACACCACAAGCCTTGAACGCCTACAAGAAGCCATGCACCGCATCAAAACCTATCTCGGTTAACCCAGAAGCACACCAGGACGTACATCTTGAAATACAAAGACCTGAGAGACTTCATCTCGCAACTTGAAAAAAACAACGATCTCAAACGTATTGATTCGCCTGTATCAAGCGTGCTGGAGATGACTGAAATTTCAGATCGGGTGCTAAAAGCCGAAGGACCCGCACTGATTTTTCAAAATACACAGCATCTCGGCAAGAAAAGCGACATACCCGTGCTCACCAACTTGTTTGGCACCCCGACCCGCGTGGCCCAAGGCATGGGCGCCGCGGATACGACCGCCTTACGTGACATCGGAGAGTTACTAGCCAGCCTGCGCGAACCCGAAGCCCCAAAAGGATTTAAAGACGCGCTGGCCAAAGTCGCTATGCTCAAAGCTGCGCTTTGGGATATGAGTCCAAAGAACGTTCGCGGAGCGCCCTGTCAGGAAATCGTCTTGGAAGGCAACGACGTCGACTTGGACAAACTCCCGATTCAAACCTGCTGGCCAGGCGATATCGCGCCTTTACTGACTTGGGGACTCGTCATTACGCGCGGACCGAATGCCAAGCGTCAAAACCTCGGCATCTATCGTCAACAAGTCGTCGGTCGCAACAAACTCATCATGCGGTGGCTCTCACACCGCGGCGGCGCCCTGGATTTTAGAGATCACTCGCTCGCGCACCCTGGAACCCCTTTCCCGATTGCCGTGGCACTTGGGGCCGATCCCGCCACCACACTCGGCGCAGTGACGCCTGTCCCTGACTCTCTGTCCGAATATCAATTCGCAGGCCTTTTAAGAGGCGGGCGCACAGAAGTCACTTCCGCGATCGGGAGCAGTCTATCCGTCCCCGCGACAGCAGAGATCATCCTAGAAGGCCATCTCCTCCCGAGCAGTGATCCACGCGCGATCAAACCCGTCGTCCCCGAGGGCGTCAATCCGCCCCCCTCTTCCGACTACGAATTAGCCTTGGAGGGACCTTACGGCGATCACACAGGCTATTACAACGAGCAAGACTGGTTTCCGGTCTTTACCGTTGATCGCATCACCATGCGGCGCAATCCCATTTATCACTCCACCTACACAGGCAAACCGCCCGATGAGCCTGCGGTTCTAGGTGTGGCGCTCAACGAAGTGTTTGTCCCCATTTTGCGTCGACAACTTCCTGAGATTGTTGATTTTTATTTACCACCCGAAGGCTGCAGCTATCGACTCGCCGTGGTGTCGATCCGAAAACAATATCCAGGCCATGCAAAAAGAGTCATGTTCGGCCTATGGAGCTTGCTCAGACAGTTCATGTATACCAAGTTCATCGTAGTAGTCGATCAAGACATCAACCCACGTGACTGGAAAGAAGTCGTATGGGCGATGACCACGCGCATGGATCCCGTCCGGGATACCTTGCTGGTGGAAAACACACCCATTGATTATCTGGACTTTGCTTCACCGGTGTCAGGACTCGGTGGAAAAATGGGTATGGATGCGACCAACAAATGGCCTGGTGAAACGCAGAGAGAATGGGGAACACCCATTCAGATGGATGCCGCCACCAAAGCACATGTGGATGCAATCTGGGGCTCACTCGGACTTTAATGTGAAGCGGGGGTATGTCAAAGCCCTAAGGTTTTTGAGGCGCTCCACGCATCAATAACCAAAGAAAAAATGGCCCCCCTACCAGACTGGTGATCACGCCGACCGGCAGTTCGGCGGGCATCACCACCAGGCGCGCAAGCCCATCAGCAAGCAGTAAAGCCACAGCGCCACCGACCCAGGACATCGGCAAAAGCAAACGGTGATCTGCTCCCAGCCATAGCCTCAAAACGTGCGGCATCACTAAACCAATAAATGCGATGCCTCCTGTCACGGCAACCAACGGCCCCACCAATAAACAAATAGCAACGATGAGTTCGCGTCGCACACGGTTTAACGCAAAACCAAGATGAAGCGCCTCACGCTCACCCAGCAATAACGCATTCAGCACACGCCAACGCGTAACCAACCACAGGGATATCAGAACAGACCACGGCAAGAGCCACACGAGAGCCGACCAACTCGCGCGCGTCAAACTGCCCAGAGACCAGAAAGAAAAGCTTCGAAACTGCGCATCCGAGGCAAAAGTAATCAGCACGCTCACCAGACTCAACGCAAATGCATTGATCGCAATTCCCGCAAGTAGCAAACCTGCAACCCCTGGGTAGCGGCGACCCATCAAATAGGCCACAAACGTTGCAATCGTCGCGCCAGCGAAACCAGCAAAGCCGCTGGCAAGTAGACTGCCAAACCCAAGCATGAGCGCGGTCACGGCACCGAGCGAAGCGCCAGCTGAAATGCCGATCAAAGTTGGCTCTGCGAGCGGATTGCGGAACAAGGCCTGCATCACAGCACCGCTTAAGGCCAAGGCGCCACCCACAATGATGGCAAACAACACACGAGGCAGGCGCAATTCAAACAGTACCGTTTGCAGGATTGGGTCCGCGACCTCATGCCCCAACAGTAGCGCAAAAAAATCAGACCACGGCATGTCTACCGCCCCCGCTCGCAATGCGATCAATGCCAAGCCAAGCAGCACTAGCATTGAGCCAGATAGCAGCAACGTCTTGCGATCGTTCACGAGGGGTAATCTTGGGTGCATTAGCGAAGCGATTTCACTTCAATGATCGAACGCTGCCCAGACTGCAGGATCTCCTGCTTCATCACAAGATTGAGGCTTGGACAAAACCAGTCTGTCACTTGTGACTGAATATTGGGTAGCGGGATGATTGCGCCTCTGACATTGACAACAGTTGGGTCTGTGCCACGCGAATAGCGCACGGGCCAACAGGATTGCTGTCCGGCTGCCGTCTCAATGCGCTGTTGCGCACCCACTGTTTTCTCACCCATACGAACAGTCACAGGTGTAGTCGGTCCTTTGCGTGGATCGCCAATCGCCAAACGAAAGGACTGCGCAGGGAATCGCTGACCTGCTGCGCGAATGGGCTCACCATAACCAAACAAACTCAGCATTTGCACATCCACGTCTGGATCACCGGGTTTTTTAGCAACACCGGGGTTCGACAAGCTTGTTTTTACGCCATCGACCCGCATTACGTGATTAACGTCCGTCTCACCCGACAACATACCGAGCAACGCATAATTGGCATAGCCCTTGACCAAGGCCTGACACTGTTGCGTCGACGTTTTTTTGACCTGACTGAAATTGAGCTTGGCAGAAACCTGTATCAAGCCTGCGCCGACGATTTCAATCTCTCCACCATCGTGAAAAAATTTTGCCTGGCAAACCTCAGCGTTGGCGACATGCGTCAGACCCAACATGGCTGCAGCCAGCCATAGATGTTTCAATGTCATGGTGACCTCTCCCGATTACTTGGTGGTGAGCCAAGCAATCAATGCGTTTTCAAAAGAACGTGCTTCGTGTGCACGCTCATGGTTGACCATACTGACAACCACGAAACGCTTACCACTTGTCGACCACACATACCCCGCCACGGAACGAACGTCTCGCAGTGCACCTGTTTTCAAATGCGCCAAAGACTTTGTCGCTGGATCACGCAAACGATAACGCGTCGTGCCATCGACACCCAGAATCGCCAGAGAGGAAACAAACTCAGGCATTACTGGAGAAGTCCACGCACGAGTCAGCATTTGCGTCAGACTATCGGCCGAGACCACACCGTTACGGGACAATCCGGAACCATTATCCAACACCATGCCCGTCATCGGCAGACCTTGGCGAGCCAGCACCTCTTGCGCTACTTGCACACTGCCCGTCACCGTCGCAGGCTTGCGACCCGCTTCTGCGCCCAGTGTGAGCAACAGTACACGTGTCATGACATTGTTGCTACGCTTATTAATCAGTCGTATCACTTCAGACAAGGGCGGCGACTGGTGCGATGCAACCGCCACCGCACTCGAGGGAATCGAACCTGTCCGGACTTTTCCGGTCATTGTGCCCCCTACTTCGCGCCACATTTCTTGCAGAATGCGTGCGCCAAACTCTTGTTGCGATAACGCCAAACGGAACACATCAAACTCACCGCAAGAGCCCGCGCCGCGCCCTGTGACACGAATACGGACCTTGTCACCCGATACAGTGGTATCCGTCGTCACGTTAGGTGATCCGGGACACTGGCCCTCCACCCAAGCAACATTTGCCTCAAGCTCGACACCCGGCAGCGGAGGATCGACAAAATATTTCCAAGTCTTGGTTGCTGGATCTGGAGAAAAAACCAGGCGCATCGCACCAAAGCCCACCATAAAAGCATCTGGGCTGGCGTTATAAGGTCGATCCGCCGAGCCATCAAACGTCGAAGGGTCGATCGTGACATCACCAAAAATGGAGCGATCAATCACAATGTCGGAAATTTCCTTAATCCCACGCAGGCGCAAATCGCGCATCAAGCGCCAGACATCTGGCAACATCAAGACAGGATCGCCACCCGCACGCAAATACAAAGGTCCGTTTAACACGCCTTTGTCATTGACCCGAGATTGAGCATCCAACATAAAGTTGGTGTGCCACACATAATTCGGTCCCAAACGGGATAAAGCAGCATACGTTGTCACCAGCTTCATCACTGAAGCTGGGTTGCGCGGCGTTTCAGGTGAAACCGCCATCAGGCGCGGCCCGCCAATTTCTTGGACGACCAACGAGAGCGACGACTCTGGTAATTTTGTCTGCGCCCATGCGCGCGCAAGCTCCGGCGGCATAGATTGAGTCTTGGCTTGCGCATGCACTTGCGAGGTGGCCATGCCAACCCCAAGCCCCGTTGCAAGACACATCGCGAAAACACCACACTTCCCAAAGACTTGCCACACACGCTTCAGACCACCGCTCATGCCATCACCTATTTAGGGGGTTAAGTCGACAGCATACAAAAAATCACACAGACAGGCTTAAAATGCGCGGTCTTGCTTGTTTATCCCTTTTTTTGTCTGGTTATCCCGTGCCTGCCCCACTTTCCCTCTTGGATTTCGATTATGTGCTGCCGTCTGAGTTAATCGCTCAAACACCTGCGGCCACCCGCACATCGAGCCGTATGCTCCATGTAGATAACGCTGGTGGCCTGCACGACACCCAATTTTCCGCGCTTGCCAAACTCCTCAAGCCCAACGATTTGCTGGTATTTAACGACACCCGTGTCATGCAAGCGCGTCTTCTGGGACAAAAAGCTACCGGCGGCAAGGTGGAGGTACTGATTGAACGTATTACCGCAAGCGATGAGGCACTCGCCCATGTGCGCTCCAGCAAATCACCTGGGGCCGGAACCTCGCTGCGCCTGGCAGATGTCGTGGACGTCACGGTGCTGGGTCGTTCAGACGACCTGTTTGTCTTGAAATTTAACGCCCCAGTCTTAGAGGTACTCGAGGAGCATGGCGCATTACCGCTGCCGCCCTACATTACCCATCAGCCAGACGAACAGGATATGCAACGCTATCAGACCGTCTACGCACGTGAGCCGGGCGCCGTTGCTGCGCCCACTGCGGGCCTGCATTTTGACGAGGCGATGCTTACACAGCTCGAACAGCTTGGGATTGAACGGAGCTTTGTCACGCTTCATGTCGGCGCGGGCACCTTTCAACCCGTGCGAGATGGCGATCTGGCCAAACACGTCATGCATGCCGAGTGGTACACCGTGCCAGACTCAACCGTTCAAGCCATCGCGCGTGCGCGCGCGGCAGGCGGACGTGTCATCGCCGTGGGCACGACGAGCGTGCGCGCGCTAGAGTCCGCAGCCAAACTCGATCCCAGTCTGAGCAGCCCTCAGTCTGGCGATACTCGGCTATTTATAACGCCTGGCTTCGACTACAAGATCGTCGATGCCATGATTACCAACTTTCACTTGCCCCAATCGACATTACTGATGCTGGTGTCCGCCTTTATTGGTCTAGACACGATGAAGCAAGCCTACCAGCATGCCATCCAAGAGCGCTATCGCTTTTTCAGCTATGGTGACGCCATGTTTTTAGAACGGACCACAAGAAATTGACGCATTCAGACGCATCTGCCAACCCACCCTCGCCAATCGGCCTTCAGTTTGAGTTGCTCGCCACGGACGGACAAGCCCGCCGAGGTCGAATGACCTTAAACCACGGCGTGGTGGAGACGCCTATTTTTATGCCTGTGGGAACGTATGGCACCGTTAAAGCCATGCTGCCCCATGAGCTGCTCGAAGTCGGCGCACAAATCGTCCTCGGCAATACCTTTCACCTTTGGCTGCGCCCAGGGACCGAAGTAATCGCCAAGCACGGTGGACTGCATGGTTTTATGCAATGGTCCAAGCCCCTGCTCACCGACTCAGGTGGTTTTCAAGTGTTTAGCTTGCAAGGGATGCGAAAAATTTCCGAGGAAGGTGTGAAGTTTGCCTCCCCGATTGATGGCGCCAAGCTGTTTCTCACGCCCGAAGAGTCCATGCGGATTCAGACAGACCTGAACTCCGATATCGTCATGGTGTTTGACGAGTGCACGCCCTATATGATCAACGATCGACCCGCCACGACCGAAGAGGCCGCGCGCTCGATGCGAATGTCCTTGCGCTGGGCGCGACGCTCCCGCGAGTCTTTTGATGGCTTAGCCAATCCGAACGCGCTGTTTGGGATCGTCCAGGGCGGAATGTTTGAAAACCTCCGCGACGAATCCTTGGAAGGCCTGAAAGAGATCGGATTTCATGGCTATGCGATCGGCGGCCTCTCGGTCGGCGAACCAAAAGAGGACATGCTACGGATTCTCAATCACGTCGCCCCTCGCCTGCCCGAGCAATCGCCCCGCTATTTGATGGGCGTTGGTACACCAGAAGACCTGGTCGAGGGTGTCGCACAAGGCATTGATATGTTTGACTGCGTCATGCCCACTCGTAATGCCCGCAATGGCTGGCTATTTACCCGTTTCGGCGACGTTAAGATCCGAAATGCCAAATACAGGGATGACACCAACCCTCTCGACCCCAGTTGCGGCTGCCACACTTGTCAAAATTTCTCCCTGTCCTATCTGCATCATTTGCAGCGTGCAAACGAAATCACTGGCGCACGCCTCAACACGCTTCATAATCTGCATTTTTACCTGACCATCATGGCCGAAATGCGTGAAGCCATCGGAAACGGCACATTTAATGCTTGGCGCGTGCAATTTGCGAAAGATCGCGCCTCCAAGTCGGTACAATAGCCAACACTTTACTTTTTCTATAGGAGACCTTAATGTCTGCTCAAGCAATATCCGGCCTCGTGCTGGCACAGGCTGCTGATACAGCAAGCTCACTCATGGGAATGGCTCCCATTCTCCTGATGTTTGTCGTACTTTATTTCCTGATGATTCGTCCACAGATGAAGCGTCAAAAAGAGCACAAAGCACTGTTAGCCGCTTTGGCTAAGGGTGACGAAGTCATCAGCGCCGGCGGTTTGCTGGGTAAAGTCACCAAGGTTGCCGACAACTACGTCACAATCGAAGTGGCCGAATTAGCTGAAAAGCCAGTAGAAATCGTCATGCAAAAAGCATCGGTGTCCGCTGTGCTGCCAAAAGGCACGATCAAAGCGCTGTAATTCAGCTTCAATATCGCCCCGTCGCGCGTTGCGCGGGGCGCAATCTCTTTTTGATCCCCGTCGGCAATGAACCGCTACCCCCTTTGGAAATACCTGACGGTGCTGATCGCGGTTGTGATCGGCCTGCTCTATACCCTGCCTAACTTTTTTGGCGAGTCCCCTGCTGTGCAGGTCTCGAGTGCCAAGGCAACGCTCAAAATTGACACCGCTACCCTGGATCGTGTGCAAACCATCCTCAAGCAAGCGGATATCCCAAACACTGGTGCGGCTTTCGAGCTCAATGGCACAGTCGGCACCGTGCGCGTGCGCTTTCCCAGCACGGACGTGCAACTCAAGGCGCGTGACCTGATTGAGAAAGCACTCAATCCTAATCCAGCCGAACCCTCCTACACTGTCGCACTCAATCTATTACCGGCCTCGCCCGGCTGGCTGAGTGCGATTGGCGCGCACCCTATGTATCTGGGTCTGGACCTGCGTGGAGGCGTGCACTTTCTCTTGCAAGTCGATATGCAAGGTGCTCTTACCTCACGTTACGACGCCTTGATAACCGACCTACGTGTCGCCTTGCGAGACCAACGCATTGAATCCACGGGTATTGAACGCGACGGTATGTCCGTTGTGCTGTCCTTTAGCACCGACGCACTCCGCGACCGTGCGATCACAGCCCTACGTACGCGTAACCCTGACTTGCAAATGATCGAACGGACGGAAGGAGGACGCTTCCAAGTTGTTGGTCGTTTAAGTCAAGCTGCGATCACGACCGTTCAAACCAATGCAGTCAAACAAAACATCACAACGCTCAACAACCGAATTAATGAACTCGGTGTCGCTGAGCCTATCATTCAACAACAAGGCGCAGACCGCATCGTCGTGCAGTTGCCCGGCGTTCAGGACGTTGCCAAAGCTAAAGATATTCTCGGGCGTACTGCAACACTTGAAATCCGGATGGTGGATGACTCGCCCGCCGCAGCGAGTGCATTGGCCGCAGGCACAGTGCCTTTTGGTCTTGAGCGCTATCAAGACCGAGACGGTCGTCCACTCTTAGTCCGCCGTCAGGTTGTTCTGACCGGCGAAAACCTGCAGGATGCCCAGGCAGGTCGCGATAGTCAAAACCAGCAGCCTGCTGTCCATCTGACCTTAGACACCAAAGGTGCGCGGATTTTCCGAGATGTCACACGTGACAACGTCAACAAGCGCATGGCCATTTTGCTGTTTGAAAAAGGTCGTGGTGAAGTCGTCACCGCTCCCGTCATTCGTGGTGAAATTCCTGGTGGTCAAGTACAAATCTCTGGCAGCATGACCGCCGAAGAGGCTGCAGATACCGCCCTCTTGTTGCGTGCGGGCTCACTCGCCGCACCAATGGAGATCATCGAAGAGCGTACGATCGGACCGAGCCTGGGTGCTGAAAACATCGAAAAAGGCTTTAACTCGACGCTGTACGGCTTTATCGGTATCGCCATTTTTATGGTGATTTATTACCACTTGTTCGGTGCCTTCTCTTCGATTGGTCTGGCACTCAACGTCTTGTTGCTGCTCGCCCTTCTCTCAATGTTGCAGGCTACGCTCACCCTACCGGGCATTGCCGCGATTGCCCTGACGCTTGGGATGGCTATTGACGCCAACGTGCTGATTAATGAACGAATACGAGAAGAACTCCGTAACGGAGAATCTCCTCAAAACGCCATTAACCTGGGCTTTGATCGCGCCTGGGGCACGATTCTCGACTCCAACCTCACGACACTGATTGTCGGTGTTGCGCTATTGGTGTTTGGCTCTGGTGCTGTGCGAGGCTTTGCGGTGGTGCACTGTTTGGGCATTCTTACCTCTATGTTCTCAGCGGTGGTGGGCGTACGCGCGCTTGCCAATCTCTGGTACGGAAACAAGAAAAAACTCCAGTCGATCTCGATTGGAACGGTCTGGAAACCCAAGGACTGACCATGGAAATCTTTCGAATCAAACGCACCATCCCGTTTATGCGCCACACGTTGGTGCTAAATATTATCAGTGTGCTCGTATTTATTGCCGCAGTATTTTTCATCATCACGCGCGGCTTTCATTTGTCGATCGAATTCACGGGCGGTACCGTGATGGAGGTCAGTTACACACAAGCTGCGCCGCTTGACCAGGTCAGAGGCTCCATTTCAGGCCTAGGCTATACGGACTTTCAAGTTCAAAACTTCGGCACGTCTCGTGATGTCATGATCCGACTGCCACTCGCCGCGGGACAAAGCTCAGCGGTTCAGAGTGAAGCCGTCATGAAGGTCCTCAAGGCAGCAGATCCCGCTGTCGAACTTCGCCGAGTTGAGTTTGTCGGACCTCAAGTGGGGCGTGAGCTTGTCGAAAATGGCTTACTCGCCTTGCTGTTTGTGGTGATTGGCATCGTGGTGTACCTCGCCATTCGTTTTGAATGGAAGTTTGCTGTGGCCGGCGTGCTCGCCAACCTACACGACGTTGTCATCATTTTGGGCTTTTTTGCGTTCTTCGGCTGGGAGTTTTCTCTCGCGGTGTTAGCGGGCGTGCTTGCTGTGCTGGGATACTCCGTCAACGAGTCTGTGGTGATCATGGATCGTATCCGCGAAAACTTCCGCAAACAGCGCGATGCCAGTGTCACTGAGGTAATCGACAGCGCGATTACGCAAACAATCTCTCGTACGGCGATTACCCACGGCTCTACCCAAATCATGGTCTTAACCATGCTGATTTTTGGTGGTCCAACGCTGCACTACTTTGCGCTGGCACTGACCATCGGTATCTGGTTCGGTATTTATTCTTCCGTGTTCGTCGGTGCCTCCATTGCAATGTGGTTAGGTATCACACGCGAAGACATGATCAAGCCGATTAAAAAGAAAGACGAACTCGAAGAAGTCTACGAGGAATAAACAACCCTAACGCCCACGGGATTAACACCCGCTCCGGCAACCTTATGCAAAAAACAGACAATCCAAAGAAAGTATTCATCCGCACCTTCGGGTGCCAGATGAACGAGTACGACTCTGACAAAATGCTCGACGTCCTTGGACAAGAGCGAGGCGTGGTGGTGACACAGACCCCCGAAGACGCTGACGTTATTTTGTTTAACACCTGCTCTGTACGAGAAAAAGCCCAGGAAAAAGTCTTTTCTGATTTAGGGCGTATCAAACACCTCAAAGCACTCAACCCCGATCTCGTGATTGGTGTGGGTGGTTGCGTGGCCAGCCAGGAAGGCGCGGCGATCGTGGATCGCGCACCCTATGTCGATGTGGTCTTTGGCCCCCAGACACTGCACCGCCTCCCGGAGCTGATTGCGCGCCGCCGCTCCGAAGGGCGCTCGCAGGTCGACATCAGCTTTCCGGAAATTGAAAAGTTTGATGCCATGCCGCCCTCGCGCGTCGAAGGCGCCACCGCTTTTGTATCCATCATGGAAGGCTGTAGCAAATATTGCAGCTTCTGTGTTGTGCCCTATACCCGCGGCGAAGAAATCTCGCGACCTTTTGAAGACGTCTTAACCGAGGTCGCCGACCTTGCAGACCAAGGCGTCAAAGAAGTCACGTTACTCGGACAAAACGTCAACGCCTATCGCGGCCCGATGAGCGCAGAGGAAGGTGCTGAGATTGCCGACTTTGCCACGCTGCTTGAGTACGTGCACGAAATTCCAGGCATCGAGCGTATTCGCTACACGACCTCGCACCCAAAAGAAATGACCACGCGCATGACCGAGGTCTATGCGCGCTTACCCAAGCTCGTGTCCTTTCTTCACCTGCCTGTTCAAGCCGGTAGTGACCGTGTCCTCGCTGGGATGAAGCGCGGCTACACCGCGATCGAATTCAAATCTGTGGTGCGTAAATTGCGTGCTGCACGTCCAGGCTTGACCCTTTCCTCAGACTTTATCGTCGGCTTTCCCGGTGAGACCGAAGAGGACTTTGAAAAGACCATGAAGCTGATTGAAGAAGTCGGCTTCGACACCTCATTTTCTTTTGTCTACTCACGTCGCCCAGGTACACCTGCTGCCGACCTGAGCGATGACACCCCACAAACGGTCAAGTTACAACGCCTACAGCGTCTGCAAGCGCTTATCAACGAGCAGGCACACGCTATCGCGCGCGGCATGGTGGGTTCCACCCAGCGCATTCTCGTTGAGGGCACCTCCACACGCGACCCCAACGAGCTTAGCGGTCGCACTGAAAACAATCGTATTGTGAACTTCCCCGGCCATCCCCGTCTGATTGGACAGATGATAGATGTGGTGATCACCGATGCGATGACCAACACCTTTAGAGGCCGTGTGGCGATTCAAGATGATGCGACTGGTGATGACGCACACACCAAGGCCGCGCAATGAGCCGAACTCCCGTCAAGACCTCCTCACGCGCGCGTCCCCTGCCCGTCAAAATGACCCTCGAAGGCGGCAATCAACAACTTGCCAACCTGTGCGGACCCTTGGATGTCAATCTGCGTCAAATCGCAGATGGTCTTGATCTCGAGCTCACGCGACAAGGCAACAGACTCACGATTCGTGGCGCACATGCAGAAGCCGCCAGCAAAATGTTGTTTGCTTTTCATGATCGCGCAGCACAACACGCGTTATCGGTGGATGATATTCAGCTAGGCTTGGTCGAGATTGGTGTGGGGCGCTCTGTTACGCCAACGATGCCAAATTTTGACCCGAGCGAGTTTCCACCCTTGGATGACGAGAGTGGCACGATAGCCTTGCGCACTCGGCGCAGTGACCTGCGTCCACGCACTCCCCGACAGCGTGACTATCTCAACAACATTCTCAAACATGACATCACCTTTGGGGTCGGTCCTGCCGGCACCGGTAAAACCTGGCTAGCGGTCGCATGCGCCATTGATGCGATGGAGCGCGATACGGTTCAGCGTATCGTGTTGACACGCCCTGCTGTTGAGGCTGGAGAACGTTTAGGTTTTTTACCAGGCGATCTCGCGCAGAAAGTCGATCCTTATTTGCGCCCTCTTTACGATGCGCTCTACGACTTGATGGGTTTTGAGCGTGTTCAACGTTTGTTTGAAAAACAGACCATTGAAATTGCGCCTTTGGCTTACATGCGGGGACGCACCTTAAATCATGCCTTTGTGATTTTGGACGAAGCCCAAAACACCACGCCCGAACAGATGAAAATGTTTTTGACGCGAATCGGTTTTGGTAGCAAGGCGGTCATTACTGGGGACCCTTCACAAGTCGATTTACCCAAAGGTCATAAAAGCGGCCTCGCGCATGCGGTCAAAGTGCTTGAGGATGTCAAAGGAATCGCCGTCACCAAATTCACTAGCCGCGATGTCGTCAGACACCCACTGGTCGCCCGTATCGTAGATGCCTATGAGCAAGCCGAACAAAACGGTGCCTGAGCTGTCTCTGACGATCCACTACGCGGTTGAGGCCCAAACCTTGCCGCGCTGGAGAATTCGTAGCTGGGTGCAACGCGCGATGCTGGCTGCGCAACAAGAGGGCAAGACGTCTTTTGCACGCATGCAAGTGGGTTTAAGAGTTGTTGGGCTCAAAGAAGCACAACAACTGAACGCTGGCTACCGTCAAAAAGACTACGCAACCAATGTCCTGACCTTTGAATATGGTGTCCAACCAGATGGCACGGCCGCAGGAGATATTGTGCTGTGCCTGCCCGTACTCAAGCGCGAGGCCAGAGAGCAGCACAAAGACTTTCTTTGTCATGCTGCACACCTGATCATTCACGGCACCTTGCATGCACTTGGTTACGATCACGAAAAAGTACGTGACGCTAAACAAATGGAAAGCTTGGAAACCAGTATTCTCTCCACAATGGGGATCGATAACCCTTACTTGTTTCAAGAGAAATGATAGGTCATTTAATTTGACCGAGTCAGTTTCAGGTTATCCTTGTCTCTCCTAAACTCTGTCCCTGGACGATGTCAGATCCTTATCCTGCTGCCGAATCTTCAACCCCTTCGGCCAAGCCCAACCGCCCCCGCCTCCTAGACCGACTCTTATCGCTGGTTCGTCGCGAACCCGAAGACCGCGAAGGTATCATGGCAGTCCTCGATGCAGCACGCGAACGCGCGCTCATTGATGCAGACGCCTACTCTATGCTCAAAGGCGCGCTCGCGGTCTCAGAACAAACTGCACTAGACATCATGGTGCCGCGTGCCCGGATGGATTTACTCGATGTGTCGCAATCGATTTCGACCCTCATGCCAGAGATCATCGAAACTGCGCACTCTCGCTTCCCTGTATTTGAAGGCTCTCGCGAAAATATTATCGGTGTGGTGATGACCAAGGATCTCTTGCGGCATCTGCTCAATCCCGATTTAACGTTGCGCGACTTGGTGAGACCCGCAGTCTTCATCCCAGAAACCAAACGTTTAAACGTCTTACTCCAAGAGTTTCGTCGTAACCGTAACCATATTGCTGTGGTCATCGATGAGCATGGTGGCATTACCGGTCTCGTGACACTCGAAGACGTCCTGGAGCAAATCGTTGGTGCGATCGAGGACGAATACGATGTCGATGGTGCAAAAACAATCTTCCCAGATGGTGTGCGTGCCTGGCGCATTCTTGCGACAACAGAAATCGAAGTCTTTAACGAAGTGCTCAACACGGACTTACCAACGGGCGAGTACGACACCGTAGGAGGCTGGCTCGCGCACGAGTTGGGCCATATCCCTAAACGTGGTGATGCCTGCCAACACGGTGATCTGCGCATCGAAGTCATGCGCGCAGATGCCAGACGTGCCCTATGGCTGCGTGCCAAGGCTCGCGGCAAAGCAGAGCCCGTCCGAGTCTCGCCTTCAGCGTGAACGAGCTCTGGCTCAAAGGGCGACTCGCCCTCGGGCTGCTCTTGGGCGGTGCACTTCACGCCCTGAGTTTTGCGCCCGGCCCACTGCCTCAGTGGGCGCTCAGCCCTCTACAGCTTTGCACCATGGCGTGGCTAGTCACCTGCATCTGGCGTGCGCCCAGCGGCCTCTACGCGGCGCGCAGGGCATGGTTCTTTGCGCTAGGGAGTTTTGTCGTCGGTTTGTACTGGCTCACAATCAGCATGCATTTTTATGGCTATATGCCCATGCCGCTTGCGATTGCGGCACTGATTGCACTGAGCGCATATCTCGCGTTATTTACCAGCCTCGCCGCTTGGCTGGTTCATCTTGTCAAAGCCGCTACGGTCACTTCGTTACCAAAAATGAGTTGGGCCGTTTTAGTCTGGGCGGCTGCATGGACAATCGCCGAATGGCTACGTGCGACACTATTTACGGGCTTCCCATGGCTCAACACTGGTTATGCCCACGTCGATAGCTGGTTCGCGGGCTGGTCAAGTGTTTTAGGCTTGTACGGCGTCACGTTTGTAACGGCTTTTGTTGCTGCGGCGATCGCAGCCCTTGTCGGCATGCAAGCCGATCATCCAAAGCGTGCTCTCATCGGTGTCGTGGCATTTGGCTTGGCAGCCATCGGCTGGGCACTTGGTCTGGTGAATTGGTCCACCCCAGCGGGTGCTCCACTTGTTGCGCGACTTGTCCAAGGCAACGTCGATCAAGGTATCAAGTTCACCCCAGACCATCTCTCAAAGATTATCCAAGAGCATCTGCGCTTAGCTGCAACCCCAACACCCGCGGGCACGCCTGCACCCCAAGTCGTCGTGCTTCCTGAAACCGTTCTGGCTGTGTTTCAACACCAAATTGCACCTAATGCTTGGCAAGCCTGGATCGATGTTGCAAAACGCCAGAACAGTACGATTTTGATGGGTGCCGCATTGTTTGACACCAAGACAGGAAACTACACCAACAGTGTGATTGGCCTTAATGGCAGTACGACGGTGCAACAGCTATCCGAAGGCACGATGGCGCAACGCTACGATAAAAGCCATCTTGTACCCTTCGGTGAGTTTGTCCCGTTCGGCTTCAGGTGGTTCGTCAACCTGATGTCGATTCCGCTCGGCGACTTTACGCGCGGAACCTCTACGCAACAGCCTTTCGCCGTCGATGGTCAGCGTATTGCGCCGAACATTTGCTATGAGGACGTATTTGGTGAGGAATTGTTACCAGCCATACGCGGGACAATGAATGCAAACGAAGGTGCCACCATCCTGGCAAACTTCAGTAATCTCGCGTGGTTCGGAAACTCTTGGGCACTCAGACAGCATTGGCAGATGTCGCGCATGCGCGCGCTTGAAACCTCACGTCCTATTTTGCGTGCCACCAATACCGGTGCCACAGGCGCGATCGATCATCGAGGCCGCGACATCGCTCAGCTCCCCGCCAATCGCGTCGGCGTACTCGACACCACTGTACAAGGTCAGCAAGGGCTCACGCCTTATGTGCGTTTTGGTAATGGTCTCATTCTCAGCTTGTCCGTTTTGGTACTCGTCGCCGCCTGGCTGCAACGCAACAACAAAAACCGCCCCCCTCACAATCGCGACATCAACCCTGATCGTCACCCATGAGCGCGCTCAGACTTCAGGCGATCGAAAACATTTCCGAGGTAGAGGCGGCACAATGGAATGCACTCGTCTCAGCGAGCGGCGGTTCTGTGTTGAGCCAGCACGCGTTTTTGCAGGCCTTTGAAACCTCAGGCAGCGTCGCCCCCGACACCGGCTGGCAACCCAGACATCTTTTATTGTGGGAAAACGAAAGCCTAGTGGCAGCGATTCCGCTGTATGCCAAGGGCCACTCCTACGGCGAGTTTGTGTTCGACTGGGCTTGGGCTGAGGCTTACCAGCGAAATGGCCTGGATTACTACCCAAAATGGCTCAGCGCTATCCCTTTCACGCCAGTTCCTGGTGCAAGACTCCTAACGACAGAGCCCTACCGCGCCTTAGCCGCTACAGCCCTATTGCAATGGGCTAAAAAAAGTGGCTTATCTTCACTGCACGTCCTCTACACCACTCCCGAGGACACCGAGGCGCTTGTGCAAGCCGGCTGTATGCGTCGCACCCACACACAGTTTCATTGGTTCAACCGCGACTGGCCTGATTTCGAGAGTTTTTTATCAAGCCTGACACAACCCAAGCGTAAAAAAATCCGCGCCGAACGCCGCAAAGTCCGCGAAGCCGGCGTGACGACTCGCGTCCTGTCAGGTGCGCAGATCACGGCAGAAGACTGGGCGTTCTTTTATCGCTGCTATGCCAACACCTATCATGTGCGAGGCAATACACCCTATCTCACACCTGAGTTTTTCCTGACGGTGGGTGAGTTGCTTTCAGAGCATTGCGTCATGGCCATTGCCACACGACGAGATCAGCCCATCGCAGCCTCCTTGCTCTGGCTCGATACCGTGGATGGACAGCGCAAGCTATATGGCCGCTACTGGGGCGCACTTGAGCATGTCGATTGCCTGCACTTTGAGCTGGCCTACTACACACCACTCGAATGGGCACTCGCCAACAACATCGCGGTGGTCGAAGGCGGTGCCCAAGGCGAGCACAAACTCGCCCGTGGCTTTGAGCCTGTGCAGACCCAGTCTACGCACTGGCTTGCGCATCCGGGCTTTGCAGATGCCATAGAAAAGTTTCTGGAACGTGAGCGCGCCGGGGTGGACAACTATCTGGGGAGCCTGAGCTCGCCATTTCGGGGGGAGATTGGGGACTGAGTTTTATTTTAGTTAGAGCCTCGATTTCTCGAGGATTTATGCCGCTAAACGCCATCCCGAACGAGTGTCGGACAATATAAGTTTTTCACCTTGTCTAAAATCAAGATCAATTAATTGCTTAATAATTTCTTGTACTTTAACGTTGCCATCAATTTTTTCAAGATATAACAACCTTATCAGTCGATCATAGCCTTTAGGCATGCGACCACGCCTCTCCCAAAGTGAAACCGTTTGTTCGGTACTACCCAAAAGATCAGCTAAACGCTTTTGTGAAAGCCCAAGCTCTTTTCTTAAAAACCGAATCTCAGACGCATTTAAGTTCGACTTTTCTGCGATAGAACGACCGATTACCTCATGCAACTCGTCTACATCACTTATTGAAATGGCAGTCTCGCCATCGATTTCGCAAATGTCGTAGCCATTCGTCAGCCAAACATTATGCAAACCACATTCAGTGTAGTGATACATGTATGTCCTCTCTTCTCAAAATACCCGTAATGTTTCTCTGCAACATGCGTACTCTTGCATGTGACGTTACGTAAACATTCGCACTCTTTACAGCGAGATCACGAACGATACGCAAAGCATTTGCATCGTTAAGACGGATAGGAATGACATTGACCATACCCGTAATTATTATGGGTATCTTACGGGGATACTAATCCTTTTACACACTTAGACATCCGTTACATTTTGGTTCATCGAGGCTTGCAGTTCTGAACTGAGCAGAAAGGCGACTTGCGCGAATGCCAAAATTTGTGCATAATCTCGCTTCTTCGCTGTCGACACATCCTTCAGAAATTTGTTGGATGCCATGATCGAAGTCAGCACCTCCAAAGTCCTTTCAGTTCGGTTCTTTTGCGGTCTGTACTGAAATTTTTGGGGGTATAGCTCAGCTGGGAGAGCGCTTGCATGGCATGCAAGAGGTCAGCGGTTCGATCCCGCTTACCTCCACCAGTCTAAGCGAGGAGTTGTTGTTAGTCCTGTCCCCTTCGTCTAGAGGCCTAGGACATCACCCTTTCACGGTGAGTACAGGGGTTCGAATCCCCTAGGGGACGCCAGTTTTTTTGGCATCACGTAGTTTTAGTTTTTACCGCTGCGGAGCGGTAGTTCAGTTGGTTAGAATACCGGCCTGTCACGCCGGGGGTCGCGGGTTCGAGTCCCGTCCGCTCCGCCAAGCACTCAATGATTAAGCGCCGGCTCTACTCCATTAACGGGGGATGAGCAGTAATCATCAAATAGTAGTACTCATCAAACACGGCAGAATACGCCGGGCTCTACTCCATTAACGGGGGATGAGCAGTAATCATCAAATAGTAGTACTCATCAAACACGGCAGAATACGCCGTTCCAACCGCAGTGGGCCAAGACCCTCAGCCGGTAATTCTCAAAGTTCCTAAATCCATATGCCCTGCGGGACAT
>CAMAYM010000016.1 GCA_945862495.1 Bordetella parapertussis | reverse complement strand
CCACTACAGCGATGAGCTATCGCGTAAGCTTTTCAGATTTTCAATTTTGTATCTATCGTTACTCTTCGCAGCCTTGCTTGCGGATCATTGGTTGATCGTGGTGGCGCGTTAAATGAGAGTGCTACTTTTTGCCTTGTGCGTATGGATGTTGACGGCTTGTAGCGATGCAGGCGATATCAAATTTAAAGGCAGTGACATTACAGGAACTAAGCTCGGTCAGAGCTGGACTTTGGTGAGCATGGATGGCAAAACGGTCACGCCAGCGAGTTTTCAAGGCAAGGTGACGCTTGTTTTCTTTGGTTTCACACAGTGCCCTGACGTGTGTCCAACCGCTTTGGCAGAGCTGGCACAGGTGATGAAGCTGCTCGGCGAGCGCGCCGCCCAGGTGCAGGTGCTAATGATATCGGTCGATCCTGAGCGTGATACGCCTGAGGTGTTGAATGCGTATATTTCTGGTTTTGATGCGCGCTTTATCGGTTTGACTGGATCTGCTGAGCAGATCAAAGCTGCCGCGGGCGCTTTTAAGGCGTATTACGCTAAAGCGCCAGGCCCTAAAGGCACTTACTCAATGGATCACAGCTCTTCTTTTTATCTATTCGATAAAAAAGGTGAGGCCCGTGCGATGCTCAACAGTACAGTTGGAGCGCCAGCGGTGGCGCATGACATCGAAGCGCTTTTGCGCTAAGGTCTATTTGTGCTGTGCGGCGGCAGCGTCTCGCCAAGCCTGCAGCGCAAGCTGCGCTTTTTCAGACATATTAGAAATTTCAAGCTGAGACTTTCTCTCCATAATCATCAGCGCATACGGGGTCGCGAGGTTAGAGGCTTCTTGACACAGCCGTAACTCCTCCCCAACGGAAGGACTGCGTTGACGCCAAAAGTTGATGGCGGATTCTAGTTCTGGGAGAGTAATGAAGCTTTGCATACATCTATTGTCCCAGAATATTGGTTGGACTTCCTAACAAGTCCCGACTTTTAATCGGTATTCGCTTGCGCCGCCCGAGGGGTCAGGATGCGAGTAATATGTACGGGTTCTCCCCCCTCAAGGGCTCGTGATGACCGCGAATTCAAATAATCCATTTATCTTGCCTGGTCTAGGACAGACGGGTGAGATGGCGTCCAATCCTTTATTCGCCAGCTTAGAAATGATGCGTCAGACGTTTAGCACGCTTTCGGGTGCAAATGGTTTGGCTAAGGGGCTTGCGATGCAGCCCACCCTGGATCCCGCCGAGCTTGAAAAGAAAATTAGTGAGCTCAAGTCAGTGGAAAGCTGGTTAAAGCTCAATCTATCCATGCTGAGCAGTACGATTCAGGGAATGGAAGTACAGCTTGCCACCATTACGACGCTGCAGCAGTTTATGTCTGCCAATCGCGACGTCGCTAAGCAGAGTTGGCCACATTCTTCAGTCGGTCCTTCAGCGCCCTCAGCGCCTTCAGCAACTGCTCAGCCCTCCGTATCAGAGGCTCAGATTCCATCCACAGCAAAAGCGCCGAGCCCTGACGCGTCAAATGTCGAAGGCGCCCAAGCATGGTGGAATATGTTGACGCAACAGTTTGGTCAGCTCGCAGCAGCCACGACAGCCAGCTTGGCTACTGCACCTGGGGGAAGCGCTCCTGAGGCTGCGACAGGCGCGTACGCCGTTAAAAAGGAAAAGTCGGCAGCGACCAAATCTGCCGTGACTAAAACAGTTACCCGCACACGCAATATTTCAAAAAAACCCGCCACCCGTTCTGCAGCAAAGAAATAAAGAAGCTGTTTTACTATTTCGATTCATTGATACCGCTTTCGCACTACATATAAAAATATGCTCAACATCGTGATTCTCGCGGCCGGTCAAGGCAAGCGCATGCAGTCTAACCTTCCTAAAGTACTTCACCCTATTGCGGGCCGTGCAATGCTGTCGCACGTGCTGGAAGCAGCAGAGTCACTTGGTGCCCAAGGCATCGCTGTCGTAGTGGGGCATGGTGCAGAACACGTGCAGAAAGCGTATGCAGAGTATCCCGGATTGCAGTTTGCTTTGCAGCAGCCCCAGCTAGGAACGGGACATGCCGTTTTACAAGCGGTCCCACTCTTGAAAGAGGATGGCGATCATGATGTGACCATTGTTCTTTATGGTGATGTGCCACTGGTCCAGCCAGAAACTTTGCGCGCACTACTTGCCGCGCGCGGAGAGGGGTTGGCTGTTTTGACGGAAATCCTCACGGACCCAACAGGCTATGGCCGCATCGTACGTGATACGCAGGGGCAGGTTTGTGCCATCGTTGAGCACAAAGATGCGAATGCAGAACAGAGAGTAATTAAAGAGGTCAATACAGGAATCGTGGCGGCGCCAACACGTTTGCTTAAAGCGTGGCTTTCTCGTTTGACGAATAACAATGCGCAAGGCGAGTACTACCTGACCGATATTATTGGTATGGCGGTTGGGGATGGCTTGTCTGTCAATGTCGCGCACCCTGCGGCTGGATTTGAAACCTTGGGCGTTAATAGCCGTGCGCAACAAGCGCAGCTTGAGCGACTCTGGCAAACAGAGTTGGCGAGGCGTCAGCTTGAGGCGGGCGTGACACTCGCAGATCCCGCACGCTTTGATGTGCGCGGGACGCTGACCTGTGGACAAGATGTCTTCATTGATGTGGGCTGTGTGTTTGAAGGGATGGTGATCTTGGGAGATGGTGTGCGGATTGGTCCGCATTGTGTACTCCGCGATGTGAGCCTCGGTGCGCGCACGCGTATTGAAGCCTTTAGTCATTTAGATCAGACACAGGTAGGTGCAGACGCACAGATTGGACCGTACGCACGCTTGCGACCCGGCGCAGTATTGTCAGATCAAACGCATGTCGGTAACTTTGTAGAAATTAAAAACTCCGTGATTGGCAAAGAAAGCAAAGCCAATCATTTGGCCTACATCGGTGATGCGGATGTGGGTGAACGGGTCAATATCGGTGCGGGAACCATTACGTGTAATTACGATGGGGCCAATAAGCATCGCACTACGATTGAAGACGACGCTTTTATTGGCTCTGATACCCAATTGGTGGCGCCTGTTCGAGTAGGTCGTGGCGCAACGTTGGGAGCCGGTACGACCCTTACGCGTGATGCGCCCGCACATCAACTCACGGTAACGCGCACGAAACAGACCTCGATTGATGGTTGGAAGCGTCCCGTTAAAAAAGTAAAAGTATGAGCGAAGTAAAAGTAGACAAGCCCGCAGAAGCAATGGAGGGTTTGCCGCCTAAACGGCGTGCTATGGCAGCGTTGGCGCTAGCACTCGGACTTATGTTGGCAGTGTTAGATGCCACCATGATTAATGTGGGCTTACCGTCTATTGCAGAGAGTCTCAACGAGTCTGCCTCGAATATTGTGTGGGTAGTCAATGCCTACAGCCTCACGGTTGCAATGACCTTGTTACCGATGGCCGCGATTGGTGAGCGCATTGGTTTTAAGCGCTTGTTTTACTATGGGTTGGTGACCTTTATTTTGGCTGCGCTTGCGAGCGCGCTTGCGCCGAATTTACCAGCCTTGCTGATTAGTCGAATTTTTCAGGGGCTCGGTGGATCCGCCATCATGTGTTTATTTGGCGCGCTCGTGCGTCATATTTATCCTCCTCATTTGATTGGCCGCGGCATTGGACTGAATGCCTTGACGGTTGCGGTGTCCTCCGTACTCGGACCCACCATCGGGTCGTTTATTTTGTCGCTGGCGACATGGCACTGGATCTTTTTCTTTAGCGTGCCGATGGGGCTGCTGACCTTGTTATGCGTGCGCTACTTGCCAGATGTGGCCCCAATTAAGTCGCGCTTTGATTGGCAGGCGGCCATGCTAAGCATGACCACAATCGGTTTGTTTATTCTTGGCATCGATTATTTGATTGATGCGACTTGGCACGGCATTGCGCTCATTGCGATTGCCATCCTGATTGGAACGGCCTTAGTCCGTCGCTCGAGCAAGCAGGCTGCGCCGCTCGTGCCGGTAGATTTGTTTCGGATTCCTGCGATGCGCTATGCGCTTGCGGCCTCGGCCAGTACCTTTGCCGGTCAGATGGCGACGTTGGTGTCGTTGCCCTTTTATTTGCAGATCACGCTCGAGCGCTCTCAATTATCCGTAGGATTTTTAATGGCAGGTTGGCCAGCGGGTGCGGGAGTCATCGCATTGATTGCCGGACGTTTATCTGATCGGTATTCGGTGGCCTTGCTCAGCGGTCTAGGTGCGGGAACGATGGCGTTTGGTTTGTTGTGCGTCGTGTTGATGCCTGCATCGATTGCAGACGGGTGGTTGTTTACCGCCATGCTCATTTCGGGTGTGGGGTTTGGTTTTTTTCAGACTCCCAATAATCGTGTGCTGATTGGTGCGGCGCCTCGGCACAGAGCGGGCGCACTGGGCGGTTTGCAAGCGACAACACGGGTCTTTAGTCAGAGCTTTGGTGCAGCGGTTGTGTCGTTGGTGTTTAGTTTGGGATTAATCTGGGGACCGATGCTCGGGCTCTTGGTGGCAATTTTCTTTTCGCTGATTGCTGTGGTGGTCAATATCGTTCGCCACTACCTAGCGCCCAACAGTAAGTTGGGTTAATCAAGCGTGAGTCGGGTATCGAACTTGCTCCGATGTACTGAAAAAAACGTGCGTACATTGCGCACATTTGCCGCAGCGGTCAGTGCGCGATGCACCAGAACATGATAGGCCGGCATGTCGAGAACATGCGCAATTAAAACAAAGTCCGGACCGGTTGAGACGCGATAGCACTGCAAAATTGCGGGTTCGCGGGATACGGTTTCTTCGAACGCCTGCAGATGTTCAGCCGACTGAATATCCAGTGTTACCTCGATGATGGCGGTTAGTGTACTGCCAAGCTTGGCAGGATCCAGGATCGCGACTTGCTTGGCAATCACGCCAAGGGCGGTGAGTCGACGCACACGCCGCAAACAGGTGGGCGGCGAGGCGTGCACCCGCTCCGCCAGTGCCTGATTGGTCAGACTGGCATCGTGTTGTAATTGATTGAGGATGCGTCGATCGAGGTCGTCCAGGGAGTCGAGCGTCATGATTGCGTCTATAAGACCTAAGCAATAGATGGATTAATGAAATTATATTTCATTAATTAAAGAGATAGTATTTATATTTCATTACTATGCAGTAACTGAAATAATATTTCTAGCCAAATTGGGCACAATAGAACATTCTCAGGAGAACGTCTATGTGCGGCATCGTTGGCGCCGTCGCTTCGCGCGACATCACCCCTATTTTGGTCGAAGGCCTCAAGCGGCTTGAGTACCGTGGCTACGATTCTTGCGGCGTGGCGGTGTATGAAAACGGTGGCTTGCGACGTGCGCGCAGCACCGAGCGCGTCGCTGAGCTCGAAGCGGACATTAAGACTCAGCACATCGCCGGTTTTACAGGAATTGCGCACACGCGTTGGGCAACCCATGGCGCACCTGTCACGCGCAATGCGCACCCGCACTTTTCTTCATTGGGAACAGAAGAGGCCAGCATCGCGCTCGTGCACAACGGCATCATTGAAAACCACGAAGAACTGCGCGCTGAGCTGCAAGCGGTGGGATATGTCTTTGAAAGTCAGACGGATACCGAAGTGATTGCGCACCTCGTGCGTCACCTCTATGTCGGCGATCTACTTGAGGCGGTGCAACAGACGGTACGTCGTTTACATGGTGCCTATGCGATCGCCGTATTTTGTCGCGATGAGCCGCATCGCATTGTGGCGGCACGTCAAGGTTCACCACTCGTCATCGGACGTGGCAAGGGTGAAAACTTTTTGGCCTCGGATGCTTTGGCACTCGCCGGTACAACCGACCAAATTATTTATCTCGAAGACGGTGATGTCGCAGACCTGCAACTAGGCAATGTCTGGATCATGGATCAAGAAGGAAAGCCTGTTGATCGTCAGATCAATACAGTACATGTGCATACAGGTGCCGCTGAGCTTGGCCCCTATCGTCACTACATGCAAAAAGAAATCTTCGAGCAGCCGCGCGCCGTCGCAGATACGCTTGAGGATGTGGAATCTATTACACCTGAGTTGTTTGGTGATCAGGCTTACAAAGTATTCAAAGACATCGATCGCGTCCTGATCTTGGCCTGTGGCACGAGTTACTACGCGGGATTGACCGCAAAATACTGGATCGAGTCGGTTGCAAAAATTCCGGTCTCTGTTGAGATTGCGAGTGAGTACCGCTATCGAGAGAGCGTGCCGAATCCAAAGACACTGGTGGTGACGATTTCGCAGTCGGGAGAAACCGCAGATACACTCGCAGCCTTGAAACATGCACGCAGTTTGGGGATGGAGCAGACATTAACGATTTGTAATGTCTCAACCAGCGCAATGGTCCGTGAGTGTAAGCTTGCCTACATTACACGTGCAGGCGTGGAGATCGGTGTCGCCTCAACAAAGGCATTTACAACGCAGCTCACCGCACTGTTTATGTTGACGTTAGCGCTTGCACAGGTGCACGGTCAACTCTCCGAAGAGCAAGAAGCGCAGCACGTGAAAGCCTTGCGACATTTGCCTGTCGCCATCGGCGCTGTGCTCGCACTCGAACCACAAATCATGGCCTGGGCCGATCGTTTTGCGACAAAAGAAAATACACTGTTTCTCGGTCGTGGGATGCATTACCCGATTGCGCTTGAGGGTGCGCTCAAGCTCAAAGAAATTAGCTATATTCATGCCGAGGCTTATCCAGCGGGCGAGCTCAAGCATGGCCCCTTGGCGCTTGTCACGGATCAGATTCCAGTCGTCACCATTGCACCGAATGATGCGTTGTTAGAGAAGCTCAAGTCAAACATGCAAGAGGTCAGAGCACGCGGTGGTGAGTTGTATGTCTTTGCCGATGCGGGTACCAAGCTTGTCAATAGTGAAGGCGTACATGTTATTCGCATGCCTGAAAACTATGGTTTGTTGTCGCCGATTTTGCATACTGTGCCACTTCAGTTGTTGGCGTATCACACGGCGTGCGCGCGGGGGACAGATGTAGATAAGCCAAGGAATCTGGCTAAGAGTGTGACAGTGGAGTGATAGGAAGAGGGCCTCACGTCAAGAGAACTAGGTATGAAGTTATTGCGTGGGTTAATTAGGCGACGACCAAACGGCGTATCAATGATAAGTCTATGAACATTCAACGAAGCGTTATATTTCTATTGCTCATATATATCCCAGGAGCATTGACGGCTCAGGAAAAAAGTAGCAAGATGAGCGAGGCCGCTCTCGAAGGCCAGAAGATGCAAAATAAACTGTATCCCCAAACGCAACTGCCTTTTTCTTATAACTACAACCAAAAAATTGGCAGCAACAACGGTGCGCAGCAAAGTGAATTTGCCTTTCAGCCAATTATCCCTGTCAAGCTTGGTAGTGATTTGCAATTGTTGCTGAATCCAATGGTGACCTTTAATCGCAACATCAACGATCCGCAGGTGATCAATCAATTACAGCCGCTACAGCTAGCCACTTTTTTTGCGCCAAGATTTACAGGGGATTGGTATGCCGGTATTGGCCCTTATTATCAAGCACCCGCTTCCAATAGTTTGAATGGCTCCAGGCAAACGGGATTAGGCGTTTCTGCAGGCGCATTTTATACGCCTAAAAACTGGGTCTTAGGCGTTGCAATGTATAACTCTTGGGGAATTGGAAGCGATTTGTCTGGTGGTTCAGCTAATGTCTTGAATGTTCAGCCAACGGTTGCATACACAAGCAATGATGGGTGGACTTACAATTTATCTAGTCAACTTACTTATAACTACACCGCTAGCAATACGATAAATCAACTCACATTGAGCGGGGGAAAAACGATCAAAGTGATGGGGCATCATTGGCAGTTTCAAGTCGGCCCGACGTATATGGTTTCCGCGACTCCCTCGAGTGCAAAAGGCTGGGGTGCCTTTTTTAGCTTAACAACAAGTATCCCTAATTAACCGTCAATTTTATTTTTCAAATCGAAGACGCTTGCTAAATAACTCGAAGATAGGAAACGCATTTCAACCGAATTAATTATTGAAATACAGAGAAAAAGTGAACACGATGACTCTTGAAGATCTGAATCAATTTTTAGAGCAACTTCTGCGCGATACAGCCTTTGGTATGGGTATTTTTGCAATCATACTTGCTTCAAATGCATATTTAATTGTTCATATTTATCTTTGGTTTGTTAAGAAGTGCGCAAGTCTTGTCAACGCACCTCCTTACAAATTAATTTTTCTCTTCGTTGCCTCGATCTATGCCATGTCGCTGGTTCAGTTGACAGCCATTTTGGTTTGGACGGTTGCGCTCTATGCGAATGGATTAATCGATAACATTCATCTCGCACTGCTATTTGCGGGTAGTACTTACACGACACTGGGAATATATTCAGATACGCTCCCAGATGGTTGGAAATCTGTCGCGTTTTATATTGCATTCTCAGGTCTTTTTTCCTTTGCGATGGCGACATCATCGATGATGTCAATGCTTACGACTATTGCAAAGAGAATCTACACGGCGCATACGCATAGCTTACTTGAGCATTAAGAGGATTGTGAAATTAAGCACAACTCACAATCAGATTATTCATTTCAAGCTCTGCCATATCGGTCATCTTGAGCAGGTTGTCTGCCAGCTCAGATAGCTCCTGAGCACTGAGTGCGTCGCGCTCTTCCATATTGATGATGTCGGTGTACATCTGGACAAGCTCTTCGAGAATGTCAAGGCTGTCACTGATATCTTCATCAAGCTCCAAATTTTCCTGATCTTGAAAAAACCCGGTGAGAAATGCATCGAGTTCTTCACCACGTAATTGCGCATGCGCTTTCAGTTCGCTTAAAGATGTTGCTTTTTTTAAAGCGGTCAGGCTGAAAGGTTGTGCTGCATCTTCTTTGCCATGTGCCGCGAGCACGCCCCAAAAGTCTTCAAGAAAAGTTTTGGTGACCTCGTCGAGTTTTTCTTGCGACGGCAGTTCAGGAAACTCACCATCCCATAAGGCATTCAATTCAAAGAGTGGGTCGACGACATAGGGACTGGCGATCGCCCCCATGAAGGCTGCTCGCACTTCATGAAACTGATAAGGACACTGATACTCGCTCAGCAGCGACTGAACGTGTTGATGAATAGAATCTGCTGAGCGTTGCATCGTGTGTATCCTAGTAACCGACGGCTTCGCCGTCACGGCGGTGATCAGAACCTCCGGCATAGGCGTAGGGCGCTTGGTTGCCCTCACCCTCGAGGCGAGAGATCAATTGGGCGCTACCGAAGTCAAGGCTATCAGCAGGGGCGACAATGGGCTTGTGACCCATGGCGCGTAACGCATCAACAACAGCAGGGCTCACCGCGGCTTCGACAGTCAGATCACCCGCATCGTTGATGCGCCAGCGTGGCGCGTCCGAGCAGGCCTGTGGGTTGTAACCCTCAGTGATATGACGCAACACCATCTGCATGTGTCCCTGGGCTTGCATATTGCCACCCATCACGCCAAACGCCATTGAGGGCTTGCCATCACGTGTGATGAATGCGGGAATGATGGTGTGCATCGGACGCTTGCCACCGCCAACGAGGTTGGGATGTCCGGGCGTGGTGACAAAGCCCCAGCCACGGTTTTGTAAGGCGATACCCGTTTTTGGGACGACCACGCCTGAGCCAAAGCCTTTAAAGTTTGATTGGATGTAGGACACCATCCGGCCTTCGGCATCCGAGGTGCACAGATAGATCGTTCCGCCTGAAGGGGGTTGGCCTGGGCCATAGGTGCCCGCTTTTTTAGGATCGATCAGTTTGGCGCGTTCTTTGGCATAGGACTTGCTGAGCAAATCTTTGGCGGTGACTTTCATGAAGTCAGGGTCGGCGATGTGTTCGAACAGGTCAGCAAAGGCCGCACGCATGCATTCAATTTCAAGGTGCATGCGTTCGGCTGAGCCAGGTTTGGTTTGCGCATAAGGCAGGTGTTCGATCAGATTGAGCGCGAGCAATGCGGTGAGTCCCTGACCGTTTGGTGGAATCTCATGCACGTCATAACCTTGGTAGTTGGTCGAGACCGTGCCGACCCAGTCGCAACGGTGCGCAGCCAAATCGGCCTCGTTGAGCACCGCACCGCTTGCGCGTGCGAAGTCAGCGATCATTTTTGCCAAGCGGCCTCGGTAGAACGACTCGCCTTTGGTGCGTGCGATATCTTCAAGCGTATCGGCTTGGTCTGCGAATTTCCAGATTTCGCCAGCGGCGGGTGTGCGGCCATCTTTCATAAAGGCTTCTGTGAAGCCAGGCTGGACGTGCAGCTCAGCGGCCTGATCTTTCCACTGACGCGCAATCACAGGACTAACGGGGAAGCCTTCGCGTGCATGACGGATGGCGTCTTTAAATAAATCTTCGAAGGGCAAATTACCAAATTTGTTTGACAGCTCGACCCATTGCGAGACCACGCCAGGTACGGTGACCGATTCCCAGCCGCGATGGGGCATGGTGGCCATGCCCTTGAAGCGCTCGGGTGACCACGCTGCGGGCGCGCGACCGGAGGCGTTCAGACCATGCAGTGCTTTGCCGTCCCAGATAATGGCGAAGCCGTCTCCACCAATGCCGTTCATCGTGGGCTCGACCACGGTCAGCGTGATCGCTGCGGCGAGCGCAGCATCAATAGCATTACCACCGCGCGCGAAAGCAGCGGCACCCGCTTGTGACGCAAGCGGTTGTGATGTGGAGACGAGATTGCGCGCGAGGACGGGTTGACGACCAGATTGGAAGGGCAGTTGCCAGTTCATGAGACGGGTGATTCCAAAAAAGAGAGATAGAGGAAATTATAAAGGGGCGCTCGAGGCGCCCCTTTGCTTAATGCCGTCTGCGTTAGGCGGTTTCGTGCAATGCTTTTCTGACTGTCGAGAAGATTTCTTCGAGCTGACCTTCGCTGACGATCAGTGGTGGCGAAAAGGCCATGATGTCGCCTGTGAAGCGCGCCAACACACCTTTTTCCATACACTTAAGGAAGACGTCGTAAGCACGCGCGCCCGGTGCGCCGTCACGTGACTCCAACTCAACCGCGCCCATCAGGCCGAGGTTGCGAATGTCTTTGACGTGAGGCTCGCCACGCAGTGCATGAATTTCTTTTTCGAACTTCGGCGCAAGCGCTAAAGAGCGATCGAACAGTTTTTCTTTGCGGTAGATTTCCTGAGTCGCTAAGCATGCGGCCGCAGCGGCAGGATGAGCGGAGTAGGTGTAACCGTGGAAGAACTCAATCGATGTACCAGGACCCGCGTTGACGATGCTATCGTGCACTTGGCGGCTGACGGCTACACCAGACATTGGAATCGCGGCGTTGTTCATGGCCTTAGCCATTGTGATGATGTCGGGTGTCACGCCAAGCAATTCGCTGGCCGTGGCTTTGCCCAAGCGGCCAAAGCCGGTGATCACTTCATCAAAAATCAACAGGATGCCGTGCTTGGTGCAGATCTCGCGCAAGCGCTCTAAATAACCTTGTGGTGGCACCAACACGCCTGTCGAACCGGCGACTGGCTCAACGATCACGGCTGCAATCGTTGAAGGATCGTGCAAGGCGCAGAGACGCTCGAGGTCGTCGGCAAGATGCGCACCCCAAGCAGGCTGGCCTTTGCTGTAGGCCATTTCAGCCAAGTTGTGTGTGTGCGAAATGTGATCGACACCAGGAATCAGGGCACCCGAGTAGGCTTTGCGGTTGGCCAAAATGCCACCCACTGAAATGCCACCAAAACCAACGCCGCTGTAGCCGCGTTCACGACCAATCAGGCGTGTACGCTGTCCGTCGCCGCGTGAGCGGTGATAGGCCAAGGCAATTTTGAGTGCGGTGTCGACCGCTTCGGAGCCAGAGTTTGCAAAGAAGATGCGATCGAGGCCGGCAGGCATGATGTTGGCGATGGCCTTAGCCGCCTCAAAGGCGATGGGGTGACCCATCTGGAACGGAGGCGCATAGTCCAGTTCCATCATTTGTTTGTGCACAGCTTCGATAATTTCGTCGCGGCAGTGGCCAGCGTTGACACACCAGAGGCCCGAGCTCGCGTCGAGTACTTTCTTGTCATCGACGGTCGTGAAATACATGCCTTTGGCACTTTTTAGAATACGGGGGGCTGCCTTGAACTGCTTGTTGGCAGTAAAGGGCATCCAGAAATTTTCCATGTCCACTTCTTTGGACAGGCTGACGTTTTCGGTAATGGTGTTCATGGAAATCTCCAATTAGCGCGCGAATGTCTCACTGTAACGGTTCTGTAAACAAAATTGCCAGTACAGTTGTAGAAAGTTATGGCAAACTGTATTGATTTTAGGGCTATCCGCCCACAACTGTACTGGTTTGTCACGGAAAAACAGGCATGGCTAACACTTTTTCGCTCACGCTCGATCGCCAGTCCTCACGGACGCTGGTGGAGCAGATTGTGGAGTCGGTCAACGGGGCGATTGAGCGTCGCACGCTGCGCGTCGGTGATGCCTTGCCCTCAGTGCGCGCGTTGGCCGCCATGCATACCTTGAGCGCCTTTACCGTTGCGGAGGCCTATCAGCGATTGGTGACAGCGGGGCGTCTTAGCGCCCGCCGAGGTTCTGCTTATCGGGTCGCGGATGTGCGAACGGTGTTGCCGATAGTATCCCCAGTCTGGTCTGCGCCAAGCCTCAATGCCGCTTGGCTGCTGTCGGATGTTTTTGCGGATCATTCTGTCCCCACCAAAGCGGGCTGTGGCTGGATACCTGGCGAATGGATTAATGAGAGTGGGATGCAGCATGCGCTGCGTGCGTTAAGTCGTGTGCCGGGCCCGCGGTTTGGCGGGTATGGGCACCCCTTTGGAATGGCGTCGTTACGCGAACAAATCGCCACTTCGCTGCGACGCATTTCTGTCCCGGTAGAAGCGTCCAATATTTTGCTGACGCAAGGGGCGACGCAGGCGCTGGACTTGGTCGTGCGAACGCTATTGCGGCCAGGGGACACCGTAATTGTCGAGGACCCATGCTATTGCAATCTTTTACAGATCTTTCAGTTAGCGGGTCTCAAAGTGATCGGTGTGACACGCACGGCGGATGGTCACGATTTTGAACAGCTGGAGCGGGTCCTGAAAGAGTCTCGGCCCAAAGCAATTTTCATCAATACCGTGTTGCAAAATCCTTCAGGATCATCCCTGTCTACGCCAAATGCGCAACGCTTGCTAGAGAGGGTCGCGCGTGATGGCGTATGGGTCATTGAGGACGATATTTATCGAGAGCTCGCATCACCTGAAGCGCCTTGCCTAGCGGCGATAGAGGGCTTAAATCGCGTCATCTATCTTTCTGGATTTTCTAAAACGATCACGCCAACGCTGCGCGTTGGTTATATTGCGGCTCACGCAGACGTGCTGGCAGATCTTGCGCGTACCAAGATGGCGGTGGGTCTCACCTCCTCTGAGGTGACAGAGCGCATCGTATCGAACGTGTTGAGTGAAGGGCATTACGAGCGGCATCTTGATTTTTTAAAAAATAAGCTTCACGTCGCCCACACCCATATCATTGAAAAAATGCAGTCGCTCAACATGCAGATTTTTGATCAACCAGGTGCAGGGTTATTTTTGTGGGCGCAACTGCCGATTACAGCAGAGCAAAGCGCGGAGGTTGCAACGCGCGCGTTAAAAAAGGGCATCTGGCTCGCGCCGGGTTCTTACTTTCATCCCGGCGACCGACGTTCGAACTGGTTCCGTTTTAATGTCGCGACCTCAGATAATGACGTCCTGTGGGCGTTTGTCCGCACGCTCGCGCGGACTTAGCGATCAACGGCCAAGTAAAGCGTCTCTTTGATTTCTTCCATGACAACGTAGCTTCTTGACTCTGCAGAGCCTGGCAGGCGTTTAAGTATTTCGCCAAGTAATTGTCTGTATTTATTCATTTCGGAGAGTCGTGCTTTGATGAGGTAATCAAAGTCGCCGGAGACGAGATGACATTCCATCACTTCGGGCACATAGCTGAGCTCTTTCTTTACTTTTTCGAAGACATCGTCAGACTTGGCTGAAAGCTTGATCTCAAGAAATACGAGTAGGTTTTTCCCAAGTGCGGTTGGGTTTACCCGGGCGTAATAGCCCATGATCACACCTTCGCGCTCGAGTCTGCGAACACGCTCGGAACAAGGCGTAGCGGATAAATTGACCCGCTCTGCGAGGTCAGTCATCGAAATGCGTCCGTCGCGTTGCAGGACGTCTAGAATCTTTAGGTCAATACGATCAAGTTCGCGCATAGTGCCTCCAAAGAGTCTCTATTTTAGTGATTTTCTCTAAAAAACTGTCAAAATTAAGCGTTCAGTTCTTTATTGCACAGAATCAGAGTCTGGCTCGATTTTGACAATGTGGGTACCTTATTCCTGTATCAAAGTGCATCAGCTCGGATAGCCTCATTTTTCTACGTATGTTTGTCTAAAGCATGCAAGCTTTTTAGTGCGCCTGTGCGAAAATAGAAACTTACGTTTCCCCTATATTTTTAGCCTCTGGCAGCACATGAACATTGATCTTTTTATTCGTCGGTCCTTAAGCTTCTGCACCATCGCAATCGCTGCCGTTTTAGGGTATGCACCCGGTGTGTGGGCAAAAGCGGATGCGCCCATTCTGGTGTTGAACTCACTGAATGCGGATGTCAGCGTGATTGATCCAAAGACTTGGACAGAGATCAAGCGCGTCCCGGTTGGCAAAGAGCCCCACCATCTTTATCTGACGCCAGACGACAAATCCGTCATGGTTGCTAACGCTGAAGGTGACTCTATTACGTTTTTGGATCCCATGACGGCTAAGGTGCAGCACACCATGACGGGGATTGTTGATCCGTATCACTTGCGTTTTTCTCCTGATATGAAATGGTTTGTGACCGCTGCAAATCGCTTGAATCACGTCGATATTTATACGTGGGACAACAAAGGCGGGAACTTCAAACTCAACCTGGTCAAGCGGATTTCAGCAGGCAAGACGCCGAGTCACATCGCGATCGATAGCAAAAGCAAAATTGCTTACATTACGTTGCAAGATAGTCACGAGCTCACCGCCATCGAGTTGGCCACTCAAAAACGTCTCTGGACGATTAAGGTTGGTAAAACACCCGCCGATTTGTATTTGACGCCTGACGACAAAACTTTGATGATTGGTTTGACGGGTGCGGCTGGTGTAGAGGCTTACGACGTGTCCAATGGCAAAGCGGTACTCAAAACCCTGATTCCAACAGGAAAGGGCGCCCATGCTTTTCGCTCGCAAGGTGACAAGCAGCACGTTTTTGTGAGCAATCGAACCGAAAATACGATCAGCCGTATTAATTGGAAAACGCTTAAAGTGGTGGATACGTATCGCACCCCAGCGGGACCAGATTGTATGGAGATGATGGCGGATGGAAAAACGCTGTTGGTCACCGCCCGTTGGGCAGGGCGTTTGGCCGTCATCGATCTTGAGAAAAAAGCCGTCGTCAAACAAATCCCGGTCGGTAAGTCTCCGCATGGCGTGTGGACCTTGAATCATGCGAGCCGCGATTAAGTATTTTTTGTCATGGGTGTGTTTGGTGTTGTCAAGCACGACTGCGCTGACAGTTGTCGCACAAACAGAGGGTGAACAACGGGGTGCGCGAGTGCCTGAGGCTTTAATCGAGCCGGCTGTTTGTGCAAAGCCGTTGTACTTCACGTTCGATACGGGGCACATGGAAATTGCGCCTTTCGTTGAAGAAGTCCTAACCAGACAAAAGGTACGCGCGACATTTTTTGTCGCGAACGAGCGCACACGCACTGGGGGCGGAAGTCTGGACGATGGTTGGGCACCATGGTGGAAGAAAATGAGTGAGCAGGGGCATGTGTTTGCCTCGCACACCTACGACCATGTTTACTGGCAGGCTGATTTGCCTGACGGCAATTTTAGAGTGCGGGCCAGCGCAGGCCCTCTTGAGGGAAAGCCGCAAATCTGGTCGGCGCAAGATTACTGTCGCGAGTTAAAGCGCCCTGCTGAGCGGTTTAATCAAATCACAGGCCAGCAGATGTTGCCGCTTTTTAGGGCTGCGGGTGGGCGGACCTCGCCTGCCTTGCTTAAGGCTGCTGCAGAATGTGGGTATACCCATGTTGGCTGGTCTCCAGCAGGGTTTTTAGGTGATGAGTTGTCCAGTGAAAAGTATCCTAACAAACAGTTGTTAGATCAAGCCCTGCGAAACATTCGCAGCGGCGATATTTTGTTGGCGCACCTGGGAATCTGGTCACGTAAAGACCCTTGGGCGCCGGCTGTCCTTGAGCCTCTTATTCAAGGCTTAAAAGAAAAGGGATTTTGTTTCGCAACGCTCGACTCGCATCCATCCTTTCAATCTGTATTGAAGAACTCTGAGCTCACGCAATGATTAAAACTGCCGAAGATCTATTTGACTCCGCCCATCAGTGGTTATTTGAAGCCATTATTCAGCCAGTATTTTTTGATTTAGGCATGAGCGCTTTTCTTGAGGATGCGTTCGATGGCTCGATGTGGCTTCTCATTGGTGTATTGCAGATCATTTTAATTGCGGTGGTATTCGGTAGTTTGCAACGCTGGCGGCCTGCAGAACCTGTCGTGGACAGACATCAGGTCAGGATTGATATTTTCTATACGCTCATTCACCGACTGGGTGTATTTCGTCTGGTATTATTTTTTTCGATTCAGCCAATTTGGGATTTTTTGTTTGGCCAGGCAAGCTTGCACGGTATCTCGACATTCCATGTCGATCAGATTTGGCCCGGCGTGACCGATATCGCATGGGTGAGTTTAATTATTTATATTTTAATATTTGACCTGGTTGATTATTTTTATCATCGGGCGCAGCATCGCTTTGCGTGGTTTTGGAGTCTGCATGCCGTTCACCATAGTCAGCGACAAATGACGATGTGGAGCGACAACCGCAATCATCTATTGGATAGCGTACTGCGTAGTAGCGTTTTTGTGCTTGTCGCTAAGTTGATCGGCGTACCGCCAGGTCAATTTGTTTTGATTGTCGTGTTGACGCAATTGGTTGAAAGCTACTCGCATGCCAATATTCGCCTTTCTTTTGGAAAAATCGGTGAGCGTTTCTTGGTGAGTCCAAAGTTTCACCGTTATCACCATTCGATTGAGTACAACGAGTCCACGGCGGGCCCCGCACGCGGCCATAATTTCGCTGTGCTCTTTCCTATTTGGGATGTTTTGTTTGGTACGGCACGTTTTAACACCGGCTATGCTAAAACCGGGATCCATGATCAAGAGCCCGAAGCAGGAAGTAGAGACTACGGGCGCAGTTTTCTATCCCAGCAGTGGCTTGGTTTAAAGCGTATGTTTGGTTCTAAGACGGCTGGATTTTAAAAAGCGCGCTACATAAAAAAAGCTCGCTGCGTCAGAGATTGGCGCAGCGAGCTTTTTTATTGAGCGGGTCTTGCGTGAGATCAGTCAGAACCCAGCGAGAGCTTGTTTGGCATGCGCTTCTCAATGGAGGACTTGAGGAGTGCTGCGCAACGGTAAAAGCCGTGTGCAAACTTACCGTATGGCATGGTGAGGAACAAGGCCATCACGACGCCTAAGTGGATCGCTAAGAGCAACGCCATCGCACCCGTGTCGCGCCAAATCAATAGCGCCAAGCCCGTCAGACTCGTCCAGAATAATAGGGCGATGAAGCCTCGGTCCATCGGCTGTTGCGCTTTGTCCCCATGCAGGGGGGAGCGCTTTTTGTTGAGCCAAAATAAGCCAACAGGCCCAATCAAAAGGCCAATGCCGCCAACGGTGCCAAGAATCACAGGCAAGCTGGTGTAACCATATGGCGCTTGCCATCCAAAGACGTAGTGATAGAGCGTGGCCACTGAGGTGGCAGCGAAACACAACATGAAACCGTAAAAGGTAAAGTGATGATACATACGACGCCGCAAGGTGAACTTGTCGTCTTCGTCATTACAGCCCTCGCCGTGACCGCCGTCCAGATACTTGAGTTTCAGTGCGTAATGTGCAGCCTCACCAACCGCCACACCGCTGACTTGGCCTGGTGTGATTTCACGCCAAAACCTCACCAACCCTATGCCTAAAGCCAAGATGGAAAAGCCGAATACCGAGCCAAACAGTACGACGAGTGTGTTGTGAGGAAACACGGCATAAAAGTTGCCAGCCAGAGGTTCGTGCCAAAGTGTGCCTTGCGAAATAAGGGCTAACACCAAAAATAAGGCTAAACCAAATGCCGTTGCCATCGAAACGGTCAGGCCATTTCGTTTGTACAGCGCACCCATTGAGGCGGGCCATGCAAAGTCTGTATACGTTTCCAGCCGAACCTTGGCCATTGCTTGTGGGACGTTGACCATGAACTCGTGCGGCGGCGCGTATTGGCATGCGTGCAGACAGGCACCGCAGTTGTGACAGAGGTTGGCCAGATAATTGAGGTCCGCTTTGTTGTCGAACTGCAGGCGGCGGGTCATGGCGGGGAACACCGCACAGAAACCTTCGCAGTAACGACAGGCGTTACAGATTTGCATTTGACGCGCAAGTTCGGCTTCGTTTTCGCTAATACCTTTTTTGTGCCATGTTACGGAGTGCTCAGATGCACCCGCGAGGTTTTGTGCTTCACGGGTCAGTGATTCAAGCTGCTGCATGTTGTGATGCTCCTTCTTTCATTTTTTCTGCGGCGAGTGCGGCTTGCGTGCCAGCAATCCGACCAAAGGCGGTGCCAATCGACATGCCGACACCTGCTGTGTAACCCTTGCCTAAAACGTTGCCGGCGTTGATCTCACCAGCAGCAAACATGTTGGGGCTGACTTTGCCGTCAAAGAATACGCTGGCTTTTTCGTCGGTAGTGAGACCGAAATACGTAAAGGTGACGCCGGGTTTTACGGCGTAACCAAAGAATGGGCCTTTGTCGACTGGACGTGCCCAGTGCGTTTTCTCGGGTGTAATCCCCTCTGTATGGCAATCATCTTGAATGGTGTGGTCAAAGGTGCCGACACGACAAGCCGCGTTGAAGCTATTGACTGTTTCCATAAAGGTATCCACGTCGAGTTCTAGCTTCTTTGCGAGTTCAGGAAGCGAGTCTGCCTTGACACCCGGGAACACGGGCGGCATGAAATTGCCAACTGACTTGGCATCGATAATTGAATAAGCAATTTGTCCGGGCTGCATGGCGACCAGACGTCCCCACAGCGCGTAACGCTTTGGCCAGAAATCTTCGCCTTCGTCGTAAAAGCGCTTGGCTTCGCGATTGACAACAATGCCAAGTGATACACAGTCAATGCGCGTACAAATACCACCATCGTAAAGCGGTGAGCGTGCGTCAATCGCTACGCAGTGCGCTTGAGTGACATCGCCCATTGTGTCTGCGCCTTCGCGCATCATGACTTTTAGAACAACACCCATGTTGTAACGGGTGCCGCGTATCAGGAAGTTGTCTGCGGGCCATTCCCCGCGCTCGTTTTGACCCCAAGCTTGACGCAGCCATTCTCGGTCTGACTCAAAGCCGCCACAGCCTAACACTACGGCATGACCTTCGTAACGCTTGTCGCCGACTCGCGCAGCAATAAATTTACCGTCTTTGATTTCAAGGTCATCAACGGGAGAGTCATACAGAATGTCGATACCAAGATTTTCAGCACTGCGGTAATAGGCATTCACAAGTGCTTTGCCGCCGCCCATAAAGAAAGCGTTGGTGCGGGCGACATGCAGCGTGCCAGAGAGGGATGGCTGGAAACGCACACCGTGCTTTTCCATCCAAGGACGGCACGTTGAGGATTCGCGAATCACCATGCGAGCGAGTTTCTCGTTGGTGAGGCCTCCGGTAACTTTAAGTAAATCTTGCCAGTATTCTTCTTCAGGATAGGCTTCTACCAACACATCCTGTGGCGCATCATGCATACAGCGCAAGTTGCGTGTGTGCTGCGAGTTACCACCGCGCCATTCTTTGGGCGATGCTTCAAGGATCAAGACGCTTGCACCGGCCTCGCGGGCCATCAAAGCGCTACATAGGGCGGCGTTACCACCCCCAACTACGACTACGTCCCACATGTTCATGCCTCGCGGTATTTTTTGTTCGCGTTGAGATTGAATAAAAACGTGCCACATTGTAGGGGAATGCGGGGGTGGCTGGGAGGGCAGCTTTGGGTTTTTGGGGTATTGGACGAAAGCTGTTTTGCGCGGCCTGCTTGCTAGGGGAGCGGCGGACGGGTGGGCGTTGCCCACTTCCCTCGCGGGACGCTTGCTGGCCGATCGGCTCCTAACTCGGCCCTATGGGCCTAAGACAGGAGGAGCCGATTTGCGGCCAGCTGCGCATACCGCTCGGCCTTTCCTTGACGCTCCCCCAGCAAGCAGGCCGCGCAAGACACCCTGGCCTAAGCAATCACCGACCTGAATCCGCAACGCAATGGCGTAACATAAGCGTCTAAAGACACACTCTATAAAAAAGCCCAAACGCATGAACCCAAATCCTCCGCAATCCGCCCAACTAAACGACGCAGCCACCACTGCGATGTCAGAGCGTATCGGACACATCAAGCAACGTATGGCCCAAGCGTGCGCACGCGTCGGTCGCGCGCCAGACGAAGTCACACTGCTCCCCGTCAGTAAGACCTTTGACGACCAGGCGATTCGGCGCGCAGTCAGCCTTGGCTACAAGCGGTTTGGAGAAAATCGTACACAAGAGATTGGCCAGAAAGCGCCGCTCTTAGCGGATTGCGACGTTCAGTGGGTGGTGATTGGTCAGCTTCAAACCAATAAGGCGAAAGAAGTCGCACGCTTGGCCCATGAGCTGCAGTCTTTGGATCGACTGGAGCTGGCTGAGGCACTAGATCGTCGACTTCAGCTTGAGGGACGATCAATTGATGTCTTGGTTCAAGTGAAAACCTCGCCAGAAGAGACCAAAGCTGGCCTCGACCCGGTTGAGCTCATTCCATTTTTGCGACAACTCAGTGGTTTTCAGACGATGCGTGTGCGTGGACTCATGACGATGGCGATTTTGTCCGAAGATCAAAGTGCTGTGCGCCGTTGTTTCGCACAATTGCGCACGCTGCGTGATCAGGCTCGTCAAGAAGGTATTGCGGGTATCGAACTAGATCGTTTGTCGATGGGCATGAGCGGAGATTTTGAGCTTGCGATCGAAGAAGGCTCAACAGAAATTCGTGTGGGCTCAGCGATTTTTGGCGCAAGAGACTACCCGGTCTAACACCGCAGGCCTCAACGCTTACGCTTTACATAAGAACAATCACCCCGCGCATCACCGGAGAATGCCCGGCGAACGTGCAGACAAATCCGTAACGTTCGCCCGGCACTAGTTTTGCTACGTCAAACATGACAGATGCTGATTCTGCGCCGCCCACCACGCTTGTGTGCGCGAGGACGCGAGTATCTTTTGGATCGACATAATTCTGATCGGCCCCTGCGAGCATGCCCGTGCGCGCGACGCCGTCCAAGTCGCTGAGTTTTGCTAATACCCAGTTGTGCCCCATGGCCAATTTGGGGAGGCGGCCGGTATGTTTAAGCGTCACAGTGAATGTTTTGCACGCAAGAGGAATTTCGATTTTTTCTGGCGTAAAACGGAGCGCATCGTCGCTTTCAATGGTGGTCGCGCAGTTTTGCGCAGCGGCAAGACCGCTCACGAGAAAAAGGGCGAGGGCGGCTAAACCGCCTCGCCATATTTTCGAATTGAGTAAAAAAATAAGCATAGGTTGAATCACTTGTTTATGTCCGTCGGCGCGTTCGAACAATCCGACCATTGGGTTGACGCGCAATATCACCATTTAACTCAAGAGAGAGCAGCTCGCATTGCAAGAGCGCAGGCAACATATTTGTCCGCTGCTGGATGGTGTCCTCTGTAACAGGATCGTAGCCGATTGCGTCCCAGACAGGTGAGCGCGGCTCGGCTTTGGATGCGGTATCTGCTGTCAACGCCGCTGTGTGCGCCCGGGGTGATGCGTGCTCCGTAAAGGTAAATGCCGACGGACTAAATGCGCTGAGCTCCTCCAAGATGTCCTCGGCGCGCTCGACGAGTTTGGCGCCTTCTTGAATGAGGGCGTGCGGTCCGCGGGAAAGGGGCGAGACAATCGACCCCGGAATCGCAAACACTTCTCGGTTCATTTCTACCGCCAGCTTGGCGGTGACTAAGGAGCCACTTTTTAGTGCGGCTTCGACCACCAGTACCCCATGCGAAAGTCCCGCCACAATTCGATTGCGGCGCGGAAAGTGATGCGGTCGAGCGGGAGTGCCGAGAGGAAATTCCGTGAGCAGCAGGCCGCGCGCGCTGAGAATCCTGCGGGCGAGCTCGGCGTGCTGGCGCGGATAGACAACATCTGCGCCGGTGCCGAGCACTGCGATCGTGCCGCCACCGGTCAGACCTGTGTGGAGGGCGCCTCGGTGCGCAGCGGCATCCACTCCCTGCGCCAAACCACTGATGATGCACCACCCACGATGGGCAAGCGTGCAAGCAAAGTCGCGGGCATGTTCAATCCCATCTGCGGTGGCATTGCGCGCCCCGACGATGGCGAGTGCAGGCTGTTTCAAGCGGGCGAGGTTCCCTTGGGCATACAGCACCATGGGTGCATCTGCGGTGTGCTTAAGTTGTGTTGGGTAATCGCTTTGGTCAGGCGTCAGAATGAACTGGTCAGGCTCAAGCGCCCATTTGAGTGCTTGGTCAATGTCAAGCGTGACCGCCTCGCCTCTGGCCAAGAGCAAGCTCTCGTAAATTGCTTTTGGCACGCGGGCCGCGAGCTGTTGAGGCGAACATTGTTCGATCGCTTGCGGACAAGAAAAGTGACTCAGTAGGCGTTGCGCTGAAATGGGACCCAGTCCAGGGGTCATACTCAGGCGGAGCCACGCGGTGAGCATTTCGGTCGAGAGTGTGTGAGGCATGCGCCGAGTCTGACACAGACCGAGACCATCGGAAGGATAAAAGTGTCCCAGAAATCCCACTTAAATCATGCGGAATCATGCGTGATCACGCGGGTTACATCGAATTTTTGACGTTATTAATTTAAAATAATGACAAGTTGTGTAAATACATGGTTATTCGCTATGGCTCTGCTTAACATTTTGAACTATCCCGACAAGCGCTTGCATACGGTTGCCAAACCTGTGCGCGTGGTGGATGAGCGTATTCGCACACTTGTCGCTGATATGACTGAAACGATGTACGAAGCGCCCGGTGTGGGCTTGGCTGCGACTCAAGTCGACGTGCACGAACGCGTGGTGGTCATTGATGTTAGCGAAGATAAAAGCGATTTGCGTGTGCTGATTAATCCAGAGATCTTGAGCTTTAGCGAAGAAAAAAAGATCTACGAAGAAGGCTGCTTGTCGGTGCCTGGTGTCTATGATGAGGTGGATCGTCCGGCAAACATTCGTGTGCGCGCTCTGAACTTGCAAGGTGAAACATATGAATTCGATGCCGACGGGTTGTTGGCGGTATGCGTTCAGCATGAGTTAGATCACTTGAATGGCAAGGTCTTTGTGCAGCACCTGTCTCTTTTGAAACAGACGCGCCTTAAAGCCAAGCTGCGTAAAGAGCAGCGCGAACTGGAGCGGGTATAACCCCCATATGCATATTGAAATCCTTGGCTACATCGCCGCATTTTTGACAACTGCGGCATTTTTTCCGCAAACGATTAAAACAATTAAGTCTCGCGACACCGCATCGATTTCTTTAGCGATGTACGTCATGTTTACGACGGGCATTGCCTTGTGGCTAGGTTACGCACTTTTGATCGAATCAATGCCGATGATCATTGCTAACATCATTACCTTTGCATTGTCCGCGACGATTTTGGTGCTCAAGCTGAGCGAGAAGTCGTCGACCACCCGGCAATGAATACCGAGACTGGCTGACGTTTGCCACCGGGTCGCTGTAACACTAACAAGCGCAGTATTCCCTGTCCAGTGGCGATATCGATGCCCTCGGCCCCTACGTGTAATACGCGTGCGACACCGTCATCTTCTAGCGGTGCAGTCGGTGCGCGGTGGGGTAATGCAATGGCATCCCAGACTTTGACCGGCTCGGCGATACCAGGTAATTTGACCGTCGCGCCTAGTGCGGGGTTAAACGCCCGGATGCGACGCGCCAGCAGTTCTGCAGGAGCCCGTAAATCCAAAGCCGCTTCAGCTTTGTCGAGTTTGGAGGCATACGTCACGCCGGCCTCAGGTTGCGCTGTGGCGGTGAGTGTGCCGGTGGGCAAACTTTGCAACGCTTGCACAATGAGACGCGCGCCTTGAGCGGCAAGTTTGTCGTGTAGGCTGGACGCGTTGTCGTGCGTCTCGATATCTAAGGCCTCGACCAGCAACATCGCGCCAGTGTCGAGGCCCTCATCCATTTGCATGATGGTGACACCCGTCTGCGGATCGCCAGCTTCAATCGAACGTTGAATCGGAGCCGCACCACGCCAGCGCGGTAACAGGCTCGCATGAATATTCAGGCAGCCGTAGCGGGGCGCTTGCAATACCCAGGCCGGCAGGATTAAGCCATAGGCGGCCACCACCAATACATCGAGCTGCACATCGTGAAGGGCACGTTGCGCCGCCTGTGCATCCTCCGGATATTTACCGTCGAGGCGCAGACTGCGAGGCTGGATAACAGCAATGTTGTGTTCGAGCGCGAGTTGCTTGACCGCGCTTGGGGTTAGCTTGAGTCCGCGCCCCGAGGGACGGTCTGGTTGCGTGAGCACGAGCGGCACCTCAAACCCTGCGTTCAAAATAGCCTGTAAGGCTAATTTGGAAAATTCAGGTGTTCCAGCAAAACCGACGCGCATCACATCAAGACTCAATCTTTTCAGCCCACAGATCGTATTCGTCTGAGTCCGTTACGCGTGCGCGAATGAGATCGCCGGGTTTGAGAGGGGTGTCGCTTTCGACGAACACGCTGCCATCAATTTCGGGTGCGTCGGCGCTTGAGCGTCCAACCGCACCCTCTTCGTCGACTTCGTCAATCAGGACATCGATCTCACGCCCCACGCGTTTGGCCAGACGTTCGGTCGAGATGGCTTGCTGGTGCGCCATAAAGCTCTCCCAGCGCTCTTGTTTGACTTCGTCGGGCACGGCTCCGTCGAGCGCATTGGCAGGAGCGCCCTCGACGGGTGAGTATTGAAAACAGCCAACGCGATCAAGCTGTGCTTCTGACATCCAGTCCAGCAGGTACTGAAAGTCGCTTTCTGTTTCGCCGGGAAAGCCCACAATAAAGGTTGAACGCAAGGTGATGTCCGGGCACTGTTCGCGCCAGCGATGAATGCGCGCCATGGTTTTGTCCTCAAAGGCGGGGCGTTTCATGGCTTTGAGAATACGTGGGCTGGCATGCTGGAAAGGGATATCCAGATAGGGCAGTATCTTGCCCTCGGCCATCAAGGGGATCACCTCGTCGACATGCGGATAGGGATAGACGTAGTGCAGGCGAACCCAGATATCGAGCTCTGACAGCGCGGAACAGAGCTCCGTCATGCGTGTTTTGACAGGGCGTCCGTTCCAGAAGCCACTGCGATATTTGACGTCGACACCATAGGCGCTCGTGTCTTGCGAGATCACAAGTAGCTCTTTGACGCCGGCTTTGGCGAGGCGCTGCGCTTCGTCCAGCACGTCACCGACCGGCCGGCTGACCAAGTCCCCGCGCATGGAGGGAATGATGCAGAAACTACAGCGGTGGTTGCAGCCTTCGGATATTTTTAAGTACGCGTAATGACGAGGCGTGAGTTTGATGCCCTGTGGGGGGACCAGATCTAAAAAGGGATCGTGCGAGGCGTTAGGGGGTGCGGCCTCATGGACCGCGCGCACGACCTGCTCGTATTGTTGGGGACCTGTCACCGCCAGCACGCTGGGGTGAACGGCTCGAATCACAGATTCTTCGACGCCCATGCAGCCCGTCACAATGACGCGACCATTTTCCGCAATGGCTTCACCGATCGCATCGAGCGACTCAGCTTTGGCGCTGTCAATAAAACCACAGGTATTGACCACCACAACATCAGCATTGTTGTAGTCGGGCACGATCTGGTAGCCCTCTGTGCGCAGCTGCGTGAGGATGCGTTCTGAATCCACAAGTGCTTTGGGACAACCGAGACTGACAAAACCGACTTTGGGCGAAGACATAATGAGTGACCTAGCGGGTCGTGACCCGCGTTAAACAGGACATGATTTTACCTTGCACGGTGACTAAAACCGGCTTTGCGACAGATGAGAGGGGCCGACCACCAAACAGACCCTCCAAAGACCCTACAATTGGGGGATGAATCCAGTCACACCTGCCTTATCTCACTCTTTGCTGGCCGCAGCCAGTTCCGTGGCCGCCGTCGAGTCCGGTCAGTCTCTGACCGAAGCGCTTGCCGACGTCCATCCAGATTTACGACCTGCCGCACAAGCACTTGCTTTTTATGCCATGCGTCACTGGGGCTTAGCCAAAGCGTTACGGCGCACGCTGGTTGACCGTGAGCCGCCCAGTGCGACCATGTATGCACTGATTGGTCTGAGCTTGCTGCTTTTGGACGCCTCCATGCGTGCCCAAGACGAGACGCCCGCCGAAGGCACGCCGATTTACGGTGCACATACGCTTGTTGATCAGGCAGTTCAGGCTACGCAATGGCATCGCTCGACTGCTTCATTCAAGGGTTTGGTCAATGCCGTACTGAGGCGATTTCAGCGCGAGCGTGTCGACGTTTTAGCGAAAGTCGCTAACGATCTTGAAGCAAAGTGGAACCACCCTCGGTGGTGGATAGAAAGCTTACAAAAAACCTATCCACAAGACTGGCAGGCACTTTTAGTCGCGGCCAATGCGCATCCGCCGCTGACCTTGCGTGTCAATACGCGTGCGACAACCCGCGAGGCTGTTCTACAAGCCTTTTCGGAGCAAGGCATTGAGGCGACGGCTTTCGGCGCAGCGGGGTTAGTGTTGCAGGTGCCGCGACCAATAACATCCTTGCCAGGCTATTCGCAAGGGTGGTGGTCGGTACAGGATGCCGGTGCGCAACTTGCTGCCCCCATGTTGGATGTCAACGACGGTATGCAAGTGTTGGATGCGTGTGCGGCACCTGGGGGCAAGACTGCCCATTTGCTAGAGTTGGCAAAAGTTGACTTAACGGCGCTTGATGTCGATGCGGTGCGTCTTGAGCGTGTGCATCAAAATCTTAAGCGGCTAGGTTTAATGCGGCGCGGCATTCGTCTAGTCGCGGAGAGCGCGATCAAAACCCATGTTTGGTGGGATGGCAAACCTTTTGACGCGGTGTTGGCGGATCTACCCTGCACGGCTTCGGGGATTGTGAGCCGTCATCCCGATATTCGGTGGTTACGTCGCGCACAGGACGTTCAACAGACCGCGAAGCTCGCCAAAGAAATTTTGGATTCGCTCTGGAGTGTGGTTGCGCCGGGTGGCAAACTGTTGCTAGTGACGTGCTCGATTTTTCCCGAAGAAGGAGAGCAGCAAGCGCAGGCGTTTGCAGCGCGTCACGCGCAAGCTGAGAGATTGAGTGCACCGGGTCAGCTCTTGCCTCATTTGCCTGATGCGGAGCATCCTGCGGGCTACGATGGTTTCTTTTATGCGTTATTTACTCGAAAAACGTAGGGATTGAACAGATGGCGGCTGCAATGAGGTGTTTGACTTTTTTGAGGTGCGCACGCGCGTTGCTCGCCTTGATGGGTTGCACCCTCGTTTTGCAAGTGGCTTCAGCGGCAGAGGCGCAGATCAAGCGTATCGAACCGCTCATTGGCGAGGGACACCTCACTATGGATTTAGATGTCAACCTCAAACTCAGTCCAATTGTGATTGATGCGGCCGAACGTGGGGTGCCACTTTATTTCACCTTGGACATCAAAATTACTTCACCGCGCTGGTGGTGGTGGGACCGACAGATTGTCGAGACGTCACTGACCCGCCGTATGTCTTACAACACTCTGACGCAGCAGTGGCGGGTCGCAACGGGGGATTTGTTTTTGCCCGTGGGTTCTCTTCAAGAGGGAATGGCCGTATTAGAAAAAGTCAGAGGCTGGCCAGTGGCTCCATTAGATCGTTTCGAGCCGAACATCCAATATGAGGGCGCGGTGCGCATACGACTTGATACCTCTCACTTAGCGAGACCGTTACAGCTTGATGCCCGTAATCGCGGGGCATGGTCGTTAACGAGCCCTTGGAAACCGTTTGATTTTTCTGTTCGCAAGGGCGAGGCAACGCAATGAATCCTCTCCTGCGACTGATTTCCGGTGTTGGCATTATCAGCGCAGTGGTGCTGTTTATTTTGTTGGCGTGGTCGACGGGTAATGCATCCCTCCTGGCTCAGTATCAGACTTTGCTACTTTGGCTCAATGGCGGATTAGCACTGAGCTTATTTGTATGGGTCGTGTGGTTGACGGTTCGTCTGGCAAGACAGTTTGCGGTGGGGCAATTCGGTTCGCGCTTAACCGCCCGTTTTGCCTTGGCATTTACGTTGATTGGCGTGTTGCCTGGCGCACTGATCTACACCGTGTCCCTGCAGTTTATGTCTCGCTCCATCGAGTCTTGGTTCAATGTGAGGGTGGATACGGCGCTTGAGTCAGGCTTGGCGCTAGGGCGAGCAGCACTTGACGCACAGTTGGCGCAACTCGATGCCCGCGCCCGCTCAATGACGCCTGATCTCAGCAATACGCCTGATCCTGAGATTGCGGGTGTCTTGACGCGTCTGCGTGAGACCAATAGCGCAGTAGATGCGATGGTTTTTACGACCAGCGGTCGACTGATTGCTTTTTCAACTGACAATCTCGGGACGCTTTTGCCCCCTTTGCCTCCGGCGGCAGTGTTAAATCAATTGCGTACGGCGCGCGGTTATTCGGCGGCAGACTCGGATGATCCAACGGCTAATTTAGGTGACGCGGGACTTCGGCTGCGCGTGATCGTGCCCGTCGGATCGCCTGACCGCACTGAAACAACATTGGGCGTTACTTCAGAATCGCGGTGGTTGCAGCTGACGCAGCCAGTCTCTGACAAGATTGCTCAAAATGCCCGTGAAGTACAGAAAGGCTATCTTGATTATCAAGAGTTGGCACTCTCGCGTCAGAGTTTGCGCAATTTGTTCGCAGTGACCCTGACCTTGGCATTGTTACTTGCCGTGTTCGCATCGATTGCAGTAGCGTTGTATCTTTCTAAAAAACTGGTGCGACCTTTGCTGACGCTAGCGGCAGGGACGCAAGCAGTAAGTATCGGGGATTTTCGAGCACTCCCCGAGCCGCCAACAAAAGATGAGGTGGGTCAGCTCACGCGCTCGTTTAACGACATGACGCGTCAGCTTGAAGAGGCGAGGCGGATGGTTGAGACCAACCGCGCTCAATTAGAGCGTTCCAACGTTTATCTAGAAAGTGTGCTGTCAAACTTGTCGGCTGGCGTACTGGTATTTGATCAACAGTTTCGTTTGACGACGTTTAACCAAGGTGCACAGGCTATTTTAAGTGTTGATTTGCGCGCCGCACCTGGCCGACCCTTAGAAACAATTGATGGAATGATTGATTTTTCTGGAATGATTCGTCAGGCTTTTTCGCAGCATGCCGCAGTGGGTTCTGAGCGGACCCATTGGCAGGAGCAGTTTGAACTCAAGCTTCCAGATTTGATTGATGACAAAAAGTTCTACACCTTAACGTTGTTGGCGCGAGGGACTCAATTGTTGATTGATGGTCGAGACAATGGTTATATGGTGGTGTTTGACGACATTACTGAGGTGATGTCCGCCAACCGGAGTGTGGCTTGGGGTGAGGTTGCGCGACGCTTGGCGCATGAAATCAAAAATCCACTGACGCCTATTCAGCTGTCAGCGGAGCGTTTGGCAATGAAGCTTGCACACAAGCTTGAGCCATTAGACGCTGCGCTTCTCGAAAGAGCGACTAATACCATCATCAATCAAGTCAGCTCACTCAAGCACATGGTGGATGATTTTAAAGAGTATGCGCGCAAGCCAGCGGTTGTGATGGTGCCGGTTGACTTTAATGCGCTGGTGGATGAAGTGCTCGGTCTTTATGGTTGGGACCCAATCGATGGTATGGTGAGAGACGAGCGTCACGCTTGGCATCTTGAAGTGTCTCTTGATCCCGCTTTGCCGAACGTGTTGGGGGATCCGACGCAATTGCGCCAGGTCGTCCATAATCTTTTGGCAAATGCCCGAGATGCATTGGTTGAACAATCAGAGGGAGGCGTCATTGAGGTGACGACGCAGCTTATCCATGCTGGGAGTCGGGAAAATACGGAAAGTCCTGATGAGCCAGCGTTAAGGTTTACCGTGTCGGACAGTGGTCCTGGCTTCGGTTCGCAAGTATTACAGCGTGCGTTCGAGCCATATGTGACGACCAAAGCGCAAGGGACGGGCCTTGGATTAGCGATTGTTCGTAAGATAATTGACGAGCATCAGGGCCGAATTGACTTGTCTAATCGGCGTGAAGGTGGTGCAAAAGTTTCGATTTTGTTGACACAACTGGCGCAACCGCTAGACGGCTTGCCTCAAGAGAACGATAATGCTTACACGTAAGGGGTGGTGAAAGATTTATGGCCAGGATTTTGGTTGTCGACGATGAAGTGGGCATTCGCGAGTTACTCTCCGAGATTCTCTACGATGAGGGGCACACAATCGAGCTCGCAGAAAATGCCGCGCAAGCCCGTGCTGCGCGTTTGCGTGGACGTCCCGACCTCGTCCTGCTCGATATCTGGATGCCTGACACAGATGGGGTGACGCTTCTCAAAGAATGGGGCTCACAAGGCCTGTTAGATATGCCGGTCATTATGATGAGTGGTCACGCCACCATAGACACGGCAGTCGAAGCGACGCGTATCGGCGCAATCGACTTTCTTGAAAAGCCCATTACGTTGCAGCGTTTATTGAAAACGATTTCGGCCGGGCTGGCGCGCGGTCGATTGCCTGTCGCCAAGTCTGCGAATGGCACGTTCGTGCCAGTTGCGGTACCAAGTAATGCTGCGCCTGTACAGGCGGATACTGCACCCATAGCAGAGGACGTTGCCATTGCCGAGGCCGTCGATCAAAGTTTGTTGGGTGACATCACCCTGGATCAGCCTTTGCGCGAAGCGCGCGATGCGTTTGAGCGGGTGTACTTTGAGTACCACCTGGCACGTGAAAATAACAGCATGACGCGCGTTTCGGAAAAAACCGGACTTGAGCGCACGCACCTTTATCGCAAACTCAAGCAACTAGGCATTGAGTCTCGCAAGCGCAGTATTTAATTCAGTGTCCCTGCTAATTGCAGTTTTAACTTGCTGAGGCGGGGGGGTGGCTGAGTCCGCCGATGCGTTCGTCCTCGAGGGTTCGCCGCACTTGTACGAGTTGGGCACCGACTGCAACCGCGATTTCAGCGGGTGTGCGGCTACCGATTTGTAAACCGACCGGGCCGTGGAGTCGATCGACCTCTTTTGCCGTCAAATCAAAACTCAGCAGTCTTTCACGCCGCTTGGCCTGATTGCGAACTGAGCCTAGCGCCCCAACGTAAAAAGCGTTTGATTTCAATGCTTCGAGTAACGCCATATCGTCGAGCTTGGGGTCATGCGTAATCGCGACAATCGCAGTGCGAGAGTCTGTTTGAATCTCAAGAACCGCGTCGTCAGGCATTCCGGCTTGCATAGTGACACCTGGCATATTCCAGTCCGCGGTGAACTCTTCACGCGGATCGCAAATAATGACCTGAAACTCCAGCATGGTGGCGATTTGGGCCAGTGCTTTCGCTGTTTGGTTCGCGCCAATAATGAGTAGACGCCAGTGTGGACCATAGACAAAGTGGCAGCCGTCTTCTTTGACCTCGGTTAATTGACCAGGTCGCGCATCAGTAAGCATCGACTGTCCGGAAGATATATCCAGCCAGCGACCAATGAGTTGTTGGGACTCAGTGGCGACCACGACGGGTTCGAGCCAGTCGCATTGGGTGAGGGGTTCGATTACAAGGCGCAAGGTGCCGCCGCAAGGCAGACCGAAGCGGGCCGCCTCATCTTGGGATACGCCATAACGCGCCCACTCGGACTGGCGGGGCAGGCGGCCCTCTTTGGCGCGCGCAATCAAATCATCCTCAATGCAGCCACCTGAAACCGAGCCGACCACCCGACCATCTTGACGCACTGCCAGCATGGCACCCGCCTGACGGGGCGCAGAGCCCCATGTTTTGACAACGGTGGCGAGATGAACAATATGACCGGCCAAGACCCATTCGCGGGCTTGTTTCAACACTTCGGTATCAAGAGAGTCCATGCGGTAGTCTTTTTAGAAATTCGGTGGGGGCGGGCACAGGAGTCATCCAGTTAGTATACTGACCGACTTTCCCAGCGTCGAGATCGAGTGTCACCTCATGGATCCACTATTTATCCTAGCTCTAGCCATTTTAGGCTGCGTCACCGGTTTTGCAGCCGGTTTGTTAGGGATCGGCGGCGGCATGCTGCTGGTTCCATTTTTAACATTGCTGCTGACATGGCAGGGTTTGCCCCTAGAATTGATCGTGCACGCCGCGATTGCAACCTCGATGGCGTCCATTTTGTTTACGTCTGTGTCGAGCGTGCGTGCGCATAATAAAAAAGGTGCTGTGCGTTGGGATCTTGTTGCTGCATTGACGCCAGGCATTGTGGTCGGGGGGCTCATCGCGGGCGGTGCCATTTTCTCCTTTCTCAAGACCGGTTGGCTGGCGCTATTTTTTGCTGTATTTGTTGGCTATTCAGCTTTTCAGATGCTTCGAGACAAAAAACCGAAGCCTTCCCGACAGATGCCGGGTAAGCTCGGCACCGTTGGTGCAGGTGGCACGATCGGCTTTGTGTCAGGATTAGTTGGTGCGGGTGGCGGATTTATCTCAGTGCCATTCATGCTGTGGTGCAATGTGCCTTTGCATCAGGCTGTGGGTACCTCCGCCGCGCTGGGCTTTCCAATTGCGTTGGCCAATACGGTTGGCTATGTCTGGTCAGGCTGGCACAAAGAGGGTTTGCCCTTTGAAATGGTGGGGTACATCTACTGGCCGGCCTTGATTATTTTGGCGGTCTGTAGTGTGGTGCTTGCGCCAATCGGTGCGCGCGCTGCACATACGTTGCCGGTTAAAACGCTCAAGCGAATTTTTGCGTTCTTGCTGTTTGGGTTGTCGGCCTATATGGCATTCAAAGCCTATTATTCATTTTTCGGCTGATTTTCTCTGAATCGCACTCACACTGATACGTGTTTCCCCTGTCTGGCCGCGTCGCGTGGCGCTGCGCCAGGCATGGCCGTAAGTAACCTCGATCGTTAAGTGCAGTCGGCCATCACGCTGGCGCTGTTGCTCAAGCGCCTGCACCAAGCGCTGTTGCCATTGTCGAGAAGTCAGGCTCGCGCGTCGTCCAAAGCTTGGATTGCCTCCGAGACTTTTTACATCTTGTAAAAGCTGTTCTGGCGTGGCGTACGTGAGCGTTAAGACCTCTTGGTCCATCACGGGATCTGCAAAGCCCTTCTCAATCAGCAGGTCACCAAAGTCATGCATATCAACAAAGCCTGGCGTGGCGGTGGTGAGATTTGCCGAAGTGATCGCCTGACGGAGTTCTTGCATCGTCCCAGGACCAAAACAAGAAAAAAAGACTAAGCCATTGGGGCGGATGATGCGTCCCCATTCCTGTAACACCTCATGCGGAGCAGGATGCCAATGTAGCGCGAGGTTGGACCAAACGAGGTCAAGAGACTCTGGCATGAGGTTGGTGTGAGCCAAATCACCGTTGAGCCAAGAGACTGGTGCAGGCCGACCCCTTAAGCGATTGATCCACTTGCGCAAGCCGTGCGGATAAATTTTTTGCGCGCGTTGTTGCGCGAGTTTGAGCAGGCCCGGATTATGATCTTGACCAATCAAGTGCGCCTCAGGGTAGCGTGCATGAAGCAAAGGAATTTGTGCTCCCGCCCCACAGCCTGCATCGAGCATGTGCTGAGGCGCCAAGCGCACGAGTCTGAGACGTTGATCCATTCTGTGTGCCACCTCTCCATACAAAAACTGCGCCTCGCTCAGATCGCCCCGACGATTGAACTGCCGCAGTACATGGTCTGGATTGATGGGTAGGCGATTGGGGGTGGATGTTGTTGTCATGGCGATAAAAAAGGCGTGCGCGACTAAAGGAGAATGCGTGCTGGAGGTATGAAAATGTACTCTATTCGAGAAAGAATTCGTCGATTACTCCATGCGCCTTGCCCCTTATGCGGTTTGAAGGCGCGCGGTGGAGATCTTTGCGGGACCTGCGAGAATGAAGTCCGGTTCGAGTTTGACGCACGCCTGCATTGTCCACGCTGTTTGTATCAGGGTGAAGCCATGATACGTGAGCCAATGTTGATGGCGCAGCGGCTTTGTGCCGCGTGTGTGCTGCGCCCCCCAACCTATTCGCGGGCAATCGCGGGTATTGAATTTACGGCGCCCGGAGACCAGCTGATGCGCGCCTTTAAAGCTAAAGGTCGTCTAACCGAGGCTGGGATTTTTGCTAGGTTGTTGTGGCGTAATATGCACAGAGCCTCCCCACAATTACCTACGCTTGATGCCTTGGTGCCGATTCCGTCGAGTCGTGAGGCCATTTTGAAGCGCGGCTTTAATCCAGCGGGTGAGATTGCCCGCGAATTGGCGTGGCTGAGTGGTGTGCCGTTGCGGCGGGCATGGTGTCGTCGAACGCGTGAAACCTCCAGTCAGAAATCGTTGAACCTGCGAGCGCGTCAGGACAGTGTGCGCGGCTTGTATCAAGCGCAGGTGCCTCAGAGGTGTGGTTGGGTGGGTTTGGTGGATGACGTACTGACAACGGGCAGCACGCTTGAGGAGGCTTCAGGGGCGCTGCTGCGCGCCGGTGCACAAGGGGTCGTGGCTTTGGTCGCAGCCCGGACTCTGGCAAAATAGCGAATATGTTTGATGTCATCCTCGTTCAGCCTGAAATTCCGCCCAATACGGGCAATGTGATTCGCTTGTGTGCCAATACAGGAGCACGCTTACACCTTGTGCGCCCGCTTGGTTTTGAAATCGATGATACGCGCCTCAAACGTGCGGGTCTCGATTATCACGAATGGCAGCCGGTCAACGTGCACGACAGTCTTGCGCTTGCGATTGCGGCGACGGGTGCTCCGGCAAATCGTGTCTTCGCAATGACGACCAAGGCGACTCAGCTCGTGAGCGAGGTGAGCTTGCAGGAAGGAGATGTATTTGTGTTTGGTCGTGAAACAGCAGGTCTTTCAGCAGAGCAGATGGGGCTCTTCGAGCCCGCTCAGCGCGTGCGCCTTCCTATGTTGACGGGGCAACGTAGTCTCAACTTATCAAATGCTGTCGCGGTGGTTGTATTTGAGGCTTGGCGTCAGCAAGGATATTCGGGCGCTGTTTGACACCAGAGGTGCGAGACGCACGCGTGTCTAATCAAGAGAAAGCTTGAGCGTCTCAATTACAGCATCCCAGCGATGCTGCTCCTCTTGAATCAATTGCTTGAGAGCGGCTGGACTCGAGCCGACAACTGAAAAATATTGAAGCGCAAATTTATCTCGCATTTCATTGCTATTTAAAAGCGCAACCAGCTCGGTATTGAGGCGCTCGAGAATCACTGTCGGCGTGCCAGCAGGGGCAAGGACGGCATTCCATGAGATCGCCTCAAACTCCGCAAATCCCTGGTCTGTGAGTGGGGCAATGCCGGGCAAGGAATCGATTGGTTGTTTGCTGGTGATGCCCAGAGCTTTGACCTTGCCGCTTTTGACTTGCGCCATTGCGATTGCAGGCACCATAAATGCGGCTTGAATGTCTTGTGCAATCACAGCCGTCGTCACCTGCGGAAAGCTGTTGTAGGGAATGTGTGTGAGCGCAAGCGCTGCTTGTTTTTTAAACAGTTCCATAGCCAAGTGGGATGCGCTACCGGGCCCCACGGAGCCGTAGTTCCAGCGGCCAGCTTGTTGTCCGGCCTGTTGAATAAAATCTGCCACAGTATTGCCATTAAAGCCTGCCGAGACGATCAGTACATTTGGACTGGTCGCGACCAAGGTAATCGGTGCCAGGTCTTTGGCGGGGTCATAGCCCAGAGTTTTTTTATAAAGCGTTGGTGCGGTCACAAGCGGACCGTTGATGGTGTAGAGCAGTGTGTAGCCGTCTGCGGGCGCGCGAGCTACAAAGCGTGTGCCAATGTTTCCGCCTGCGCCCGGTTTGTTTTCCACGACAATACTTTGGCCGAGTTTGTTGGCGAGAGGCGTCGCCAATGTCCGCGCGAGCAGATCGGGCGAGGAGCCGGCAGGAAAAGGGACGATTAAATGAATCGGTCGCACTGACGGCCAAGTTTGTTGTGCACTGGCGGGACCGGCAAGCATGATGGACAGGATTGCGAGTAGTGGAATCAAGTAGTCACTCTGTCGTGGCGACACGTGAAAGTAGACGTGAGACGGCTTCAAAAGGTGCAACGCCCTCGAAAAGCACCTCACACACGGCATGGGTGATGGGAAGTTCGACACCAAGTTGCGCCGCGCGTCTGAGAACAGCCTGCGCGCAACGTGCACCTTCTGCCGTTAAGCCAGTCGCCAGGACTTCGCTCAGAGATTGACCGCGACCAATTGCGATACCGACTTGGCGATTGCGTGATAGGTCGCCCGTTGCGGTCAGGACAAGATCGCCGAGACCGGTCAAACCAGAAAAGGTCGCGCTCTGTGCGCCGAGTGCCTCACCAAAGCGGGTCATCTCTGCCAGGCCGCGTGTGATGAGTGCTGCGCGTGCATTGGTGCCGAGTCCGAGGCCCTCTCCAATGCCACACGCGATGGCCATAACATTTTTGAGCGCTCCGCCCACCTCAACGCCGAGGACGTCTTGACTGGCATAGACACGCATCGCGCCGCCATGCAGTGCAGCGATCGTCGCGCGTCGCAACGCGGCATCGTGACTGGCGATTGTCAGTGCTACGGGAAGTCCCTGTGCAACCTCGCGCGCAAAAGAGGGGCCAGAGAGCACAC
>CAMAYM010000015.1 GCA_945862495.1 Bordetella parapertussis | reverse complement strand
GACCTAGGATAGAATCGATGTGGGACATCGGTATTAGCTCCATTAAATGTGTTTCTTCGCAAAAACAAGTTTAATGAATACCGTTGTCCCCCGTTAATGATGTAGAGCCGCCCCGCACAATGCGGGGCTTTTTTGTCCTTGCCCTCTGCATTTCACGCACATCCAGCACGCAGCCACATCCGAGTCTACGACTTGGCGATGGTACATGGGCCGAATACAGTCCCGTCACATCTATCTTGAATTTGTCGCCGTCCGCATCCGCGTTGAGCGATCTTTATCATCTAGTCCCCGGATGAGGCGGTGGAAGGACCGATGTCACCAGCGCGGGATGTGTCAGTAGCAGATTGTGTTCCGCGTTCTCAATCTGCCGGTACTCATGCATAGGCAACAGTGAGCGAATCTCGGCCACATCACGTAGGGGAACGACTCGGTCGGCGCTGCCCGCCACCACAAAAATCTCATGCGAGCTCGATTGCAGGCGTTGGTAGTGCTCCCTCTGCTGGCCCAGCGTTCGGTTGGCAAACATGGAGGCCAAGGCATCGGCGTATCCTGGCGCACGCGCCTCGCTGACGAAGCGCCAGGTCAAATCCTCGGCCCCAATGGCTTGGTACCTGCGTGCGCGGCGACGCTCTAGTACCGGAAGGCCGACACGGCGCATCATCAGGCCGCCAATACCAGGCAGCGAGAAGACTTGACCCCAGAAGGAGTTCGCCATGAAGTCCAGGAGCGGCGCGATCAGCACCAATCGCTCGATGCGCTCTGGTCGCTGGCTGGCCATCGCAGCCGCGAGCGCCGCGCCAAACGAATGACCGAGCAAGGTGATTGGGCGTTGGGAGGTAATGCCGTCAAGGACCTCCAACGCCTGTTCAAGAAAGAAGCTGAAGTCATATCGGACTGCAGGGCGGTCTGAAAGCCCGTGCCCGAACAGGTCGAATCGGATGGTTCTCCAGCCTGCGGCCCGGAGATGCGGGATCAGTCGGTCGAACTCCCATGCCGGAACCGTGGCGCCGTGCACCAGCAGGATCGTAGCTTGATCGTCCTCACCCTCTTCAATGACGTGGGTCAGCCCCGCTCTGAGCGGCAGGTAGCGGCCGGGACCGTTAACCCTGAGCTCATCGAGTGAACGTTGCCGCACTTTTGCCTCGAAAATCCATCTCTAAGAAATCCATGTAGGTATCGACCTTGGTGTTATTTATGTGTTCATTATGAATTAAAGCAGAGCATATCCAGGTTTCGAAAGAATTCAATCTATCCGTAAAAAAAGGCCTTTGACATATCCAAGTCGTGCGGCACGATTTTTGGCGAGCATGGGATGCCTTAAACACAAGAACGCTGACTGGAAATGTGCTGAGACAAAACAGTCATTATTCTATGCAGCTATGGTCAAGCAACTTGGCTTCGAGAGTTTGCTATTGCTCAAGAGTGATGGCGGTTCGTATCCCGCCCGCAGACCAAAAGCAAAAAACTTGAGATTTCAGCACCTCAGGCGGTTTGTGATGTTGTTATTCCTGCCCCGCCATCATGAAATTCAGGCTTTAGGCTTAGCCCCTAAGATGTAACAGCGTCGCCTCCACCAAAGACTGCGTAGAGTCGATAAAACGCAGCGGATCATTTTCAAGTTCGTGGATCATGCCAAGCGGAATCTCGGTGCATCCAAGAATCACTGATTCAGCACCTCTATCGAAAAGCCGATTGGCAGCCTCTCGCAACAGAGCGCCTCCAGCCTCTAGGTCACCAGCTTTAACAAAAGCGATACCCGGCGATACCAGCTCACGAAAATCCTCTTCACTCGGTACTAAAGGCTTAAGACCCAACGTCCCCAGACGTTGAGTGTAAATGCCCATGTGTGCAGTGCCCTCAGTTGAAAGCACACCGATCGAGTTGGCATTAGGGTTGCGAGCCAGAACTTGCTGAGCACTTGCATCCACGATATGCAGAAAAGGCATCTTCGCGCGTTTAGCCAAGTCCTCGTACCAGCAATGCGCGCTGTTGCAAGGCATCGCAATGACTTGCACGTTTGCGGCGTTCAGGAAGTCGACTGCAGCGAGTAGTTGCGGAAGTGGACTCGGGCCCTCCCCGAGAACAGATGCTGTTCGGTCAAAGGTTGTGCAGTCACCGTATAAAAGAACAGGGATGTGTTGCTGGTCGGTTTGCGCTGTTGTGGAAAGCGTCAGTTTGCTCAGAAAGTCCGCTGTAGCTAGCGGACCCATGCCGCCGATGACGCCAAGCCAGCCAGGGGGTAATTGTGCGGAAGCGTTGAGAGAGGTCATATTCCGGTTCCACGACGACGTTTTTGAAAGTATGCGAATAGATTAGCCAAGCCCTCGAACATCGACTCGAGCAACTCCTCACGGGCTTCGGCGAGTATGGTTGGGGGACGCATCTCGGGGTCAGGGTGATGCTCATGGGCCAGCATCATCATTGGCACGAGTAGTTGGCTGAGCGTTTCGTCATCCATGAGGTCTGACCAACTCCCGTCGTCGCTCAGAGACACGCCCAACATGAAGCCTGCTGCCCACTCATTCCCTAGCGTCACGCCCTCTTCGTCCATGATGAGAGGTGGTACGTAAATGTTATCTGTCTTGACGGTGCTTTGGAGCTCGTCCGCGATGGTGTTCCAGTGACGCATCATCCATTCCATCACCTCACGGGACTGTTTTTCAGTCTTAAACGCGTCCGTCTCGTCCATGATGACATCAAAGTATTGACTGAGTGGCACCAAATGGGGCGCGCAAATCAAAGCACAAAAAAGCCCATCAAGCGCTTCGAAGCTCTGAATCGAGCCGTGCAACTCGGATAAAAACTCATCAAAGGCTTCGATCTCTGTCGGTGTTAAGGGATTGTTCTTGATGTGCTGAGCCATACTGATTTCCTAGGAAGGAATGCGTAGACGACACTTTAGCAAGTATTTCTATGTCAATGGTTTCTTTGGTGGCGCATTGGGCATCGCTAACACGAGGCACTGCTAATATAGGTATCAAGTTTCAATTTTGATTGCTCCTGACAAAAGATCAATCAATTCATCAGGAAAAATGATGACGTTTATGCTTCGTTTCTTAGGCGCTACGGTATTGGTTGGCCTGATGGCGGCTTGCAGCAATGCCCCCATTGTGCGGAGCGATTACGACCCACGTGCTGATTTTGCTTCGTATCGAACGTTTGCCTTTATGGAGCCACTTGGTACCGACCGTGCTGGGTATACAACGCTGCTGACTGAACGGCTCAAGCGTGCTGCTGCCTTGCAGATGGAATCACGCGGCTATGCCTTGGATGAAAAAAATCCTGATCTATTGATTAATTTTCAGACGACGGTTCAAAGCCGTACGGAGTATGTGGGTCCACCCCCAATGATGTGGGGCGGTGGTTTTGGGTACGGCTACGGTGCGGGCTTTTATGGTGGCTGGCCGGGCTATGCCTTTGGACCAGATGTCATTCAGTACAACGAAGGGACAATGAAGGTCGACTTGATCGATACCAAGCGCAAGCAGATGGTGTGGGAAGGTGTTGGCACGTCAGTGATCGGTGATGCCCAGCAAACAGCCTCTGATGCCATGGTTCAGAACATGATGATCTCAATTTTTGCACGCTACCCATTTTTAGCTGGATCTCGGGTGGTCGCACCACGCAAATAAACTTTTAAAACAGATGAGGCGATCGCATATCGTGATTGCCTAGGGAAAAATCACTTTTCGTTTTCGGGAACGTCGGCATGCATCATTTCATTTTTTTATTTGTGCTGATGATTGTTCATGTTTCGGCTGATGCGCAGAGTGTCGCTGAGGTCAGTCCACGGCGGGCCGCTGGCGGAATGGCGACTGAATTTAAAAATCACCGATACGCAGCGGATCCAAACTTTATTGCGTTGCCGCGGCGCGAACCCCTAGGTCGAGAAATTGATATTGTGCGTCAAGCGCAGCAGATCGTGGATCAGAATCCTTTGCTGAGCATGATCTTGGTTGAGCGAGGCGAAATTATTTTTGAGGCCTATAAAAGCCTCGCTCGCGCCGATCGTCCAAACTTTTCCTGGTCGATGAGCAAAAGCCTGACGGCCTATACCTTGGGCATGATGCATTGTGAGGGGCAATTTCCTGATCTGGATGCACCGGCACAGACTTACTCAGCAGACTTGACAGGGACGGTCTACGGTGAGGCGACTGTGCGGCAGCTGCTCACGATGCGCTCAGGTGTGAGACGCGCCGTTGCGAGTGGTGATCATTTGGTCGTTCAGTCAAATTGCGAAGTGGGTGTGGACTGCGATGGTTGGCAGCGTATGCGCGCGCAAAAGTTGAGTGGGCTTGAGTATTTGCAATTAGTGAAAGAGCGCGATATTGAGTCTGGTCGGGAGTTTCGATATTCTGGAACAGATACGTTGGCGCTTGGAAATATCATCGAAAAAAATGGCGGACTCATTCACGAGTTCCATCGGCATATTTGGAGCAAGATCGGTGCGGAGGGGGCGGGATATTGGCTGCTTGATCGAGAAAATGTGCCGATTGCGCAGGCGGGCTTAAGCGCGACAACGCGTGACTGGGCACGCATGGCAATGTATAGCGTCAAGTTATTGAAAAACGGCACACCGTGTCAGCAAGATTTTATGAAACAAGCAACATCTCAGCAGGCGGTCAACCGTGGCAAAGTAGGACAGGCTCACATGGGCTATGGCTATCAGACCTGGATCACCACAGATGGGCCAAGAGACTCGTATTGGTGGTTGGGGTACGGTGGGCAGCGCGTGGCCGTTGATCCAGAGAAAGAAAGAATTTTGGTGGTCACCAGTCAGCGAGAGTCCTACATGGACAAAGTCAGAACACTGTTCGCTGACTGGCAACGGAATTAGAACGCTACAAAATTAGTTAAGTTTGATGCTGTTTGCATTGCCGATCTCTTGCCATTTTTGACACTAAATCGGTCAAGAAAATAAAGTAATCGCCGGTAACCCACAAGATTTTCACGCTGCTGTAACCTAGTTCTTGTAAAAATTCCTCAATATGCCGTGCTGCACCGTCAGGATTGATTCATCCCAGATTCTCTCAATATGAATCTTTGATGTAAAAGAAAAGGCCTTGGCGTTAATACACACACTGTCCGCCCACACACATATTTGGTGTGGTCTTCAGGTGTTAAGGAATATTTTCATGCTCTACTGCACACCACTATGATTACTGTCGTGATTGCTTCGTATCGCTACGGGCACCTCGCTGCACATTGCATCGAATCTCTGTTGTCTCAAACTATCCCCCCTTCGAAAATTTTATTTGTCGATGATGGCGGGATGGATTGCGCCCATCTCCCTAGCTTGTATCCAGATATTGAATACATCCTCCGGCCTAAAAATTTAGGCACAGTCAGTAACTTTCAAGACATGCTCTCAAGGGTAGAGACTGAGTACGTGCTCTTTATTGGTGCAGATAATTGGCTTAGGTCTGATTCGATTGAACTGTTGTCAATGGCGACAACGGACATCGTGACCTACGACATCGTAGTGACTGGCGAGCTCAAAGAAGAAATTTTGACGCGTGTGCCTGGCGAGACGCATCCATATTTGGGTGACTTGTATTGGGATCGCCAAGCGCAACACCACGGTTCAATGATGTATCGCACTGATTTCGGTCAACGTGTGGGATACCAGAGAAGATTTGAACATGTTGGGCATCCGCAAGAGGATTGGAATCTCTGGGACAAAATGCTCGAGCAAGGCGCGACGGTTGCGAGTTTAAAAGAAGGCCTGCTTTTTTACAGAAGACATCGAGAAAACTTTTTGAAATATGGTGAGCACATTGTCTCGCCAGATATGGAAATGTCTCAGTAAGTGTTTGCGTGAGTGTTTGAGCGCAGAGGCAAGTGTTTTAAATGCAAAAGAGGCTGCCATCCATTTGGGAGGCAGCCTCTTTTTATTGCATGATCAAGAATTGATCACGCAAACTTGTGTTTCATTTAGTCTACGCGAGCGCCAGAACTTTTGACGATTTTCTGCCAGTTAGCCAGATCATCTTTGATGAGTGTGGCGAATTGCTGGGGGGTACTTTCGAGAGGTTCGCAACCTTGCTTAAGCAGGCGCTCTTGCACACCTTTATCGGCCAATACGGTTTTAATGGCTGCATTGAGCTTGTTGACGATGGCGACAGGTGTGCCTGCGGGGGCCAAAATACCGTACCAAGGTGTTGAACCAAAGCCGGGAATCGTTTCGCTGATGGAAGGCACGTCAGGCAGTGCACCGATACGTTTTTCGTTGGTCACAGCCAAGGCTTTGATTTTTCCGGCTTTAATTAAGCCCAAGGAGGAGGGCGCACTTTGTACTGAGACGGGAACGACTCCGCCTGCCACATCTGCTGCTGCTGCAGAAGCAGTTTTGTAGGGCACATGTTGTATGTTGAGGCTCATCTGCTGTTTGAACATTTCCATGATCAAGTGATTGAGCGTGCCATTTCCTGCCGAGGCATAGTTGTATTTGCCCGGGTTAGCTTTGAGTTGTGCAATCAGTTCGTTGACATTGTTGGCTGGAAAGGCGGCGTTAGCGACAAGCACATAACCAGCGCTGGCCACGAGGCCCACAGGCGTGAAGTCTTTGATGGGGTCAAAGCCTGTGGTTTTGTAGAGCCAAGGGTTGATGACCTGAGCGCCGTTGGTTGTCAGCATCAGTGTGTAACCGTCTGGTTTAGCTTTTGCGGCGGCGGCGGTGCCGATGTTGCCACCCGCGCCTGTACGGTTTTCAACCACAAATTGTTGGCCTAGAACCTCGCTGAGCTTGGCGGAAATAATGCGGGCAATGGTGTCGTTGGCGCCACCTGCGCCTTGGGGCACGATCACGTTTACGGGACGCGTTGGGTAATCAGCTTGTGCCGAGGCGGTGCCATGCGCCAGTGCGACGAGGGCGGCGCCTGCGACGAGCGCGCGGGTCATGGTCGAAATAATGCGCATGTCAATCTCCGGTATTTTTGTAAGAAGTGCTTTTATACAGCATGACTCTGACTTTTGGGTGTCAGACAAGCATTTCAAGGGAAAATCATGAGTATCAAATGCAGTAGAATTATTACTTATGTTTACCCTCATTCAACTCAAACGTCTCGCTACAACGCTCCTCGCGGTGATGTTGTTGACCGTTTCTGCGCCCACGATTTCCAAAGTGATCGTGATGGACGGGGCGCAGTCTGCATTGATTGAGATTTGTACGACTGAGGGTGTCAAACGGATCAGTTTTTCGGAGTCGGGGTTGATTTCGCAAGACTCTTCAGGGGAGCACAGTGCGCATACTGAGGACTGTCCTTATTGTCATCTTCAGCTCACCTCCTTTACACCCCCTGCAGCGCAGACTTTTCTGAATGTTCGAGTCCTTGCGTTTTTTCCCTCACTTTTTTATCAAGCACCTAAGTCCCAGTTTGCCTGGGCACCTCAGCTCGCCCGAGCGCCACCCGCCCTCTCCTAAGCTCTAAATCCAGAGAGCCTCTCGCCTGTAGGCGCGGGGAGCTGCATTTATATATTTGGAGAAGTCATGAGCCGAGTTCAACTCGTGCGTCGGACATTGTTGGCAAGCGTTGCGGCGCTGCCCTTTGTGATGGGAGTGGTCCATGGTCACGCCTATAAAGCCGACGGTTTAAAAGTCGATCATCCCTATGCGACGCCCACTCCATCCGGCGAGAAAAATAGTGCTGTGTATTTTCGCTCCCTTGAAAACGGCGGGAAAAATGCTGATGCACTGATTGGCGCGCGTGCCGATGTCGCTGAGCGTGTTGATATTCAACGCACTGAGCCAGGGCGCGCAGTTCCTGAGGAGCTGAGCGTCAAGGAAGTGAATTTGCCGAGCGGTCAGGGCCCTTCTTTTCGGCATGATGCGGCAAGTGGATATCACTTGTTATTGGTCAATCTCAAAGCACCTTTGAAAAGCGGCGATCGCTTTCCGATCTGGCTGACGTTTCGTCACGCAGGTGAAAAGAAAGTCATGGTCTGGGTACAGACACCTAGAGGCTCGCAAGCGCCTCAGCACGATCACAAACATTAAGGAATAAAAATGAAATCTTATTTAGCTTTGGTTGGAACATCACTGTTGGTTGCATGTTCGACCGTCCCTTCACAACAGACTGCCACTCAGCCCGTTGAGTTGCGTTTTGTCGCAGAGGTCAACGGACAGTCGTTTGAATGTGGTCAATCCTATAAAAATATTGGCACGACACGTTCAACGATGACACCCACTGACTTCCGGATGTTTGTCAGTAAAGTGCACTTGATGACGGCAGAGGGAAAGGCTGTCCCCGTGCAGTTGGTTCAGGACAATACTTGGCAGTTAGAGGGCATTGCTTTGCTGGACTTTGAGAATGGTCAGGGCCCTTGCAGAAATGGTACGCCTCCTATGAACACGGTTGTCCGTGGCACCGCGCCTACGGGACAATATACTGGGGTCAAATTCACAGTGGGCGTCCCCTTTGAGCGCAACCATGGCGACCCGACAGTTGCACCTGCTCCGTTGAGCTCGACAGCGATGTTCTGGACATGGCAGGGCGGCTACAAGTTCCTCAAATTTGATACGGCAACCTCGGGTCGCCCGATCCAGTCTGCCAAGCCCGCAGCCGACGGTGGTGGAAATGCCTCGGGTTTTTCGGTCCACTTGGGTAGCACGATGTGTGCCTCTCCCTCACGGACTCAGGCACCGACCGCATGTCAGAATCCCAACCGGATTGACGTGACACTGACTGACTTTGATTTAAAGAAAAATCAGGTGGTGGTGGATATTGGCCGAGTCTTGGCTGGTTCTAATGTGGATGTAAATGCACCCAAAACTTCGCCCGGCTGCATGAGCTTTCCAAAGGATGCGGATTGTCCGCCGATCATGAATGCGATGGGTCTGCCCTACGATGGCAAGGCACCCTCGGGTCCTCAGCAGTTCATTATGAAACGGTAAGCCGATGAAGTTGCGTTTACTACGCCTGGCCGTGGTGTCCTTTTTGGGCATCATGGCAAGTACCGTAAATTTTAATGCCACTGCACAGACCTATCAGTGGGATATTCCACAATGGGTCCCTGTGCCTGTGGTGCCTGACGACAATCCTATGACGGATAAAAAAGTCGAATTAGGGCGTCATCTTTTTTACGACAAACGCTTATCGGCTGATCAAACGATGTCGTGTGCGACCTGTCATCACCAAGACAAGGCGTTTACGGATGGTCGTCGGTTTGCAAAAGGGATTAGTGGACAGTCGGCGATTCGCAATGCAATGTCACTGACAAATGTTGCGTATCTGCCGGTATTGACGTGGTCCAATCCGCTGTTGACTTCGATGGAGGCGCAGGCGCTAATCCCGCTATTTGGAGAGCATCCGGTTGAAATGGGTATGGCAGGCAAAGAGGCGCTGTTGTTTGAGCGCCTGAAGACGGATTCAGTCTATCAAGGTTTATTTCGGGAGGCATTTCCCAAAGAGGCGCAGCGCGGAGAGGCTGAGTTGTATTCTCTTTCGACGGTGACTAAGGCGCTTGCAAGCTTTCAACGACGCTTGCTGTCTTTTGATAGCCCGTACGACCGGTTTCGTTATGGCGGTGATCAGGCCGCCTTGAGTCCGCAGGCCAAGCGTGGTGAGGCTTTATTTTTTGGTGAAAAAATGGAGTGCTATCACTGCCATGGCGGTCTGAACTTTACTGACAATATCAAGCACGCACGCCTGCCATTTCCGGAGCTTGGCTTTCACAATACGGGTCTCTACAACGTAGATAGAAAAGGCGCCTATCCTAAAGGGCAGACGGGGATTGAAGAGTTCACAGGCGCAGCTTCGGATATGGGCAAGTTTCGCACACCGACTCTGCGAAATATTGCTAAAACTGCGCCCTACATGCACGATGGTTCTGTTCCGGACCTGGCGACAGTGATTCGCGCACATTACGCGCGCGCAGGTCGTGCCGGTGGAGAGGCCTCGGGCCCTAACCCGAAGCGAAGCGAATTGTTAGTGGGGTTTCAGGTGAGTGAACAAGAGGTGCAAGACCTGATCGCGTTTTTACATGCGCTCACGGATGATGGTTTTTTGAAGGATGAGCGATTAAGCGATCCGTGGAAGCGGTGAGGCTTTCGCGATATCTTTCCAGCCCCATACGTTAATTGCGTCGCGTTCGAAGTTGTTTGTTCCACCATACAGTATGGTCGGGTCGAGTGACTCTGTGCCTGCGAGTGATTGCCACTTTTTGAGACTCTGGGCCCAGTCTGAAGCGTAGGTGCTGCCTGATTTGATTTCGATGGCTTGAAGCCCTTGCGTTGTTTCGCACAAGACATCAATTTCCTGGCCTGAGTTGTCTCGCCAAAAATAGAGATCGGGTGCGAGACCAGCATTCAGACGTTGTTTGTAGAGCTCGCTGAAAACCCAGGTTTCAAATAGTGCGCCTCGTGCTGCGTGTGTCTCTAAGGTTTGGGCATCGCGTATGCCCATGAGCCATGCTGCTAAACCCGAGTCTAAGAAGTAAAGTTTTGGCGTTTTGACCAGTCGTTTTCCATAGTTGCGAAAGTGTGGTCGCAGCAATGTGACGATATAGCTGGTTTCAAGTACGGTCAGCCATTGTTTGGCTGTGACTGCACTAATGCCGCAGTCTGCACCAAGTGCAGTGAGGTTGAGGAGTTGTCCCGTCCGGGCCGCACACATTTTGACGAAGGTTTGAAATTGACCTAAATCACGCACCGCGATTAACTGACGCACGTCGCGCTCGATATAGGTCGCGACGTAATTGCTGAACCAGTCTTGCGGGCTGACAGCACGGTCATATAGTGTTGGATACCCCCCTTGAAAAAGCATCTGAGTGAGCGTGTCAGGGAGCTTGTCGGCATAAGTGAGTTCGGAAGCACTCAGGGGAAGCAGCTCAACGCGCGCGACACGACCTGCAAGGGTTTGCGTGATGCTATCGATCAAACTAAATTGCGCTGAACCTGTCAGGACAAAATCACCCATGCGTTGCCGTTCATCGACTAAACCTTGTAGCCAGGACAGTAATTGAGGGCAGCGCTGAACCTCATCCAGAATCGCGCCCTGGGGAAAGCGCGCTAAAAACCGCTTTGGATCCGTGAGCGCAAACTCTCGCTCATCTGGGTTTTCCAAGGGAATATAAGGTTTGTCTTTGAAAAGATTGCGTGCAAGCGTGGTTTTCCCCGCTTGACGAGGTCCGGTAATCGCAATCACGGGAAATCCCTTGGCGAGGCGAGTCAGGGTATGGGCTGCATCACGAGGGATCATTTACAAATCCAAGTTTCAACTTTAGATTTGTAAATTATAGTGGAAAAGTGATTTAGATGCTTGATTTAAATGGTTTTTCTAAAACCCGAAGCCTGCACCCGCACCAAACAATGTCGCAATACCGAGGATGGCAAAGATCGCCGCAGCGATGGAGTGGACAAGTTTCATCGGGATCTTGTTGGCTAATTTATCCCCGAGAAAGACCGCGGGGACGTCTGCAATCAACATGCCGAGCGTTGTACCGATGACCACCAAGAGTGGGGCGGCGTAATGAGCGGCCATGGCAACCGTCGCGATCTGTGTTTTGTCGCCCATTTCGGCGAGGAAAAAGGTAATCAGAGTGGCACCAAAAACGCCAAATTTCTGTGCGACTTTGGTTTCCTCTTCTTCGATCTTGTCGGGGATCATGGTCCAGATGGCCATGCCGATAAAGGAAATGCCCAATACCCAGCGAAGGATTTCTGGCGTCACGGCGGAAGTGATCCACGCGCCGAGGGCACCGGCCAAGCCATGGTTGATCAGGGTCGCCACCAAGATACCAAGAATGATGGGTACGGGTTTTTTGAAACGGGCGGCGAGAATGAATGCTAAGAGCTGTGTTTTATCGCCAATTTCGGCGAGTGCGACAACACCAGTTGAAACAAGAAGGGATTCCATGGAGACCTGGGCCGGTGATTGGCGCAGCCGCTCGTGATTAAAGAAGTGATCTTAACAGGGTGAGAGATCAGCCTAAAAAATATGCAGCAGCCTTTGCGTAAAGCGGAATTCCGATAATTAAATTAAACGGAAATGTCAGCCCGAGCGACAATCCAAAATACAGGCTTGGATTGGCCTCAGGCACGGCGTAGCGCAGTACGGCCGGCACAGCGATATAGGACGCGCTTGCCGCAAGCACCATCAGCAGCGTGGCGTTACCGGGTGATAGGTTGAGTAGTAGTGCCAGACCGAGCGCAATCGAGGCATGTAAGAGCGGCCCGAGCACTGCATAGAGAATCAGTGCGGGTGAGATACTTTTAAATTGAGGCAAGTTGCGCGCGGTCATCAATCCCATATCTAACAAGAAAAATGCCAACATGCCTTTAAACAGATCGCCCGAGAAGGGTTGCATGGCGGTTTGACCTGCCTCGCCCGTCAACAACCCAACCACCATGGCACCCAGCAAAAGGAGTTGCGCGCCGTCGGTAAAAGATTCGTGCAAAATTTTTCCAATCGGGATGGATTTTTGCTGACGTAAGGAGTTGGCAAGGATGACGGCCAAAATAATCGCGGGCGACTCCATCAGTGCCATCGCTGCAGCCATGTGGCCGCCGTAAGCGATCTCCTGATTTTCTAGGAATTGGATGGCGGTGACAAAAGTGACTGCGCTCACAGAGCCATAGGTGGCTGCAATGGCCGCTGCATCAAAGCCTGAAAGAAAGCGCTTGAGTATCCAATAGCCAAGTACAGGGACAACGATTGCCAACAGGATCGCAGCACCCAAACTCGTGGCCACTTCGGTGGTGAGTCCAGATTGTGCAAGCGCAAAGCCGCCCTTGAGACCGAGTGCCATTAATAGGTACAGGGATAAAAATCGAGAAATGGCCGGAGGAATTTCTAAATTGGAGCGAACAAAACCGGCGAGTACGCCGAAGATGAAAAACAGGATAGCGGGATCGAGAAGATTTTGCATGAGCGTCCTTTCATGCAATCGTAAAGCGACATACTATTCACTGTAAAATCGATTCTTAAATACAAATATATAGATAAATATCTATGAATATCACTTTTCGACAGCTTAAGCTTTTTCTTGCACTTGCAGAGACGGGTAGCGTCAGTGCGGCCGCACGTGTGATGCATGTGACGCAACCCACCGCGTCAATGCAACTCAAAGAAGTGACTCAATCTGTGGGAGTATCACTGTATGAAGTGATTTCCAAAAAGGTACATCTCACCGATGTGGGGCGTGAGCTCGCACAGACGGCACGGGCGATCGTTCAGACGTGGGAAGCTTTTGAGCAAGGCGTAGATAGTACGAAAGGGCTGGCGCGCGGCAAGCTCAGAGTCGCCGTGGTGAGTACTGCCAAATACTTTATGCCCCGTTTGATTGGTTCGTTTTGTAAAAAATATCCTGAAATAGATGTGTCGCTTGAAATACTCAATAGAGATGGTGTAGTGCAACGTATGCGCGACAATCTGGATGATTTGTACATCATGTCACAGCCACCAAGTGATCTGGATTTGAGTGATGAGATTTTTATGGCAAATCCACTGGTCGTGATTGCCGGAGTACGGTCTGTTTTGGTCAAGCAAGCAGGAGTTGAATTAAAGAGTCTAGGCGAACAGCGATTCATACTGAGAGAGCAGGGTTCTGGTACGAGAATGGGTGTTGATTTGTATTTTAAAAAAAATAAATTCAGACCTCACATCAGGATGGAACTTGGCAGTAATGAAGCAATCAAGGAGGCCGTGGCGGGAGGACTGGGGATTGGCATCGTTTCTCGTCATTCCTTGCACGGTCAGCAAAAAGAACACGGTGTCGCGGTAGTTGATGTACTGGGCTTTCCGATTCTCTCTAATTGGCATATCGTGCATCCTGCCAGCAAAAAGTTGTCGCCAATCGCGACTGAGTTCAAGCTTCATATGCGCAAGGAAATGAGGCGTTACGCGTGAGAAAAATAGTGTCAGACAGAAAGTATGTGCAAACGTTGTTGGTGTGCCTAATGCTTTGCATTGGGATGTTTGTTGCACCTGTTGGGTATGCCGAAGTCAACATAGAAAAATATAAACGTGGTTCCCTCATCATTGTTGGCGGGGGTGACACGCCCTATACGATTCAAAAACGTTTTGTCGAGCTTGCTGGCGGAGCAGGACGCGCGCGCATTGCTATTTTCCCTATGGCAGCAACCGAGTATGACGAGGAGGTTGAAGAAGTGCTCGCCGAACTCACTTGGTTAGGTGCAGAGACGGTTGTTTTGAATATGGATCGAGAGCAAGCGCAGTCCAGATCAATGGATGCGATTCTGACCGGATTTACTGGCTATTGGTTTTTAGGCGGTGACCAAAATGTATTGGCTGCCTCGCTACTTGGTACGAGAGCACTCAGAACAATTGAATTTCAATATGAAAAAGGTGCTGTGGTGGGCGGAACCTCAGCAGGAGCGGCTGTGATGACCGCAACGATGTTAACGGGAGAGCGTCGGACAGCAAGTGGTCGTATCAACGAGGATCCTAATGCGGTTGCCTTACGGAGCACCGAGGTGATGCCTGGTTTTGGTCTTTTGCCTGGCGCGATTATTGATCAACACTTCAGTCGGCGATCACGTGACAATCGTCTAGTTAGTGCGGTGTTGGATAGCCCACAGTTACTAGGTGTAGGAATTGATGAGGAAACTGCGCTAATCGTTCGTCCCGATGGCCGTTGGGAAGTGTTAGGCAATGGCCATGTCAAAATTTATGATGCGAGGCGCGCGTTTATTGTAAATGAGGATAACGATACAGTGAGTGCATCAGGAATCAGGATGCATGTATTGCCGCGTGGCTCTCGCTTTGATCCGAAATTAGGTCAACTTGGGTCGTGGCGCAACTAATATGCACTGAGCACGCGCTCAACTTGTACTCATGATTGAACAGATGATTTATTTACATAAAATTTTACCTATTTTGTTTTCGCCACTTTTCGTGACCATGTTGTTGGTGGTCTATGGTGTCTACAAAAATAAAAAGCGCTATAGCCTAGCAGGTCTGATCTTGTTATATGCCTCCAGTACGTTCGTCGTGGCGGATTTTTTATTTGAAAAACTCGAAGGGCAAGGATTAAAAGCCGAAGCTAAAGATGCACCTCAAGCAGATGCGATTGTCGTGCTCAGCGGGATGATGACTCGTATCCAAGGTGCTACAGGTCCGATAGCCGAATGGAATGATGCGGATCGATTTTTTGCAGGTATTGATCTGTATCAGGCTGGCAAGGCGCCGCGCTTGATTTTTACGGGGGGCGTATTGCCTTGGGAAAAAGCAACGCAAAGTGAGGGTGCTGTGCTTAAGGCGCATGCGCAACGCTTTGGTATTCCTGAGGCAAGTATTCGCGTATCAGGTGACGCGCAAAACACAGCGCAAGAAGCTGTTGCGGTCAGAGCAATGCTGACTGATTCGAGGATATTGCTGGTCACTTCGGCTTTTCACATGCTTCGTGCTAAGCAACAGTTTGAAGGTCAGGGCTTTGAGGTCAGTGCATTTCCAGTGGATTTTAAAGTGCGCGCGAATGCGTTCACTCCCATGGATTTCCTACCCGATCCACGCGCGCTGGGGTTAACGGATTTGGTGGTGCGCGAGTGTATCGGTCGGCTTTATTATCAGTTGGGTGCCTGGATTGGGGACCGCAGGATCTAGCGCTTGCTAGAGGTGCCAGTGGTTCGACCAGAGGCGTCCCGGTAGGTTGTCTTGCCTGAAGAGTTTGTGGATGCGCTCCCAGTGGTTCTGCCTGAGGCATCACGATAGGTTGTTTTGCCAGAGGAGTTGGTCGTTGCACTGCCAGTTGTTCGTCCCGAAGAATCACGATACGTTGTTTTGGATTGGGCAGAAGCAATACTGATAGACGACACGGCCAAGGCGATCGCGGCACAAGCAGTCAAAGCAACTTTCATTTTTCAATCTCCTTAATATTCTGTACAGAAAAACTCATATTTAAATGATTGTCATATTGGATATTATGCACTAATTTCATTGAGCGAGGTAGCCAGAACAAGTGGGAAGGGTAAGAAACCCCTGCACTTTAGAAATGCACGTATGATACTTATATGCATGACGTGACGGAGCTGTCAGAGGCTTTAGATGACATTACGCTTTTGGAGAAACTCATGAGAATGAATTGCCCCCACTGTCAGAAAACCAATCAACTTCCTGTTGAGCGTTTATCGAGTGCGCCGATCTGTGGCGCATGCAAACAAGATCTACTGTCTGCACCTGTAGACGTGAATGAGCAGACGTTTAATGAACTGTTAACAGGGTCGCCATTACCTGTCGTGGCAGACTTTTGGGCGGTGTGGTGTGGACCTTGTCAGATGTTTGCACCTACCTTTAAGGCAAGTGCTGCTAAGCATGCCAACCAAGTGTTGCACGTCAAAATCAACACTGAAGAAAATCAAGCCTTATCGCAACGACTCAATATTCGTTCGATCCCGACACTCGCGACTTACAAGAGTGGCAAGGAAGTCAATCGTGTTAGCGGAGCATTGCCAGCGCAGTCGCTTGAACAGTTTATCCAACAAGCACTAACGACTTAATTTTGCGTAAAGCGTCAGATATTTTTGAGCCATCTGGTGCACATCGTGTTCAGACTTGACATACTGCTTGGCATTGGCCGCCATTTCTTGGGCCGACTCTGGATGACTGAGTAACCATTCAATGTGCTGAGCGATCGCCGCTGCGTCACCGACTGGTGCGAGCAAGCCCCGACCCTCTGCCAAGACTTCTTTGATTCCGCCCGTACGCGTACCAATTACGGGAACACCTAAGGACATGGCATCCAGGATACTGCTTCCGAGTGCTTCAGAGATCGAGCACAGCACGAAGGCGCTGAGCGCAGGATAGAATTGTTCGGGATTTTTTTGAAAGCCTAAAAGAAGATATTTTTTCTCCAGTCCAAGTTCGGCGATGCAGGCACGCGCAGCCTTAGAGGATGGGCCGTCTGCACCCCAGTGAACAAACACAACATCTGGATGTGTTTGACAGACGCGAGCGGCGGCTTGGATGAGGGTCAGTGGATCTTTTTCAGGCTTGAGTACTGCACTGGTACCGATGAGTTGTTTGCCCGCGAGTGCGTATGTGGAGAGTAGGCTGTTGATTCTATCGGTATCGGGGGTAATGCTGAGTGTGGCGCTCGGAATGATGAGAGGCGTGATGCCCAATCTGCGTGGCTCAGAGGCTGCAGCCTGACTGATTGCCACGAGTTGATCTACGCACTGCCATTTGAGGCGGGTCAAAAACTTGCCTGTCTTGACTGGAAAGTCAGTTCGTCTTGAAAAAACAATGGGTCGTCGATGGAACGGTTTGCTCAAGACGGCTCCGGTCACGCTACCCGCTGTTTGCGCATGCAAAATATCAAAGCGGGTGCCCTTGAAAGCGAGCCAGCTTGCAAGAGAGAGGGCGCTGCGGGCGTAATGTACGGTGAAGCCGGCCTCGCGTGCCTTGAGAGAAAGTTCAGCGCCTGCTCGACAAACAAGTTCGACGTTGTGGCCGAGGTCGCGTTGCGCACAAGCGGTTAAAAGCGTTTGTCGCTCGCCGCCACGCCAGCCTTTTTCAAGGTTGATTTGAAGAATTTCCATACTGAAAGGATAACAGAGGTCACAGAAGCATCCCAAGCAATAGGGCTGAGCGATCTATGACCGTACTCGGCGATAATATTAAAATTCAATGTGGTTAAACATATGGACTTTCAAGGCGGATGACACGTGTCGCGTGAGCTTGATCAGGAATTTTTGCTTGACGCCCAGGCGCTAGAGCATGCTGTTGCGTTGATGGGGCAGGTCTTTGTCTCAGGCAATGCTGCGTCCGTTGGTGCAAGTTTGCCTGAGACGGGGATGGGGTCGCTGGCGACCCTGGATCAGCTTGCTCCCCTCGTGCTTGGCCAAGCTGCGCGTTTGGGCTCGCCAGTCGCGTTTGCGCATAAAGACCCACCAACGCCCTGGATCACTTGGGCTACCACGCTTTGGAATGCCTCTCTCAATCAAAACTTGTTGCATCCCGCTACGGCCCCCATTGCGCGCGAGCTTGAAGAGAAAGTGATTGAGTGGTTGAGTCCGTATTTCGGTATGACAGGCGGTCATATGACGCCAGGTTCGTCTGCGGCGAATCTCACCGCGCTTTGGGCTGCGCGCGAATGTGCGGGTGTGACGGAGGTGGTGGCTTCAGACTCGGCACACTTATCAATTAAAAAGTCTGCGCACATCCTGGGTTTACGTTTCACGATGATTCCTACCGATGCGCGTGGTGTCTTGAGTGTGGAGGCGTTACCCAAGGACATGACGCGGACCGCTTTGGTCTTGACCTCTGGGACGACGAGTGTTGGCGCACTGGACCCACTGTCACTGATCGGCCAAGCGGCATGGACGCATGTGGATGCCGCATGGGGCGGACCGTTGCGCATGACCTGTTATGCGGATCGGTTGGCCGGCATTGAGGGGGCAGATTCGGTTGCGGTGTCTTCACACAAATGGTTGTTTCAGCCCAAAGAGTCCGCGCTTGTGTTTTTTCGTGATTCGATCAAGGCGACTGAAGCGATCAGTTTTGGCGGTGCGTATTTGACAGAACCAAACGTAGGTCTGTTGGGTTCGCATGGCGCGACCGCGATTCCGCTACTGGCGATGTTGATGAGTTGGGGGCGCGAGGGTGTTGCGCAACGTATCGAGCATTGCATGGCCTTGGCAGATCAGTTGGCTCAATATATTGGTAACGAATCCCGGCTAGAGCTGTTTGCGTTACCCACGACAGGAATCGTGGTGTGGCGTGCACGCAGTCAGCCTGTCTTTGACCGCTTGTTAAAGGATTTGCCAGTCGGTATGACGTCGACAGTCACGATTGGGCAAGAAAAGTGGTTGCGCAACACAGCGGCCAATCCCAATGCGGATATGTCTCTGATGATTAAAACGATTAAAAAGGTTTTGGACGAGGCATGAACGCGAACACAACGACTAAACCCACCATTATGTTGGCCCCCGGGTTTATGACCGACTACGACATGTGGAGTGATTTCGTTCCTTTTTTAAAGGATTACAACGTCATCTATGCTGACTTTAGCGAAGGGACAACATTGCAGGAATTGGCTGCGAGTAATTTGCGACGTTGCCCGGAGCGTTTCATTTTGATTGGTTTCTCATTGGGGGGCTACATTGCGCGTCATATGGTGTACCAGGCACCGGAGCGTGTGGAGGCCTTGGTGTTGATTGGGACCTCGACAAGACCGACCGCGCCGCCCGTGTCGGATGGGCCGGCCGCTAAGATGTTTCGTGGCATGAGTCGCAGTGCACTCAAGCGCGCTGTGCATGTGGATCGAGAAAATGACGAGGCCCTGATCGCACGACTCAAAGACATGGGCGAACGACTGGGTGCTGAGATTTTCGCGAGATTGTCTGCGTTGCAGAGAAAGTCAGATCTTGAAAATATGCACACGATTCAGTGTCCCGTGCTCGTGGTGACTGCGGATCAGGATCGGTTGCGGACGATGCAAGAGGCTCAGGAAATGGCACAGGCTGCGCGTGCACCGCTTGTCGTGCTTGAGCACTGCGGTCATATGATGCCCATGGAGGAGCCAGAGCAGTTGGCTGGAGTGGTGTTGCCTTGGCTTTCTGATGCGCTCGGACAATCGCGGTAGATTTGGTCGGGTGTCAGTATTTGCGAGTATGTCGAGAGGTCAAGAGGTCGCGCTGGTGCTAAAGTCGTTTCAAGTTCGCACTTTTGCTGATTGACTCTTCAGGATGTATCTCATGACTCTTCGTCAACGTATTTCAAGTATTTTTGCTGTGACTGCTTTGGCTTTTGCTGCGACTGCCAGCGCGCAGACCCCCACTGCCAATCAGGAAAAACAAATCAAAGATGCTGAGGAGCGCTTTGCTGCCGCGGACAAAAATGCCGACGGTAAGCTGACGCTTGAAGAAGCCAAAGCAGGTATGCCCCGTATTGCTTCAAATTTCAAGAAAATAGACACAAATAATGATGGTTTCGTGACAATTGAAGAAATCAAGGTCATGATTCTGAAGTAATTTGTTTTTCCTGGCTGGCGCGATAGCGCTGGCCTCGACCAGCAGCTATGATGGGCAAAGTTTTCTTCCGAATTCGCCCACTTAAAGAGCTGAAAATGTCGAATAACCAGGCGTTTAATGCCTCCCAGCACACGCCCATGCCCCCCGGTTTTGAAAGTTTCTCACCGAGACTGATTCAGGGGGTAGCGCACTTCCCCCTTTATTACATGCGTGGAGGCACTTCCACGGGTGTTGTTCTCTGGGAACCGCATTTGCCTCAGTCGTTGGAATTAAAAGAAGAATTGATCCGACGCGTGATGGGTGTCCCTCTATCAGGTGAAACTAAAGGCAATAAGCAAATCAACGGCCTCGGTCGCGGTCCTGCTACGAGTAATAAAGTATTTTTATTAAATACTTATGATGGTCCCGAGGCAGATCTCAGCAGCACACTGGCACAGCTTGCCGCGGACAAATCAGCGATCGACTGGAGCGTGAATTGCGGCAATATGTCGTCGGCGCTACCGATTTACGCTTTGGAGACGGGTTTGATCCAGGCGCAAAAACCTCTGACGCAACTGCGTATATTTAATACCAACACAAAAGTGATTACCGATGCGCGGCTGAGTACGCCCCAAGGCAATAGCATGGTGCCTGCCGATACGGAAATCCCCGGTGTGATGGGCGAATTTCCGGGTGTAGAACTCAGTCTGAGAGAGCCGATTGGCGCCAAGACAGGCAAGCTCTTTCCAACGGGGAATCGTAAGGATGTTTTTGCGGGTGTCACGGCGAGTTGTCTGGATGTCGCGGTGCCGATGGTGATTGTGAGTGCTGCGGAGTTGGGGCAGAACGGTGATGAGACGCCAGATGCGCTAAATCGTGATCAGGCGCTCCTTGGTCGGCTTCGCGAAATCTGGGTCGAAGCCGGTCTGAAGATGGCGCTGAAGAAACGAAACGGTGAGTTGATGACGCGCACCGAGCTTGAAAATAGTGAAACGGTTCCAAAGATCTGCATGGTCTCGCCGCCTAAGCGCTCTGGACATATTATGGTTCGGTACTTTACCCCTCAGTCGGCGCATAACTCCCTCGCAGTCACCGGTGGTTGTTGCCTGGCAACGGCCTGTTTGTTGCCAGGAACGGTTGCTCACGATGTTGCCCAGAATTTGACTGGGTTTTCAAATGATCAGCAAGAAATAGTCGTCGACATGGAAAACCCCGCAGGCATGTTGCGGGCTCGTATTTGCGGGGCCTTGTCAGGCGAAGGCGCATCCATCCCTTGGGCAGCCTACACGCGTAATACGCAGGTGTTTATGCGCGGCTACATGCCTATCTATACACCTTCAGTTGAGTTGATGAACTTTTTCGCAGGAGTCTCAAATTGAAAACAATCATTGCCAAACCTTTAAATGCAAAAGACTTCGCGCCGTTTGGAGATGTATTGGATATGCCCAAGACGCCGAGTCGCGTGTATTTCCAGGATGCATTAGGTAACTTGCGTCCGAACGCCTCCGCGTCTCTCTCCACGACCTTTAAAGAGCCCAGCCCGGCCTTACCTTTTCAGATCAACGTCCTGGAGCGTCACGAGTTTTCCTCTCAAAGCTTTATGCCCGCAGAGGTTGCGGTCTGGATGATTGTGGTTGCACCGCATGATGCCCAGGGCAAACCAGATATGGAACGTGTAAAAGCGTTTCTGGCGAATGACTCGCAGGGCATTACCTACAAACCTAATGTGTGGCATCACGGATTGACTGTTTTTGATGCGCCTGGAAAATTTAATATTTTTATGTGGCGGGACAATACTTCGGGTGATGAGGAATTTGTGACGGTTCCTCCTTTTCTTGTGTCGCGAGCCTGATACGCTAATCGTGACTTTCTAAATAGGAGCTCAGTCATGCCCTCAGTTTTGCAGGTTAGACAAAATAAAAATCCTGACGGATCTCCGGCTGCCGCGCATGTTCTCAAAGACAATTCTGCCTGGCGTGGCATGCTACGTGAAGAGATTATCGATCCTGAACGTCCTATTATTGATCCCCATCACCATCTCTGGGACAAGCCGGGTCAGACGTATTTGATCCGAGAGTTTTTTTCGGATGCGCAGTCTGGCCACAATATTCGTGGCACGGTGTATATCGAGGGTGGGTCTTATTACGGTAAAAGTGTGCCGGAGATGATGAAGCATCTCGGTGAGGTTGAGTTTGCCAACGGCATGGCGGCGGTTGCAGATAGTCAAGCCTATGGCGACACGCTTGTGGCGTCGGGGATTGTGGGAGGGGCAGACTTGACCTTTGGTGCGGAGATCGCTGAGCTACTCGACGCGCAGCTAGCGACCGCATCCAAGCGCTATCGCGGAATTCGTTTGATTACAAAGTGGGATGCGGATGAGGCCCTTAACAATAGTCGATATGTCATTCCACCTGGTCTGTTGAGTCATCCAAAATTTCGCGCCGGTTTTGGCCAGTTGGGGTCGCGAGAGTTAAGTTTTGATGCGATGGTGTATCACCCGCAACTCTTGGAGTTAGCTGACCTGGCGAGTACTTTTACTGATACGACCATCAATCTTAACCACATCGGTGGTTTGATCGCCAAGACGCGAACGTATCGGGATCAGGAGACCCAAGCCACGGAGCATTGGAAAGCTTCGATGCGTGCGTTGGCACGTTGTCCTAATGTTTACGTCAAGCTCGGTGGTTTAGGGATGCCTTATCTTGGTTTTGGAATGGATCAGCTTGAGCGTCCACCTGGCTCTCAGTTGCTGTCAGACACATGGGGCCCTTATTTCAGTTTCTGTATTGAAACCTTTGGGCCCGAGCGCTGTATGTTTGAGAGTAACTTTCCACCGGATCGAGACTCTGTTGAGTATCACGTCTTGTGGAATGCCTTTAAACGTATCGCGATGCCATACACGGCTTCAGAAAAGCACGCTTTGTTTTTTGGCACAGCGGCCAAGGCGTATCGTTTGTCCGTGACGCCTGAGTGAGGACTGGGATCGTGTCAGCGATTTTGTATTCTTATCGTCGTTGTCCGTATGCCATGCGCGCACGGATGGCCTTGCGTTGTGCAGAAATTGCCGTTGAGGTGCGCGAAATTAGTTTGCGCGATAAACCACCCGAAATGCTGGCGATTTCCCCCAAGGGGACTGTGCCCGTTTTGCATTGTGCGGATGGTCGCGTGATTGATCAGAGTTTGGACATCATGCGTTGGGCGCTTGCGCAAAATGACCCCTTGCATTGGTTGCGATGGGAGGTGGGCTCAGAAGAGTACGCGCAGCAAGAGTCTCTGATTGCGTGTAATGACACGACCTTTAAACACTGGCTCGATCGTTACAAGTATGCAGAGCGCTATCCAGAGTTTGATGCGCCTTATTATCGTGGGCAGGCTTTGTCGTGTCAGATAGATGTGCTTGAGCAGCAATTGTCTCAACGTGCATTTTTAGGTGGAGAGACTGCTGCGTTAAGTGATGTGGCGCTGTTTCCGTTTGTCCGACAATTTGCTGCGGTCGATGCAGCGTGGTTTGAGAACAGTCCTTACCCAGCAACGCGGCAATGGCTGCGCGGCTGGGTGGAAAGCGATTTGTTCAAACGCATCATGGCCAAGTAATTAATAATGCGGTGGCAGTTCTTCACGAAGGTTGGGTAAACCTGCGTTGCGATCTTGGGGCAGCTGTTGACGCAAGGTGTTGACCTCCCGCGCCAAGGCATCGATCATTTGCTGTTGACGAAAAATGGTTTGATTGAGTTGGTCGAGCATATCGTCGGCGAGTCCGGTTTTAATTTCCAGATCCGTGAGACGCTGCTCGATGGAAGGCTGAATGCTCATGCGTATCTCTTCATTTTTTCACTCACGCGTGGGATATCGAGCGCGGGTCGCGGACGGCCCAGCGACCTGCTTCAACCGTTGCGATAAAGTCCGCTAAAAATAGATTAAACCAGTCAGGCTCTTCGAGATTGATGGTATGCCCAGTCTTGGGCAACATGAGTAGACCGCAAGCTGGGATCGTCTTTTTGAGAAAGATGCCAGGTGCGATGCATTGGTCGTCTTCGTCACCGTTAATCACGAGTGTAGGGACATGCATGTTTTTGAGTTGCGCTTCAAAATCGTAGATCGACGGACGTGAGGCCTGCACACCACGCATGGTGTTTGCAGCGCCAAGGCTATCGTGTTCACCGAGCTGGGTGGCAAACTCTTGCCAGCCGCGCGGACTCTTATTTTGAAGCTGTACGCGGGTCGCGCCGAGGGCATAGGTTTTGGCGAGTTCTTTGGCGCCAATTTTTTCAAACTGATCGGCCGTTGCGCGTGACTTGGCGCGCATTTGTTCTTGGGTTGATTTTTCAGCGGCGTATCCAGCTCCGGCAACGGTCAGGGATAAGGCGCGCTCAGGCGCCGTCAGTCCAAAATGTAGTGTCGCAAAACCACCCATCGATAAGCCGACGATGTGCGCCCGTTCAATTTTGGCTGCATCCATTACCGCCAGGATGTCTTGCACTGCATTTTCCTGCGAGTAGGCGCTGACGTCCTTGGGGACATCGGAGGGGGTATAGCCGCGCGCAGAGTAGGTGATGCAACGATGACGGCGTGAGAAATGACGCATCTGCGGTTCCCACGCACGCCAGTCGCCAGCGAATTCGTGCACGAATACGATCGGTGTGCCTTGGCCTGCTTCTTCGTAATGCAGACGAATGTTGTCTTTGGTGGTAGCCCAGCTCATGAGGTTTCCTTGGAAGATGTATGACGGCCACGCATGATGACGGCGGCCGCAAAAAAGTTTAGGCCAGCAGCCAAGCCCAGCGGTAGCGTGTAGCCACCACTGAGGTCATATAAAACGCCAAAAAATGCAGGGCCGAGTGCTGACATCAGTTGCATCAGCATCGCGGCAATACCAAATATCACGCCAAAAGAGGCGGCGCCAAACTCTCGCCGCACGATCAGGGGTGGCAGCGTGGTGATGTTGCCGGCAGACAGTCCAAAACCTAATACTGCGATGATGCGTGCCCAGGTGTAGTCATGAAACAGCGCGCCTAAGCTCAAGCTGATCGCGGCATTGAGCAGGACGCCACAGGCAATGAGTCGGACATCCAGATGATCGGAAAAGCGTGCTAGCAAAAGACGTCCGCAAAAGGCCAGTACGGCGGCGAGGGTGACGCATAGCGCAGTGGCGGAGGCGCCTATTGCGGGGAGTAGGAGTGAGACTTGATGTGTCAGAAAGCCGATCTGTACCATCAGTGCAAAGCCAAAGGCCAGGGTGACGGTGCGCAACGCGGTGGTGCTCAGGGCTGCTGAGCGCGTCCAGGTGCGCGCGGTTGTGGGTCGTGTTGAGTCTGCTGCGGTAATGCCGTCAGGGAGGAGTCCCAGATCTTGAGGGCGGCGGCGCAAAATGAAAAAGCTGATGGGCCAAACTGTTGCGAGGACAATCAGTGCGACGATCAGCATGGCATGAGAAAAGCCCAGCCATCCGATCAGGACCAGTAAGACAGGGACACCCACCATTCCGCCGATGCTCGCCCCCAACATGGCTGTGGAGACGGCACGACCCTGATGACGATCAAACCAGGGGGCAAGCGAGGAGGTGATGGCGGTGGTGGACAGGCAAGACCAGCCAAGTCCCATCAAGGCAAAACACGCATAGACATGCCAGACTTGAGAAATGCCGCCCATGGCAATAAAGCCACTCGCCATGACGCCGGCACCGAGTGCCATGACACGTTGTGGACCGTATTTGGAGATTGCGCTTCCAACAAAGCTCAAGACCGAGGCGTTCACAAGAAAGGCGAGTGTCAGGGCAGACGACACCAAACCAATCGACCAGTCGTGCATCTCACTAATGGTGTGCAGATAAACGCTTGGTCCGTAGAGTCCGAAGGACCATGCAACGGTCGCGACTGCCATGCAGCCCGCGACCATCCACCAACCATGAAAAACGTTTGATTTCATGGCTGATGTGGCTAGCCGCACGCTATTAGGCCTCGAGCTGGCAGGCTTTGAACGATGGCAAAGCTTCACAACGTGCCGTGAGGGCCACGAGGTGAGGGAAGTCGGCTGCAACGGCAACTTTTGGAAGCATCTTGTTGAGGAAGAACCAGCCGACTGCGACGGTCAGGCAATCGAGACGTGCCTTGTCGCCACCGGGGAAGGTATTTTTTGCTGCGAGTTCTTCGAGCATGACCAAGCTGGCGCGTACTTGTGCACCGAGGCCGTCGATGAAGGGCTGATGCACTTTTTCAGCGGGACGCTTGAGGGGTTCGTACAAAATCTGAATCGCTTTGTCCAGACCACTGGTCATGACGGCGCAATGCTGGAGGATGTGGCGGCGATCGGCACCGCTCGCTGGCAGCAGTTTCTGACCGGGGCTCATTTCAAGCAGGGTGTCGATAATAGCGGAGCTTTCGACTAAGTGTTCGCCATTGTCCAGAACGAGGACTGGCACTTTGGCGATTGGGTTAAATGCCTTGATGGCCTCGACGTCTTTGGCGGTCGACAGGCTTTTGTGCTCATACGCGATGCCAAGTGTTTGCAGAACCACGCCTACGCGGCGTACAAAGGGTGAAACGTAGCGGCCAACCAAAATCATTTTTATCTCCGGTTTGTATGGATGTTATGTACTGCTGGGTTGTGTTGATTTACAGTTGAGTATCGCTCAAATTTGCCCTTGCACCAAGAGATCCTATTTATGTCACAGAATATGCCCCAGAAACTCGCTGTTCGCACGCAGCTGAACCGATTGGCCGTGGCGATTGCATTGGCTGCTTCTTCTGCTGCGTTTGCTCAACCCACTGCCCAGAGCCCGAGAGTCGATCTAGGAGACTTCAAGATTGATCTGACGGAGGTCAGTATTGGTCGCTTTGCCGAGTACGCAAAGCGCAAAGGTATCGTGACGGAGGCCGAGCGCAGCGGTGGAGGTTTTGAATATGTCATGGGTTGGCAAAAGCGCAAAGGCTGGAACTGGCGCACGCCTTTTGGTGAACCCGCACAACCTAATGAGCCCGCGGTGCAAGTGAGGTGGTCCGAGGCGCGCGCCTTTTGCCAGGATGCAGGGGGGGATTTACCCACCAAGGCGCAATGGCAGCGTGCGGCCTACACAGAACAGCGTGACAATCCTCCCGCACCCTTTGTAAAGGGTAAAACCTACGAGTATCCGACTGGAGACACTGGGGAGGGGGCTAATGTGAAGGGTGACGCGGATGGTTGGGCGCGTCATGCCCCGGTTGGTCGCACCCGCGCAGGAGTCAACGGACTGTTCGATATGGGGGCCAATGCTTGGGAGTGGTTATTAGACACGCAGGGCAAGACCCATTTAACGGCAGGAGGCTCTTGGTGGTACGGCCCCTCGCAGATGCGTTTGGAGGGTATGCAATACAAGCCTGAGGATGTCTACGTGGTTTATATTGGTTTTCGCTGCGTATACTAAGCTTTATCTGAGCTTGTTTGAACATTTAGGAGATGTCTGTGTCCACGCCTATTAGTGCTTTGAACCCCGACTTTGCGGTTGCACCTCAATTGCAACCGAGTGACATGGCGGCCGTAGCGGCCGCAGGTTTTAAAAGTGTCATTATCAACCGCCCTGATTACGAGGCAGGCCCTGACCAACCAACAGCGGCCGAAGTGAGTGCCGCGGCACAGGCTGCCGGACTCGCTGTCGAGTATCAACCGGTGGTAAGTGGCGGCATGACCGCTCAGGACGTTGCCCGATTTACTGAGTTGTTATCTACGATGCCCAAGCCGATTTTGGCCTATTGCCGTTCTGGCACGCGTTGTACTGTGTTGTATCGGGCGGCGACTGGAAATTCTTGATCTGGATCAATGATTTGCTCAAAGTCTGTTTGGCTGTCGCAGATTAAGGTCTAGTATGCAGTCATGTAGTTCTTTTTGGAGTAAACGCCATGATGTTTAAAAAAATATTGATTCCAACCGACGGTTCGGCTTTGTCGGCACAATCCGCCAATGCGGGCATTTCATTTGCCCGTTCGACAGGTGCCGAAGTGGTGGCGCTTCATGTGTCCCAGCCTTTTGCCGCGACGATGGGTTTTGACGGGATGTCGGCGGCTTATGCGATCACGGACGAGGATTATGACAAGGCCAATGCGGATCAGGCTAAAAAATACCTCAAAGGTGTCGTGGATCGCGCCGAGACTGCAGGCGTAAAAGCGACTGCGCATGCCGTGTCGAACTTCAATATCGCTGACGGTATTGTTCAGGCCGCCACGGATTATCAGTGCGACATGATTTTTATTGGTAGCCATGGACGCAGCGGTTTGTCGCGACTGTTGCTCGGTAGCGTGACGACTAAGGTGTTGGCGCTGACGCATACCTCAGTATTGGTATATCGCGTCAAAGAAGAACCAAAAGCTGCAAAATAAACATTGCGCTCGGTCGATTAAAACCATACGCCACATGTGGAGATTGCCACTGGGGTGTGTGGTTGTTTTGAATTTGCCCTCCCGCTTGTCTGTCTGCTGGCTTATGATAGAGCACACGCTAGGCTCAAGTGTGGCAGCCGTCGCTGCCCGTGACGCCTCAGGAGAGCGAATATGACGATCAAAGTCGGCGATCGAGTACCCGATGCCACACTCACAGAATTTATTGAAACTGAAACAGCAGGCTGCACCGTCGGCCCCAACTCTTTCAAAGTCTCCGATCTGGTCAAGGGCAAAAAGATTTTGATGTTTGCTTTGCCTGGTGCCTTTACCCCAACATGCTCCGCCAAGCACGTCCCGAGCTATGTTGAGCATTTCGATGCCATCAAAGCCAAAGGCGTTGACGAAGTCTGGTGCGTCTCGGTCAATGACGCATTTGTGATGGGTGCCTGGGGCCGCGAGCAGAAAGTCGCCGGCAAGGTTCGCATGATGGGTGACGGCTCCGCTGAGTGGACCAAAGCCCTCGGTCTGGAACTTGATCTGATTGCACGCGGCATGGGCGTTCGCTCAACCCGCTACGCAGCCTACATCGTTGACGGTGTGGTCAAAGTCCTGCACGTTGAAGGTCCTGGCAAGTACGAAGTCAGCGACGCAGCTTCGATGCTCAAGGCGATCTAAGCCAGCGTTTTTTTGCAGGTATTGTTTTAGGCTGAGCATGGCCGACTTTTTTGTCATGCTCTTGTTGCCTCTCATCCCGTCAGCTTAGGACTGTGTCCTTTGGTGGCGGGATGTTTTCATATTCTGATGATCTCAACCCTTGGTTCGTTTCCCTCGCTGTATCTTGCTACTCTGTTGATGTTGGCAAGTACCGGGCTATTCAATACGTATATCGCATTGAAATTGTCCGCAGAGTCGGTGAGTGCCTTTTGGATTGGGACGCTTATCTCAGCGTATTACCTGGGCTTGGTGTTTGGTGCCCGAATTGGGCATCGCCTGATTATCCGTGTGGGGCATGTCCGCGCCTGTGCAACGGCTGCGATCGTTTCGATTTGCGCAGTGCTTTCACAGAGCTTGTTTGACTCGTTGCCTGTCTGGATCGGGTTGCGCCTGATCGTGGGTGTGGCGATGTCCATTCAATACATCGTGATTGAAAGTTGGCTCAACGAGCAAACTGAAAATAGTCACCGCGGTCGCGTCATGTCGGTTTATATGGTGATGTCCGGTTCTGGGACTGCACTGGGACAAATGGCGATCACGCTATATCCGACACTCGATTTGCGTCCCCTGATTTTTGTCGCATTTTGTCAGGCGTTAAGCTTGTTGCCGATTGTGTTGACGCAACGCAAGCTGCCCATCCCTCAGTTGCCTGCCCCCATCGATTTCCCCTATTTTTTCAAAGCCGCGCCGCAGGCGATGTTTACGGTATTTTTAGCGGGCAATATTTCCGCATCGTTTTACGGCTTGGCTGCAGTCTTTGCACTAGGCCAAGGCTTGAGTACGCCCCAGATCGCGCTCTATACGGCAACAAGTGTGATCGCGGGCCTCGTGGCGCAGTGGCCGATGGGATGGCTGTCTGATCGCACGGATCGTGCCAAGTTGATTCGCAATAATGCAATTGTTTTTACCGTGATTGCCGTGATGATGTGGGGCTGGATGAGCTGGCCATATTGGGTGATGCTGCTTTTTGCGGCGGGCTTTGGTGTGATTCAGTTCACCTTTTATACCCTAGCCTCCAATCTGGCGAATGATCGCGTGAGTGCTGAAAAGCGTGTGGGCTTGGCGGCTGTTGTGTTGATGACCTATGGCGTAGGCGCCACGATCGGACCGATGATTGCCGGGGCGTTGATGCGTGCGGGCGGACCCAATATGCTGTATGTCTTTAGTTCGAGCTGTGCGTTGCTCTTGGTATTGTTGATGTGGCGGCCTAAATGGATTCGGTAAGTCAGTTTGCCTTGGGGGCGGCGCTGAGTGTGAGCGTCATGGGGCGTCGTACAGCGGTCTGGAAAGCCGCCCTTTGGGGTGGCTTGGCAGGAACGTTGCCCGACCTGGATGTCGTGATCAATCACGGTGACGCCATTTTGAATATGGTGAATCATCGTGCTGAGAGCCATTCTCTGTTGTACTTGAGCTTGCTGGCACCTCTGTTGGGTTGGGGCTTGGCGCGTCTGCAGGTACGAGGTCAAGAGGTGCATTCTGCGTTGTGGCGAAGATGGACCTTAGCGTTGTGGCTGGCGCTCTTTACTCATCCGTTGCTGGATTTGATGACCGTGTACGGCACGAGACTGTTGCTGCCGTTTATGGATCACCCCTTTGGTCTGGGCAGTGTGTTTATTATCGATCCGCTCTATACCTTGCCCCTATTAATTGGGCTGGGTGCTGCGCTTGTATTGAAGTCTGCACGGGGCTTGAGATGGAACGCAATCGGTCTTGCGTTCAGTACTCTTTATTTGGCGTGGGGTCTGGGTGTTCAGGTTCACATGACTCAACGTGCTGAAGCCTCTCTGAAAGAGTCTGGCATTCAATTTGAGCGCTTGTTAGTCAATCCCACTGCGTTTAATTCAGTTTTGTGGCGCTTGGTGGCCATGACGCCTGAGTACTACTACGAAGGGTTTCGCTCCCTGCTGGATGAGAAGTCTCAGATGACTTGGAGGCAGTATCCACGATGCGATGCCTTGAATCGCGTCGCTTTGAATCATGCAGGTGTGCAGGCGATTGCTAAATTTAGCCATGGCTTTTATAGCCTGGGTCAGCAAGACGGACGCTTGACGGTGATGGATTTGCGCATGGGCCAGGAGCCGTATTATTTTTTCCGCTTTGATGTGGGGCCTGTGGGGGATGCCGCAGGTGCTGCAACGGGCGAGCGCGTGGCGGGTCAGGTAGGGGCGGTTGTCTCGCGAGCGGTTGGGCAAAGACCTGATATCGCGACCGCCTTGCCTTGGCTGTGGGCACGTTTAAAGGGCGATGATGTGGCCCTGCCTGCGGCTGACTTGTCAGGTCGATCCATGCAAGACATACAGTTAGAGCGTTGTGAGTATCCAATAAAAAACAAAGGGGATGAGTTTGACTCAGGTGCAGGCAAGACCAGGTAAGTGGTATTTCGGTTGGAATATTGTCGCCGCCGCAACGTTTATCACGTTGTTGACGGTCGGGATGAGGCTGGGCATCGGCCCATTTTTTATCCCGATGGCCGAGGACCTGGGTTTTAGTCGGACCTTGCTTGCGACGATTATTGCTGTGGGGATGGTTTTTTATGGCATCGGCATGCCCGTCGCGGGTATGTTGATCGCGCGCTTCGGCACGCGCGTTGTGCTGTTGCTCGGGACGGTGATTGTGATGGGTTCGGTGCTCTGGGCCATCGTGGCGCGTGAACCTTGGTCATTCATGTTGTCTTTTGGCGTACTGCTGTCGATTGGTTTGGCCTTTACCAGTCCAGTTGCTTTGACGCCCGTGATTAGCCGTTGGTTTACACGCCAGCGTGGCATGGCGCTGTTTTATCTCTCTACTGGTTCGATGGCCGGTATCGCCATCATGACCCCCTTGATGACTTGGGCGATTGAGACCTATAGCTGGCAGATGACCTTGCTGGGCTTCGCGATCGTATTTGCCTTGTTGACGATCCCGTCTGCACTTTTCATTATTAATGATGTAGCACCTGAAAACACGGATCTTTTGCCCTCGCAGATTACGGCTGAAAACAAACAGAGAGCGGCTGCGGCCTCAGCCACTACTTTTTCCAAAGCCGTCCGCACAGTGGTGTTCTGGAAAATCTGCCTTGGACTATTTGCCTGCGGCTTTAGTATGAATCTCCTGGGTACGCACGGCATGCCAATGCTGATGGATCATGGTTTTGATTCGGCAACTAGTGCGCTGGGCATTAGCATTATCGGCATCGTAGCGATTTTTGGTACCTTGCTTTTGGGACGCGTGGCGGACAAGCTGGAGCGCCGCAGCATTTTGGCCGTGATTTATTTTGTTCGCGGACTGGGTTTCTTTGCGTTGGTGATGGTGGGCACACACGTCGAGCTTTTCGCAGCCTCCTTTGTTGGCGGCTTGGTCTGGGCGGGCAGCATCGCGATGTCCTCCGCGATTTTGGCCGATACCTATGGCGTGAGATTGGTGGGCGTGTTGTATGGCTTGGCGTATCTCGGGCACCAGTTTGGCGCGACCTTTAGTTCTTGGCTTGGTGGTTGGGGGTTCGAGACGTTCGGGACGCACTGGGTCGCGTTTGGGATGTCGGGTGGGTTGCTGATTATGGCGGGGTTGATTTCGATGACGTTGCCTAAGAATGCGGTGCGTGGGTAAAAGGGGGGGTGGCTTGCGGATTTGGCGGCGTAAATGAGGTGATGAATTGAAATCGTCAAGTCGCGATCGATACAGGTCAAATTAAGAAGTTAAATCTTTAATACTTTGGGCAGCTCCACCATCAAAAGCCTCTAACCCAATCGCCCAGAGCGTAAGCATACGTTTTGCCATCGGTGCAACATCGTCCTCAGGGTGTTCGTTGAGAAATTCAATCACTTTTTTAGACGTATCAACGAGTGCATCGGCAATACGAGTCTCCCACTCATTTAAACTTTTTGTACTGATCAGACATTGCTTTGCGAGTTCTTTGATGCTCTTGGGCGTTAACCAGCGCTTTGAGCCTCCAAAGTTCAAAGCAAGTCCATCATCCGCATCGTCGGAGTTGGGCAAGGTCGGCGCATACACAGACATGCTGAGCATGTCGTAGGTCGGGGCAAGTTTTGCACTTTTTAAATCGTTATAAATCAGACCAAAATTTTTCAAATGCGCATCACCATTACGCATCGTTGATGCCAGCAGATATTGTCCAAAAAACTGTTCTAATGATTTTTTAATTTCACCACCCTGACAATACGTACCTATTGTCTTAATGACACGCTCAACGGAACCTGTGAATTTATCTCGAGCAGTCAGCCCAAGTAGCGCACACATATCCTCAAAACCTAAGCGGGAGCCCTTTGGGGTTAAATCAAAGCGTTTGACTAACAGGTGCTTGCGATCTTTAGAAAGATGGACCTCTGGCACGTTCAATCCTGCCGCTCGTGCTGCCATCATCCCAAAGTATTCGATTAATACAATATGTGGGTGATCATCATCATTGAGCTTGATGATCCACTCATCTAGCGCGAGGGTCGTGCGACCGTCGTAATAGTGAGTTGGGCTTTTGGCTAAAAATTTCATCAAACCACCGGAGACACCAGACTCGTGCAGTCGGTCTCCAAGATAATGTTTCACCAGACTCGTTGTGTCCTCCTGAATCAACTTGGATAAGGATTCATGCGGAGTGAGTCCCGCAGGCGTTTGACCGTGTGGCGTGACCTGAATTCGACCGATCATATTCTCACCGACCACCGCGAGTAGCTCGAGATCTCCGAAGTGCTCAAAATGTTTGCCAAATTTTCTGACGATTAATTCGCGCAATGCCCCTTCGGGCAACGATATCTGGAAAACGGGGTGCAGCGCTCTGCTAACCCAGCTCTCGGTACGTTTTGGCATGAGAAGTGATACAGGTAGCGCACCCGGAGCATCAGGGAGGTAATTAAAGACGTACGTGTAGGCATCAGGCTGATCGAGCACGCCTACTAGCTGATTGGCAACATACACATCAAGCATCTGCGATCTCTGATCTAAATATTCTTGGGTACACGCATGCTGGAAAAGAGTGCTTCGTTTTCGCGTGTGACGTCATCGAGCGTGGGCAGATATCGTGTCTGCGCATTTATTTCTAAGCCAAGGGCGGACGCGACGCGGCTCAGGGTGGAAAGCGTGCAGTCTCCACCTGCTTCGATTAATACGATTGTGCGGCGTGAAACGCCCGACATTTCGGCAAGCTGATGTTGGGTGAAATCCTGTGCCTTGCGCGCACGAACGAGGTCTTGGATCACGGGAGCCAGAAGTTCGTGTTTTGATTCTGTTGCGACTTTTTTATGAATACCCATAATGAGAATTATATATCACAAATTATTAATTTACTATTATAAAAGTAATCTATAAATTACAAATTATGAAACCGGATATGACGGACTAGATTTATTGCCAACAGGGCGACCTTGTCGGGTGGCAAGTGCAATAATCAAATTATCGTCAGTCTGCTGATACAGAAACTATGTCGCTGTTCTCTCGTACTGCCAAGCTCAACACTGCTCAGTCTCGCACACCCAAGGTGGGTAACTCAACCATGCAAACCTTGCGGGGTCAACCGATCACGCTAGGCGGTGCTTTAGCTCAGATTGCCTCTCGGTCATACTGGCAATATAGCCGTTGGATTGGTTCAGTATTTTTCAAGCAGCGTCGCGCGCGTCGATTAAAGAGTTTTAATATAGTTTCACGGACTCAAGCGGCTGATGCCCATCTTGATTGCGGACAATTGAGTCAATGTAATCGTCCTTCATTGTTGACGCCGGTTGAAAATTGACCAGTTTTTGAGGGTTGTGCCGGACGAAAATTGACCAGGGTGTTCAATCTACCTGCTTACTTATTAAGCAGGGAGCTGAGGTGATCACCATGGACATGTTGGGCAAGGTCAGGCGCATGAAGATGCGCGACAAGTTATCAACCAGCGAGATCTCAAAGAGGACGGGTTTATCGCGTAATACGATCAGGAGGTGGCTTCGTGCTCCTGGCGATGTGGTGCCGAAGTACGAGCGCAAGCTTGATGCTCGTAAGCTGACGCAGTTTGAGGCCACGCTTATTACGGCTCTTAAAGCCGATCGACTGCGTCACAAAGACTCTAGGCGTACGGCACGCGCGCTATTGATGCAAATCACCGCGCAAGGTTATCGGGGTGGGTACACTCAGGTGACTGACTTTATCCGCGCTTGGCGCAATGAGTCAGGTCTTGGCAGCAAGGCGTTTGTGCCGTTGAGCTTTGAGAATGGCGAGGCCTTCCAGTTTGACTGGAGCGAAGAGGGAATGCTCGTAGGCGGGATATTCCGTAAGGTACAGGTCTCGCACATGAAGTTGTGTGCCAGTCGCGCCTTCTGGCTGGTAGCCTACCCGACCCAGACGCACGAAATGCTCTTTGACGCACACACGCGCTCCTTTGTTGCCTTTGGAGGAGTGCCGCGCCGTGGCATCTACGACAACATGAAGACGGCTGTCGACAAAGTCAATCGGGGCAAAGAGCGGGCAGTCAATGCACGCTTTAAGGCTATGTGCAGCCATTACCTGTTTGACTCTGATTTTTGCAACGTTGCCTCAGGTTGGGAGAAAGGCGTTGTTGAGAAGAATGTTCAGGACAGCCGTAGGCGCATCTGGATCGAGGCGGGCGAGCGCAGATTCGGCTCGTTTGTAGAGCTTAACGATTGGCTTTCTAAGCGGTGCTTTGCGCTTTGGCTCGAGACCGCACACCCCGAGCACTCAGAGTTCACGATTGCCGAGATGTTGGAGATTGAACGCGAACACCTGATGGCCATGCCCGAGGCGTTTGATGGGTATGTCGAGAAGACCTCGCGCGTGAGCAGCACGTGCTTGGTGAGTGTTGCGCGCAATCGCTACTCGGTCCCATGCGAGTGGGCCGGCAAGCTTGTTAGTACACGCTTGTATCCCACGCAGATTACGGTGGCAGCGGGTGATGGCATTATCGCGCGTCACGATCGTCTATCTAATAAAGGACAGATCACGTATGACTGGCAACACTACATTGATCTGATTCAACGCAAGCCCGGTGCCCTTAGAAACGGTGCACCATTCCTTGATATGCCAGAGGCACTGCTACAACTGCGTCAGGCGCTTATGCGTTACCCGGGAGGCGAGCGCACGATGGCTGATGTGCTGGCAAGCGTGCCGCGTGCGGGACTAGATGCGGTATTGGTTGCGGTCTCCATTGCACTCGAAGATGTCACGCCTAGTGGTCAAGTCAGTGTCGAGCACATCGAGAATGTCTTGGCTCGGTTAAATAGCCCGCCTATCCCCGAGCTTGCTCAGACCGATCTCGAGCTCAAAGAGGCGCCTCGCGCGGACACTGCACGCTACGACCAACTACGCGACATCCATTCACAAGAAACGGAAATCAATCATGCACCCTGATATCAAAGCAAGTCTTAAGTCTTTACGTTTGCACGGCATGGCCCTCGCGTGGGATGAACTCACAGAGAATGGTGAAAGCACCCGCGTCGATACCTCTAAGTGGTTGCTCGAGCATCTTATTGAAGCAGAGGATACAAACCGTGAGATGCGTTCGATCTCGCATCAAATGAAATCCGCCCGCTTCCCGTTGCACCGAGATCTGGCGGGGTTTGACTTTGCAGCCTCACCGGTTGATCAAGCGCTCATCAAGAAACTCGCTGACCTCTCGTTTACTGAACAAGCCCATAACGTGGTGCTGATCGGTGGTCCAGGCACTGGCAAAACGCATCTTGCGACAGCACTGAGCGTCTCGGGGGTCTCCCGTCATAGCAAAAAAGTGCGGTTTTACTCAACGGTCGATCTGGTAAACGCGCTTGAACACGAGAAACACATAAACAAGCCAGGACGTATCGCGCAGAGCCTTGCGCGCCTGGATCTCGTTGTACTGGATGAGCTGGGCTACTTGCCCTTTAGCCAGTCTGGTGGCGCTCTGTTGTTCCACCTGTTGTCTAAGCTCTACGAACACACTAGCGTATTGATTACAACGAACCTGACCTTTGCTGAATGGTCGAGCGTGTTTGGTGATGCCAAGATGACGACGGCGCTGCTCGATAGATTGACCCACCACTGTCACATCGTCGAAACAGGCAATCAGTCATATCGTTTCTTGCACAGCACTAAACAAGCGAAGACTCAGATCAAAGCGCGCGAACAAGGTCGGCGTGGAACTCAAAAGGAGGATCAACCAGAAATTGAGCAGGAGGAGCCGTTCTAAAGAGTTAACGACGGCACACCGCTTCGGGCGTTGCCCTACGCGGTCTGCCAGTTAATAAAAAGGAACAACCAAAACCGTTAAACAGGTATAGTTATCCACAGTTGGCTGCATTCAAGTCAACAAAAGCCCCTGGTCAATATTCAACCGGCACAGGTGGTCAGTATTCAACCGGCGCCAACATCTACATCATTAACGGGGGACAACGGTATTCATTAAACTTGTTTTTGCGAAGAAACACATTTAATGGAGCTAATACCGATGTCCCACATCGATTCTATCCTAGGTCTCTCAGGTTTAGCCGTTCAACACGTGGACCGCAAGTTGGGGAT
>CAMAYM010000014.1 GCA_945862495.1 Bordetella parapertussis | reverse complement strand
AGCGCGCCTTTTTTCCATTCGTAGATGAAACCAACGGTCAGCACAGCCAAAAAGATCATGACTGTTACAAAACCCACCATTCCAACCGAGCCATTTGCGATCGCCCAGGGGAACAAAAATGCAATTTCTAGATCGAACAGGATAAATAGAATCGCTACAAGGTAATAGCGCACATCAAATTTCATCCGGGCATCGCCAAAGGCCTCAAATCCGCACTCATAGGGCGAGAGCTTTTGGGCATCGGGGCGGTTGGGCCCAATCAGTGAGCCCGCGGCAATCAGCGCAAAGCCAATCGCGGTGCCCACGGCGATAAATAATAAAACGGGGAAGTATTGTTCCAGATTCATTGAACGTTTCCGGCTGTTGCACAAAACTTCAAGATTGTATCATCCCGCATCAGGGTTTTACCTGTAATGACCCACTAAAAAATAAGCGAGCCACTCAAAAGAGTGGCTCGCTATTTACTGTCTTGCAACAACCTAACCGAGGCTAGGTTGCAACTCTAAGCGATTGCTTAGAACTGGTGACGCATACCGAGACCGATGAGGGTGCTCTTAGCTGTGTCAACAGTACCGACGTTGTTCATGTAACCAAACAATGCGTACACGTTTGTGCGCTTTGTGAAGTCATATGTGTAGGCGATGTTGTAAGCAGACTGGTTCTGTGCGTTGTATGCATCTTGCATGTTGGTGTTAGGTGACAACATGTTCCATGACAGCATCACGCGTGAAACTGGGTTCACAGGAACAGTCAAACCAACGATGTAGCTGTTTGCACCAACTGAAGGTGCGAAAATCAGGTCGCCAGACGATCCCAATTTCTGAGCAATTGAACTCGCGCCTGTTACGCCAGTGCCCTGACCCAAGACTGCGCCGTCACGTGTCTGACCGTAACCCAGAGCAAGCTTGACAACTTTAAAGTCGTATGTACCAGCAATGTTCCATGAGCTGATTGATGCATTGCGACCCAAAGCGCCGCCGTTGTCAGCGTACAGTTTGTCCCATGATGCAGCTGCATAGAATGGGCCGTTTGCGTACTTAGCACCCAAAGTCAACTGACGTGAGTTGTTTGAAGTAGCGAAGTTGTAGCCTGTGCCTGATGTACCGGCTTTGCCGTTACCGTTAGCATCAGGTGTGTATAGGGCTGTGTTGCCTGTTGCGAACGAGTAGCCAATACCAGCCTGGAAACCAGACATGTTAGGTGTTTGGTACTTGATTGCGTTAGAGATACGGTCTGTGTTAACAACACCGAAAGCTGTACCCATGTTCAACTGGCCAAAGCCTGTGCCGAACGGGTCAACTGGGAGACCAACGTATTCTGTTGCGAAGTTGAGCTGACGACCGATGCGGACATAGCCCCATGAGTTGCTCTCAACGCCCATCCAAGCAGCACGACCAAAAATACGGCCGCTGTTACCAAGTGTGCCGTTACCGAGGTCAAAACCGTTTTCGAGAACGAAAGTTGCTTTGTTACCGCCACCGATATCTTCGACGCCTTTCAGGCCGAAACGGTTGCCCGACTGTTGGCCATATGCCAAACCGAAGTTTGATGCGCCATTGCCGTTTGAATAGCTGACGTTGTTGTAACGCAAACCGCCGTCAACAATACCGTACAAAGTTACTGAGGATTGGGCCGAAGCGGCACCAGCGAAGCCGGCTAACAGGGCGGCGGCGAGCAGAGTCTTTTTCATTTAAGAAATCTCCGTAGATTTGAGTGACAAGAGCAACAAACAACGATTTGTCTGCCGCCCCCCTAACTCCGCTAAGGGAAGTTGACGCTATTGCATCAAAAATTGGGGGCTGTGGCTATGAATCCCGGCAGAAAAACGACTAAGGCGGCATTTTCTGTTGGGTTACCGCAACAAAAATAAGAAAACGAACCAAAAACACAGGGTTTACCCGCAAATCAGTGTCGCAGCAGTGCAACACCCGAAACAAGCACAACTTATACCCTTTCAAAAAAACGAGCCGGAAATAAAAATTCCCGGCTCGCTTATCTTTACTGCCAGGCATGATGCTTGGCGCGTGAGTATTACTTTACCAACACGACTGGTTGCTTGGCCTGGGTCAACACGCGCTGGGCGACCGAGCCCAACAACATATCGGCAATCGCGCTGCGCCCCTTGGAGCCCAACACAACCATGTCGTACTTACCCTTCTGCGCCTGCGCAACGATTTCCTGGGACGCATTGCCCACTAGCATGACCATATCGTGCTTGATGCCTTGCGCATCCAGCACTTTCATCGCGGGCTTGAGTTCTTTTTCACTCAGCTCTCTCAGGTAGTCAGCGACTGCTTCCTTGCCCACAAAAGCCTTCGCATGACGCAAACCGGCATCGTCATGTACGCTGATGAGCGTAATGCTCTTGGTCTTATCTGTGTTGCTGCCCAACAAGTCAGCTGCGTATTTCACAGCACGCAACGCATTTTTTGAGCCATCGGTGGCGACGAGAATTTTCATTATGCAGTCCTTCTTGGTTTGTCATCAATCAATCTTGCCAAAAACTTATCTGAATGTTCTGGGCAAATGAATGCTCACAACAACAAATTCGCCTTTAGCGTGTTCTTAGACACAATATACCTAAAAGTTTATTGTTGTTGGGGAGATTGTGAGCGCGGAGAATGAATGCTGAGATTGCATTGATGCTTGCCAGGAGATTGGGACCTGACAGCGAGGGTATGAATAATGCAGGAATGAGTGCAGAAATGCAGCAGAAATGAAGAAAAGGTTAGTGCAGGTTGATGCAGAACTTTGATGGTGCCGACGGCGAGACTCGAACTCGCACAGCTTTCGCCACTACCCCCTCAAGATAGCGTGTCTACCAATTTCACCACGTCGGCTTTATGTGGTCTTGATTAGCCAAAGATTGTAGCACGTAGCCACAATCTTTGATTTCTGTCTTAGGGTTTATTTGCTAGCTGGGGCAGCAGGCACGGCTGGAATCGCTGGCGCTGTAGGTAGCGCAGGAGCAGCAGGTGCTGCAGGCACTCCAGGTACTGCATTCAACGGAACGGCCGGCGCTGCGGGTGCGCTTGGCGCAACGCCAGGAACGGCTGAGCCAGCAGGTGGTGCAACAGGCGCAGTCTGTGTGAAGTTTTGCATGATGCCGGTGTCCTGGCCGGTGTTGCCGCGGTTCGCGACGTAGGCCAGGCCGATTGTGGTGATAAAAAAGACCACCGCCGCCCACTTAGTGGCGCGTGACATAAAGTTGGCGGCACCTGTTGCACCAAACAGACTGCCCGCGGAGCCGCTACCAAAGGCTGAACCCATATCCGCACCCTTGCCCTGCTGCAGCAAGACGAGGGAAATGATGGCTAGCGAAGAAAGAATCTGCACAACAAGCAGAAGGTTAAACATCCAAGACATTGAAACGCTCCGAAAACTAAACAACCAGTGGAAACTTCAAACTAAAACCGCTTCAGGAAAAGTACTTTAGGCGGCAATCGCTAGAAAATCCTCGGCAACTAAAGAAGCCCCACCGACCAACGCACCGTCGATGTCAGGCATGGCAAACAAACTGGCGGCATTTGCCGCTTTAACGCTACCACCATACAAAATCTGCACGTGCTCTGCACCAATGCCCTTGAGGGCAGCTCGAATCGCTGCATGCACTTCCTGAGCTTGCTCTGGAGACGCAGTACGACCTGTACCAATTGCCCAAACAGGCTCATAGGCCACAACCATTTTATTAACTGTCGAAGCACCTAACGCTAAGACTGGCGCTAACTGGCGCGCGATCACGGCAACCGCCTGGCCTGCATCACGTTCAGCGAGTGACTCACCCACACACACAACCGGGGTAATGTCCGCTGTCAAGGCTGCTTGTGCCTTGTCCGCCACAAGCTGATCGGACTCAGCGTGCATGGCTCGGCGCTCAGAATGACCCACCAACACAAAGCGGCATGCAAAATCAGCCAACATAGAGCCCGAGACTTCACCCGTAAAAGCACCTTGCTTGTGAACGCTGAGATCTTGTGCGCCCAAGGCGAACGAAGAACCTTTTAATGCCAGCGCAGCCTGTGCGAGGTAAGGAAAAGGCACGCACACACCCATTTGGGTGGATGAAGCCGGTTTAGGGGCAGCCAAAAGTGCTGAAAGCAACTTGGCGTTATCAGCCAGATTGCCATGCATTTTCCAGTTACCCAATACGAGTCTATTGCGCGTTGCGGTCATTTTTGAGCGTGTAAGAGATAGCAGCAAACCCAGAATTGTATCCTGTTGCCCTCGATTAAGGGTGCACCCGTGCGACACGCAGGAAATATCCTGCTAAATAGTTTATGATTCAGCCCTTCCCGATGGAAGCGTGGCCGAGTGGTTTAAGGCACCGGTCTTGAAAACCGGCGAGGGTTCACGCCCTCCGTGAGTTCGAATCTCACCGCTTCCGCCAAAATTTATATAGAAAACCCAGTCAATTCAAAGAATTGCTGGGTTTTTTGTTACCTAGATTTTCTTTGGTTTATAGATGTACTAAAGCGAATGAGTGAAAATCAGATCAGGCTAAGTTCTTAAACATATTGATGAAGATCTTGAATATTGCAAACCGCCATCTAAGAACTGCACTCCTATTGCTGGTCAGTGCGTTTTATCTTTTCACGCTCGTCGGCTGTGCCAACAGGCCCATCAATCCACAGATTGATCAGATTGAATTACAAAAAGGTTACCGATTTTTAAATCCCGATAGATTAAAGAATGGAAAGATGCCTGAGACTTTAGTGGTCTTAGCATTTTCTGGCGGCGGCACAAGGGCGGCAGCATTTTCCTATGGCGTACTTGAGGCATTACGCGATATTGAGCTGGTTGAATCAAACGGTAAAAGAGTTCGTGCGATCGACCAAGTCAATTTTATTACGGGCGTATCTGGAGGGAGCTTTACCGCACTGTCGTATGCCTTACATGGCGAGAAACTCTTTGATTTCTACGAAAAAGATTTTTTAAAACGTGATGTGCAGGGTGAACTCATTGCTAGAGCAGTGAACCCCTTTAATTGGACTCGCTTAGCTTCAACCGGCTGGGGGCGCTCTGAAATGGCCGCTGGACTCTATGATGAAATTCTATTTCATGGAGCGACCTACGGTGACTTGCTCAAGCGTAATACCCCATTTGTTTTGGCATCAGGTACTGATATTTCTTCAGGCGCAGGATTTGCCTTTAATCAAGATTTTTTTGATTATCTATGCTCTGATTTATTAGCTGTCCCATTATCTCGTGCAGCCGCATCGTCTTCTGCAGTGCCTTTCATCCTCTCTCCAGTCACTTACAACAACTATGCTGGCAGATGTCAATTTATTGAGCCCGATCAACTGCGTTATTTTGAGAATTCAGCGAATACAAATAGGCCGGCTGCACGCATCGTTCAAACGATGCAAGATCTAAAGTCCTATCACGACCAAAAGGATAATCCGTATATTCATGTCGTCGATGGAGGTCTTGCAGACAATTTAGCAATGCGTGAAGTGCTCAATTTTCTACAAGGTCTTGAGGCAATGAGCTTGGCCGGAAAGTCAACGCCGTTTGATGGCGTCAAGCGGATTGTTGTCATGGTGGTCAATGCGCTTTCATCGCAACCAGCGTCTTGGAATAAATCGGTGAATGGCCCCGGTAGTATTGAGCTGCTGATCAAGGCAACAGGCGTACCCATTGACCACTACTCTTATGAGGAAGTGGAGGTCCTCAAGGATACTCAAGCACGCTGGAACAGCATGCGCACATTACGTCAATCTAAATTATTTGCTGGCAATACAGATCCTACGTTAGCAAAAATCGTCAATACTCCAGACATTGATTTATATGCAGTGAATGTTGCATTTAATCTGCTGGAGGATCAGTCGGAATATGAATATCTGAATGGTTTACCCACTTCATTTGTACTATCACCAGAGGCGGTGGATCGTCTAAGGGCTGCCGCTAAGAAAATCATTCAGCGCTCCCCAGAATTTCAAAAGGTGATAAAAAACAATCGGATCAAAACGGTCAACTAGCAAATCGTTTGTTGGATCCTTCGTTTCTCACAATGCATTGAAGCTAAAACATGGCCAAAAATTCTACTCAACATTCTGCGTACAAGCCTACCCTGTCCGTCAAGACATCTGAGACCCCTACTGCGCCCTACCTGAGTGCCGAGGAGCGAGCGACTCAGGGCAAAAGCCTGCGCAAAAAAGCCCCACGCAGTGCGCATGCAGGGTGGCATGCGCCAAAAAAACATCGCGATCCAGTCGAGATTCTTTCGGCCTCGAATGCTGGCCGGATTGAGCACCTTGTTCCCATTCGCTTTGGTCGGATGTCGCAATCACCCTTCGCCTTTTACAGAGGTGCGGCTGCGATCATGGCGTCTGATCTTTCGCAGACGCCCACGAGCGGCCTCTACGTCCAGGCATGTGGCGATGCGCATCTCATGAATTTTGGTGGATTTGCGACACCAGAAAGAAATATTGTTTTTGATATCAATGATTTAGATGAAACCTTGCCGGCGCCTTTTGAGTGGGATATCAAACGACTCGCTGCAAGTGTTGTAATCGCAGCCCAGCACATTGGACTAGAGACCAGTGAAGCGGCAGGCCTTGTCATCGACCTTGTGCGTGAATACCGTGAAAAAATGTCTGACTACGCGGGGATGCGTGCACTCGATGTCTGGTACGACAAAATTGACTTACAAAACTACACACATCGCTCAACAGACCCAGAAGTGCTCAGTCGAGCCCGCAAACGGCTGGCACAGCGCATTGAGCAAGAGCGGCGTAAGTCACATCCGGACATCATGTATCCGAAATTCGTTATCCACGAAGGGGGTGCGCCCAAAATCAAGGACGAACCTCCGCTGATTTTTCATACGTCGGAGCTACTGATGCCCGGCCCTCAATCTGACTATGCGACCGTGATTGAAGCCTACCGTCAAACTCTGCCAGAACATGTACGCATGCTTTTCAATCGCTTTCACTACCGCGATCTCGCTCTCAAAGTTGTCGGAGTCGGCAGCGTGGGCACAATGTGTTGTGTGACCTTATTTATGGCAGGGGATAAAGATCCGCTTTTCCTGCAGGTCAAAGAAGCACGACAGTCTGTGCTTGAGCCATACGCAGGTAAAAGTGTCTATCCCAATCAAGGTCAACGCGTGGTGCATGGCCAACGCCTTATGCAAACGGCCTCGGATGTATTTTTAGGTTGGACGCGCGGCGTCAATGGGCGCGACTTTTACGTACGACAGCTTCGCGACCTTAAGCTTTCTGCGATCATCGAGGACTGGGATATTGAAACGCTGCGACTTTACGTAAAACTGTGTGGTCATGCGTTGGCACGCGCGCATGCGCGCTCAGGCGACCCCGCCATGATTTCAGGTTATCTTGGAACAAGTAAAAGTTTTGATCAGGCGATCGGGGAGTTTGCCGTGCAATATGCCGAGCAAAACAGCTTGGACTATCTCGCATTTATTGAGGCGATACGGCAAGGCAAGATCCAAGCTCAACTTGAGGCGTGAAATACCCTCGGGGTGCTGAGAGGACTTTACTCAACCCAGCTTTAGCAGCACCACCCCCAGAATAATAAAAGCCACACCTACCCAGCGAATGGGTAGGCTCGGATCTCCAAAAAAGAACACGCCTAGGGCAAACGTCCCGACCGCACCGATCGAAGTCCAGACTGCATAGGCCGTGCCAATCGGGATTTCTTTTAAAGAAAACCACAACAATGCCCCGCTGATCGTCATACTGACTACTGCTAGGACAAGGCCCCAGACTTTCATTCCTGGAGCGTCAGCTAGTTTCAGCCCCAACGGCCAGCCAACCTCGCACAAGCCAGCGATTAACAATGCGCCCCAGTAAATACTCATTTTGATACCCCACTCGCTGACATGGCAGTTTGCAAATTATTCTCAAAATAAGAGTACATTTAACACAAGTATAAAAAACTAGGTTTGACAGACGTACGTGCGATGATGCAAACAAACTCACCTCTAATCGACCGCTTTGGCAGAAGCATTGAATACCTGCGCCTGTCAGTGACGGATCGTTGCGACATGAAGTGCACGTATTGTCTACCGAAAAGTTTCAAAGGCTACCAAGAACCCAAAAACTGGCTGACGTTTGATGAAATCGAGCGCGTTGTGGGCGCTTTTGGTCGCTTGGGTACTTCGCGTATTCGTCTGACGGGGGGTGAGCCTCTGTTACGGCGCAACCTACCCGATCTCGCCGCGCGCATCAGTGCACTTCCCGGAATCCGTGATTTATCACTTTCGACCAATGGGACACAATTACCGAAGCACGCAGCCGCTTTGCGTGCGGCAGGCGTCACACGTCTTAACATTAGCCTGGATAGTCTGGACCGCGAATGCGTGACCCAGATTACTGGTCGCGACACGATCGATGATGTCATGGCTGGTCTGGATGCAGCGCAAGAACACGGCTTTTCACCGATCAAGCTCAATATGGTGGTGATGCCGGGTGTCAATGAACACGAAATCGAAGCGATGACGGAGTTCTGCATCAATCGCGGTTTTATTTTACGTTTGATTGAAACCATGCCTATGGGCAGCACAGGGCTCGCCTCAGGCTACACACCACTAGGCCCCATCCTTGAGCGTCTCCGAGAACGCTTTGACCTGATTCCAGAAATCAAGACAATGGGCGGAGGACCTGCACGCTATTGGCGCACTGCCGATGGTCGCGGACAAATCGGTCTTATTACCCCGATCAGTCAACATTTCTGTGAAACCTGTAACCGAGTCCGTCTATCTGTAGATGGGACGCTCTATCTTTGCCTCGGTCAAGAAGAGAAAGTCGAACTCAGACCTCTTTTGCGTGCAGGGATCTCCGATGCTGAACTGGAGCAAATCATCCGTGAAGGGATTGAGCTCAAACCCGAACGTCACGAGTTTCGTGAAGCGCCCACAAAAATCATCCGCTTTATGTCTCAAACTGGGGGCTAAGCTTCCCTGCAGGTAGGTTAAAGTCTGGGTTGAGACTTACCAGAGCGACACAGCGTATGAAACCCAGAGCCAACCTACTGAATTTTGAAGATGCCCGCCAGACCTTGTTGGCGAGCGCAATGCCCCTCACTGCCACTGAAACCTTGCCGCTTTTGGCGCTAAGGGGGCGCACTCTGGCACAAGCCATTATGTCTCCGATGAACGTACCGGGTTTTGATAACTCTGCGATGGATGGCTACGCGATCAATGTGCAGGACATTCATAAACTGCCCACACATTTCCCCGTGACCCAACGCATCGCAGCGGGTCAAACCGGCACTTCACTCGCATCAAATACAGCAGCACGCATTTTTACGGGTGCCCCCGTGCCTGAAGGTGCCAACGTGGTCGTGCCCCAAGAGCACACGCAACAACTAGATGATTCAATCACTCTGACGCACCCCATCGAGCCTATGCAGCACATTCGCCGCAAGGGGGAAGACATTGCCGCTGGCAGCCTAGTGTTAGCCGCTGGACAACGCTTAGGCGCGCCACAGCTTGCGATGCTGGCCTCCATTGGTATCGCCAGCGCAACGGTCTTCAAACCGCTCAAAGTGGGTGTATTTTTTACTGGCGACGAGCTCACCGAACCGGGTCAAGCGTTGGCGCCAGGCGCGATTTACAACAGTAATCGCTATGCGATCAATGCCTTGCTGTCCCAAATGGATTGCATAGTCAATGATTACGGTATTGTGCGTGATTCGGCAGAGGCCACTCGTGAAGCACTGACCAAAGCTGCCAGCGAAAATGACGTCATCATCACCTGTGGTGGTGTGTCCGTCGGTGAAGAAGATCATGTTAAAGCCGCAGTGATGGCGCTCGGTAGCCTCGACCTGTGGCAGATCTCGATGAAACCCGGCAAACCGCTCGCCTACGGTCGCGTCGGTCAAGCAGACTTTATTGGCCTGCCTGGTAACCCCGTCAGTTCTTTTGTGACCTTTTTATTGATGGCACGTCCGTTTTTGCTTAAACGTATGGGTGCGACCGACACAGCGCTGAAATATCTCACGGCAACCGCGAATTTTGATTGGCCAAAACCTGATCGACGTCGCGAATTTTTGCGTGTAAAAATCACCCATGATGCCTCTGGTTCGCCTGTGCTGGATTTATGGCCAAATCAAGGCTCTGGTGTGATGAGTAGTCTTGCTTGGGCAGATGGCCTGGTTGATCTGGCCTCCGAGACGAAAATCGCGCGTGGCGATACGCTACGCTATCTGTCTTTGTCAGAGTTGCAATACTGACGCACATTGAACAATTCAACACCATGAACATCAAGGTTCTGTATTTTGCGCAACTGAGAGAAAAATTCGGCCTGTCGGAGGAGAATGTTTTAGCGCCTGCGTCTGTTCGAACAGTCAAAGACCTGATAGCGCTTCTCTCAGCGCGCGGCGGTCTGTGGGCAGACACCTTTGAGGGCTCCCAAGCCTTTCGCGTTGCGATGAATCAAGAAATGATCGCGCTCGACACCCCCTTAGTCGAAGGGGCCGAACTTGCCATTTTCAGACCTGTGACGGGAGGCTGAATGCGCGCCGAGTTGACTCCGCGTTTATCCGTCGCCGTTCAGTCTGAGGACTTTGATCTGGGTAGAGAGTACAGCGCACTATTGGCAGATGACAGCGGCATCGGTGCCATCGTGGCGTTTGTCGGCACAGTACGCGATCTGAACCTTGCAGCGGATGTCGTAGCACTCGAACTCGAACACTACCCCGGCATGACTGAAAAGTCCTTACGTAAAATTTTAGATGCTGCAGTTGAGCGCTGGTCGTTGCAAGGTGCTCGCATCGTGCATCGCATTGGCAAAATGTACCCGGGTGACCAAATCGTGCTGGTGCTCACCGCCAGCGCACATCGCGGCGATGCCTACGAGGCAAACAACTTCATCATGGACTATCTGAAAACCGAAGCACCTTTTTGGAAAAAAGAATGGACTCCCGAAGGCCCACGCTGGATTGAAGCGCGGGCAAGCGACGATCAGGCAGCAGCGAGATGGAAATGAAACACACGTACGACGCATTGATTTTGGCAGGTGGCCGTGGCGCGCGGCTAGGTGGAAAAGACAAAGGCTGGGTCATGTGGAGCGGTTTACCACTCGTTGAACATGCGCTCGCTGCGCTCGCCACACAAGTGCCGCCCCCTGCTCGCATTCTCATCAGTGCCAATCGCAACGTAGATGCTTATCAGCAAACCGGGCATGTCGTCGTCGTAGATGAACGTCCTGATTTCTCAGGACCGATGGCGGGCATCGAAGCGGGGCTCATGCGCTGTAAAAAAAATAATCTTTTGGTGATTCCTTGTGATGCGCCCCTACTGCCTGAAGACTTATTTGAAAAGCTTCAGCAAGCGCTGACCGATCAACCCGATGCGGTTGCTGCCTATGCAGTGACGTCCGAGGCTGCGCAACCCTTGTGTTGTCTGCTCAAACCCTCTGTTGCAGGCTCGCTGGGCAAACAGCTTGATGCAGGGCACGTTGCAACCCTAACCTGGCTCGAAGCCATCCAGGCAGTACCCGTGCAATTTGAACAGGCGGCGTCTTTTACCCATTTCAATACACCTGAAGCCCTACAGGCTCAGCGGAATCCTTCATGACACAAAATCTTACACACTTTGATGCCTCCGGTCAGGCGCATATGGTGGACGTCTCGGCCAAAGAACAGACGCATCGTCGTGCAATTGCTCACGGACGTATCACCATGCAACCTGCGACCTTTACCAAGCTCTCGCAAGGCGATGCTAAAAAGGGCGACGTTCTGGGTGTGGCGAGATTAGCAGGCATCATGGCGGCCAAACAAACAGGTACCTTGATTCCTCTTTGTCATCCTATTCCACTGACACGCGTGACGGTTGATTTTGTTACAGATGCTGCCACATGCTCTGTGACCTGCACTGCCACCTCTGAGACAGTCGGTCGCACCGGAGTAGAAATGGAAGCCCTGACGGCAACCTCCATCGCCCTACTCACGATTTACGACATGCTCAAAGCCATCGACCGTGGCATGGTGATCGATGGCGTTAGGCTTCTTGAGAAGAGTGGCGGAAAATCTGGGGAATGGAAAGCGAGTTCGTAAGACACTTTTAATCTGCACTGCATTGCTCACGTGTCACTTGGCACAAAACAATCTCGACTAGGACCTGATGATGTCTACTATTAACAGCCTGCGCTTTTTAAATGTCCCCTTGATGCGGGTTGTTTATTTAATGATTGCCACCCTGTTCATCTCTCTGAGCCTCAGCACCCGAGTTCAAGCTCAACAAAAGCCTGAAATTAAGTACGCTGAAGTAAATGGTGTGAAGTTAGCCTATTACCTCAAAGGCAAGGGTGACCCGATGATTCTCATCATGGGTTATGCCGGCACCTTGAGCGCATGGGACCCTGCTCTTCTTGATGAGTTAGCTAAAAATAACCAACTTATCATTTTTGATAATCGTGGCGCTGGACTCTCAACCGATACCAAAGAAAATAATACAACCATCCCGCAAATGGCTGATGATGCCGCAGGCTTAGTCAAAGCACTGGGTTACAAAAAGGTAAACGTATTCTCGTGGTCAATGGGTGCTAGGATTGGGCAGCAGGTTGCCATCAGGCATCCCGAGCTTGTTAACAAACTCATTCTGCTTGCCCCGAATCCAGGTGGCAAATATCAGATTGCTATTAATAAAAAGGTTGGAGAGGAGTTAAATAATCCCAGCCTTTCTCCAATGGAAAATTTTGAGTTGTTATTCCCAATGACACCTGAAGGTAAAGCAGCCGCCAAGCTTGTGTATGAGCGGTGGGCAGCAGCAAAAGCCGCAGGGACGATCCCTGATGATTTTGTCGTATCCAAAGAAACGAAGGCGCGGCAAGTCCGCGCTCGCATCACTCTTTGGGATGCCGACAATCAAAATTACCTGGACTTAAAGAATATTAAAGTTCCCGTGCTAGTTGCAGATGGCCGTGAAGACATCATTGACAACCCTCAAAACTCAGTAGTGATTGCCAATCAAATTCCTTTTGCATGGCTGGCTTTTTATGAGGGTGGACACGCATTCTTATTCCAAAGCTACAAGAAACTGACTGAAACTGTGAATGTTTTTCTGCAAAAAGACTAACTCAAAATCCACGTTGGCCAGGCTGCACTTTTCATTTGAAGTAGCTTTCAATAAAGTGCTTGCCCAAGAAGCCTAGCAAAGCAAGCAAGGCTCCATAATGTGCGGTCATGAGCCAAAAGGTTTTTCGCTCAATCTCTGAGCGTAGCTCTGCCCGCACATCTGAGATATCTTGGCGCAAGGCTGCCTGTCCCTGGATCATATCGACTCTCAAATCGGACACGGCCTGACTGAGCTGAGCCATACTGTGGTCGAGTCGCTCAATACTGCGATCGAGTCGCTCAATCAGTTTGCCATTTTGTTCAACGATTAATTCAAGTGTATACACGCGTTTTTCCATCTAAAAATCATAAGCTTGAGTCTGCATGATTTCTATTCGGAACAGCACGTAAACGCTGAATCTTTGTTTAATAGTTGCAAGCAATTGAAACAATTTACTGACTAAACGAGTGAGTGATACCCCGAGACTGAGAGCAATAGTGCAGCGATCACTGCACTATAACCATCAGCCCTTAGGCAAAAAATCATCCGGTGCGCCGGGTGGGATCGGCGGCGTATCTTTTAGCGTCGCCTGAAAGGCATTAATCATTTTTCGAATAGGTCCCCTCACCCAGCCCTGAGTTGAGCTCACGTCTGTTTCTTCTTTTGGATCCTGAACGAGGTTAAACAAATAAGGTGTCTCCAGATGGTTAGCCCCTTCATTTGGCTCTTTCTCCCAAACAAAGTGCATTTTCCAATCTCGCCACTTTGCCGCACGCATTTCATTTTTAATGAAATATACAAAGCCCTCTCTTGCCGAAGCCTGCGTTTCCCCTTTTAGAAATGGCAATTGATTAACCCCATCAATCGGTCGATCTAGGGGGACACTGGTCTCTGCAACAGCGGCCAGAGTTGAATAGATATCCACAACGTGAAAGATTTCGTTAGAGACACTACCGGGAGGAATCTTGCCTGGCCAACGCGCAATAAACGGCACCCTTAAGGAACCTTCCATCGAGGTGTGATAGGTACCTGTCCACATCCCTGCACTGCCTCGCCACGGGCGTCGATACTCAGGGCCATTGTCACTCGCAAAAATAAACAATGTGTCATCCTGCGTCCCTGTCTCGCTCAAGGTGTCTAGAATCTGACCGACGCGCGCATCCATCTCGATCATCGAGTCTGCAAAATCACCTTTCTTTGACTGCCCTTCGTAATCGCGATGAGGGAGCGTTGGAAAATGTAGCTGTGTCAAAGGCACATAAAGAAAGTATGACTGGTTGGCTGCTACTTTTCTACGGATGAAATCGCAGCTTTTCTGGGTCAAGACCTCATCAATCTTGCGACGCATCTCCAAATCATAGACTTCTTTCTTTTCAGCTGGCTGCCCCTTAAATCCTTCCATCACATAAGGTACATCCACCACTTCAGGATCGAAGCCAACCTGTTCGGTAAACATACTTTCATTCGTTGTCCTTGGAATGCCGTACCACTCGTCAAATCCTTTATCTTTGGGGTAGCGACCTTCTTTGTCACCCAGATGCCACTTACCAAACATGCCTGTCGCATAACCCGCCTTGGACAATAACTCGGCGATCGTGATCTCCCAGGGGATCAGTCCTTGAGGCAAGCCTGCTGGCACAGACTGCAAAGCACCCGTGCGCACGGGATGGCGTCCCGTCATCAAGGCGGAGCGTGTTGGCACGCAGTCACTCTCGACATTAAAGTTAAGCAGTTGAATGCCTTGCTTGGCCAACGCATCAATGCGGGGAGTTGGTGCCCCACGTATCGCACCGCCGCCATAACAGCCTAGCTCTCCCCAGCCAAGATTGTCTGCAAGAATTAAAACGATGTTAGTTTTCTTCATAAGGTGCCTGATACGCGAAAGTGTTGGACGTTATTGAATTTGAATATTGAGCGTCGGAACGACCTGCTGCCACGTGTCCACTGTTTTTTTCAAAAAGGCATCAAACTGTTGATAGTTCAAGGGTCTAGGTGTGATACCCGCCGCAAGCATCTTTTCACTGATTGATTTTTCTGAAAGCACCTTTAATAACGCATCCGAGAGTTTTTGAATGATCGGTTGAGGAGTCGCAGCCGGGGCCACCAATCCGGCCCATTGTGCAAGCGCGATTTGCGGATAACCAAGCTCGGTTAAGGTCGGTACATCTGGAAGCGCCTTGGAGCGTTGGGGAGTCGTGACTGCCAGAATGCGAACATTACCCGCCTGTTGCTGCTTGAGCATCGGAGCAAGCCCCAAGACGGCCAAAGGTATCTGCCCACTCACAACATCGTTCGCAGCTTGACCGCCTCCTTTATAGGGTACGTGTACCAGCTTGATACCCGCCAAACTTGCCACCCACTCACCGACGATGTTTTGAGATGAGCCGATGCCCGATGAGCCATAGCCCAGACTACCGGGTTTCGCTTTGGCCGCATCAATCACCTGTTGAAGCGTGTTAAATGATGTCTTTGAGGACGTCGCAATACTGATTGGCTGCTCGCCAATCATCACAACACCCTGCAAACCACTTTTGAATTTCCAAGGTAGATTTGGACGCAGCACATCTAACAGCGCTGCTGAATCAGAAGCAAGAGCAATGGTGTAACCGTCCGGCGGAGCCTGTACCGTAGCCTGCATGCCAATCGCACCAGAGGCACCTGGTCGATTGTCAATCACGACAGTTTGTCCAAGAACTTTTGATAGCTCAGCACCCACCATGCGGGCCAAGGTATCGTTTGTGCCGCCAGCGGCTTGCGGAACAATGATTTTGATCGGCTGATCATTGGGCCAGGCTGCCTGAGCCGTCGGAGTCAACAGTGTGAAAAAAGCGCTGAAAAAAACGCTCAGGGCTAAAGGGGCTGTTTTGATCACGGACGTTCCTTATGACTGAATGGTTGCTTCAGTATAGGAGCGACCGTAAGAACTAAATATTCAATTATTTATATCTCGTGATAATCTTTTATTATCACAATTTGAATGATGATTGAGTGAAAAAATATGCATTCTGAACTCTCGCTATCGCATATCAAATTCAGACATTTGATTCTGATGCAACATCTTGTTGAGTTTGGCAACCTGCATAAAGCAGCGAAACACCTGAGCATCAGTCAGCCGGCTGCAAGCGCCATGCTCAGAGAATTTGAAAAGCAAATTGGGTTGACCCTTTTTCTTCGAACAACGCAAGGCGTCATCCCGACCGAGGCATCCACCCTGTTGGCCAATCGCGCGGAGACCATACTGAATGAGTTTGACGCACTCGTATACGAGGTCAAACAATTAAACAAAAACCTCTCTCCGCTACTCAGAGTCGGCGTAGTCCCGCAGGCGCTGTTTGCCTACCTGCCTCGAGCGATTGAACTTTTTCGAGAATCGGGCGGAGGTGCCGTCTCTATTCAGGAAGGCACAGCAAAGCACCTGATGCTCCAGTTATTTGAAGGCAAACTAGATTGCGTCATCGGACGACTCTCTGGGGCGTCCATGCCGTCCATGCACAATACGGATGAATTAATTTTCTTCCCTCTCTATTCAGAAAGCATCTGTATTGTTGAGGGAACGAGAGAAAAGAAAAGAAGAAAAAATTCGTTTGAAGACTTAGCGAAGCGTGACTGGGTACTGCCCAGACCTGATTCAAGTCTACGCCAACAACTCACCGACTCATTTTTGCGGCGCGGCCTGATGTTGCCTACGCCCGTCATCGAAACAACTAATTATTTTCAGAGCCTGACGATGTTGTCGAGTTCAAATTTATGCAGTGTGATTCCGCAGAGCGCGGCAGACATGCACGTCAAACTGGGCAACATCAGAGTCATCGATATCCCCAGCGACCTCAAGCCTATGCCTGTGAGCTTTATCCTCAGGACCTCAGCCAAAGACAATACTCAAGTGATCAAATTTCGTGAAATTTTTACAAACCTCACATCAGGCACAAACACAACATCTCAAGCGTAAATGCATTTGCTGAACCAGCAAATGGTGCCCCGAGCCGGAATCGAACCGGCACGCCCTTAGGCTGCAGATTTTAAGTCTGCTATGTCTACCAATTTCATCATCGGGGCAATTACTGAGGCGCTATTGTATCCAAAAGCGCCGAGGTGCATCAGCCCTTACAAGGAAACCTGATTGGGAGGTAGCGAAGAATCGATGCAGCCGCCTTTTCCTGATGGAACTGGGGGTTAGCGATGGCCCAGCGAATGAACTCAGCCAACACCTCATCCCGAGCGACGCCACCTGGTGGCAAACACACTGTTTTAGGGGCTTTCGGGTCTTTTGTGAGCTCTGAACCCTGATACACGCCCTCGCCAAATCCATAGCAAAAAGTCTGTGCTTCAAGGTCTGTTCGACTCTGACAAAGATTGATCATGGCTCCGAGCGACACATTTGACTGAGGAGCATTTTGTGCGCCAGAGACCAAAGGAAGGGTCGCAAATACGGCAGTTACAAGTAATTTTTTAATCATGGCTATTTCCAAAAAGTAATGAGGCTTGTCTATCAGGACGATTTAGCGTCTAAAACCACCGCCAAAATGACCGCCGCCAAAACTGCGGCCTCCACCACCAAAATCTCTGCCACCGCCGAAGCGGTCTCCACCGCCGAAGCGATCCCCACCACCAAAGCGATCGCTATTAAAGTCACTCCGGCCCTCACGGCCTAACTGATTTTCCTGACTGGCTTCGCGCGCTTGATTTGGGTTGGCGCGGTCCTGCGTCCAGTCGCTGCGGGCCTGCTGGTTCATCTGGCCCGCCTGGCTCCGCTCTTGAGGTGTGGCATTACGATTGAACGTATTTTGCGCATTTTGACGCGCTTGATCGGCACGCTGCTTGTCCGCAGGAGAAGCATTGTTTTTCCAGTCATTGACGGCATTTTGTTGGCGTGCAACGTCGTTACGTGTAATGGCACTGCGATTGCCCTCGCCATAACGATTATTTAAGGCTGAATTACCATAGGGTATGCCATCGCGGTGGGCTGGATTGTGTGCCCAACTATTGTTGTTACCCAAATAGTCGGATCTCAGATTTGATCCTGAATTAAAACGATTATTGAAATTATTAAAGTTTGCATTGTTGATGGTGATTGAGCCCGAACCCCAGTGTGGTGTGGACCACAATGCGGCACCGACCGCCATCCCCACACCAAAACTCATCAAGCCCCAGGCTGGGTTGTATACGGGATAGGGAGGGTATGCGGCATAAGGCCAGGCACCGTACACCATCATCGGGTTGTATGTCGGCACGTAGACCACCTGAGGATTGGACGGAACAATGATGATGTTGGACTGCGCATCGCTCGACACGGACACCTGCTGGTTGGACTTCAGGTTCCCAGCTTGCTTGGCTTTGGCGCGCAAGGCCTGTACAGCCTGCATCAGATCTTTAGGCTGTGCCAGATACGCATCACCCAACTTTTGTGTCCAGCTCAACTGATTACCCATCAAATTGAGTGCATCGGGAAACGTCACAAGAGACTTGACACTATTGTCCCAGGGTTGGGGTTTAAGGGCGTTTTGTAACGCATCCCCAGTTAAGTGCGAATTGCTACGCAACCAGTTTGACGCCTCGGCAACCTCAAGCGGATAGGTCGAAGCCATCAGCATTTGCGACAACAAAGAATCTGGGTATAGCGCGATGGAAGACACCAGCGACTCAAGTTGTGGCAAGCTTAAGTTCGCGGTCTGAGTACTTGACTGCGCATACGCAGGTGCAGTCAGTGACGTCCCAATTAGCTCGCCACCCGTTGTCAGTGTCAACGCCATCGCAGCAGTCGCAGCAGAAAGTGAAAATTTACGCATCATATTTTTTTGCATCATGTTTCCCTCATCAGGATTAAATTAATTGGGGGCTCAGATCGAGCACCCCCGGTAAACAATTAGGCCATCGCCTTGACGGCTTGATAAATCTTTCCAAACACCGCATCAGCATGCGCGGAGTTTAACCAACGGATAATCACAACCATCCCCATCTCGGGCTCAATCCAGGTAAAGGAGCTACCTGCTCCTACTGCGAAATAGCTAGAAGCTGGGACACTTGGAAACACTTTTTGCTGATCATTCAACCAAACAAGATAGCCATAAAAAGGGGCAAGCTTGCAAGGCACCTGCATACGCTTGATCCACTCTGCTGAAAGTACACGCTTGCCATTGGCCATGCCCTCATTCAGCATCATTTGGCCGATCAAAGCCTGATCCTCGCTGCTGATGGACATACCACCACCCCAGTGCGTGCCTCCGGGAACAGATTGCACACGTTGGCCGGCAACCTCAACCCATGCGTCGTCGTAACCTACCCAATTCCAGTTTTCTGAGGCGCCGACTGGGCGCGTAATCGCCTCACGAAAGACCTCGGGCAAGGGACGTTGAAACAAGTGCAACAGTGCGAGTGACAGTTGATTGATACGCACATCGTTGTATTCCCAATAGGTACCAGCAGGTTGCAACGGACGGGCATCACCTTTGACACCATCCGGGGCTTTTGCAAACGTCACTGCGCGATAGCGATCCACCTGATCGGGCAAGCCAAACAATGTGCCTTCCCACTCGCTCGTCTGCTGAAGCATCTGTTCCCACGTCACCACAGCGTTGTTGCCTTCGTCAAAGCCGATGCCTTTCAGACGCTTACCGATGGGTTCGTTGAGATCCGTAATCAAACCGCGATCCACGGCCACACCAGCCAAAAGTGCAAGATAAGTCTTTGCAACGCTAAAAGTTAGATCCGCACGCTTAGGCTCGCCCCAGGAAGTTAGGGTTTTCCCGTGCAACAAGATAGTGCCTGAGTTGGGTCCACGAGAGTGCACAGGCCCATAGAGTTTGTTGTAAGGAGCTGGATCCCCGTGGTGAACACCCCAATTACTGCTTGTGCAGTCGCGGTCCCAAGTACTTTCATGATCGATCGCAAACTGCACGGCTTGTTCCAGCGCGGGGTTCTGCATACATCACCTTGTAAAAATTAAAGTCGATATGAGTGAGCAATTTGTAAAAATTTTGACCATATTTCTGTCAATAGTTCAATTTTGGCACAGTAATTGCGTGCATACTGATCTACTGAGTGTAAGTACTGATGACAAGCGGTTGCCTCTTGCGCGCTTTACCTGTTAAAACAAATCTACTTTCTAGCTGTCGTGACAAACTGATCTTGAGGAATGATATGAAGAACTCGAGTACTGATTCCAAATCCCCTTTAATGAAATATATTCTGCTGGCCGTAGTATTGGCTATTGCGGTCGCCGCTATCGTATTCTTCAATCGTCCTGCCCCCGAGAGTCCAAAGAAAGACACACTTGGCTTTGCATACGATCAAACGCCTGAAAATATTGATCCGTACTACAACAACGTGCGAATTGGCGTGATTATTGCCGCCAACGTCTGGGACACGCTGGTATACCGCGACCCCGTGACGGGCGAGTACCAAGGTCAACTTGCCAAAAGCTGGAAGCAAATCGACGACCGTACTTTAGAATTCGATCTCCGTGAAGGTATCAAGTTCCATAACGGCGAAGAGTTTGACGCAGACTCCGTGGTGTACACACTGAATTTTGTTTCCGACCCTGCTAACAAAGCCAGACAACAGACCGTGACAGGCTGGATCGAAAAAGCTGAAAAAATCAGCAAATACAAAGTTCGCATCATCAGCAAACAGCCGTTCCCAGCCGCGATCGACTATCTCGCGACTGCCATTGCAATTCATCCTGCCAAGTACTACAAAGAAGTGGGTCCAACTGGCATGAACCTCAAGCCAATCGGCTCTGGTCCCTACAAAGTGGTTGAGCACATCCCAGGCAAGTCTTTGATGCTTGAGCGCAACAAAGATTATTTTAAAGACTCACCTAAAAAACAACCTTCTATTGATAATGTGCGCATCCGTTTCATTCCTGACCGCCAAACACAGATGGCCGAAGTGATGTCCGGTGGCGAAGACTTCATCATGCATGTCCCCAAGGATCAGGCAGAAAAGCTCAAGTCCTTGCCTAACTTGCAAGTACAAAGTGGTAACACCATGCGTATCGTATTCTTGCAAATGAATACCCGTGATGGCACCCCTGCTCCGGAACTCAAGGATATCCGTGTTCGCCATGCAATTGCCCATGCGATTGACCGTGAGGCAATTTTGAAAAACATCGTGGGTGGTGGCGAAATCATCAACTCCATTTGCACCCCGTCACAAGTTGGGTGCACTAGCCAAGGAGTGAAGGTCTACAACTACGATCCTGCTTTGGCTAAGAAACTATTGGCCGAAGCGGGCTACCCAAATGGTTTTGAAGTGGATCTGATGGCTTATCGTGAGCGTCCACAAACTGAAGCCATGATCAACTATCTAAGTGCCGTCGGCATCAAGCCAAAGCTGAGTTTCATGCAATATGCAGCGATGCGGGATCTGGCACGCGCCAACAAGACCTCCCTCACACACCAGACGTGGGGCTCCAACTTGGTCAATGACCTGTCGGCCTCCACACCGGTCTACTTTGGTGGTGGTGCAGACGATGTCAGCCGCAACCCAGAAGTCATCAAGCTGCTGAGCGAAGGTGACAGTACGGTCGACATGAAGAAGCGCCAAGAGGTTTACCAGAAGGCTTTGTCCATCATTGCTGATCAAGCCTATGCCGTGCCTCTCTGGACGCTGCCTGTCTATTATGTTGCTAACAAAAACCTAAACTTCAAGCCGTATCACGATGAGTTGGTTCGCTTTTGGGAAATGAGCTGGAAGTAATCATTTCTTTATGATTTTTTATTTTTTGTATCTTTGGTAAGGCATCATGCTGGCATATATTTCTAAGCGGCTAGGACTGGCCGTTATGGTCGCTCTGACCGTCTCAATTCTTGCCTACATGTTGCTTTACCTTTCAGGTGATCCGGCCTTGGCAATCGCCGGTGAAGGCGCGCGACAGGTCGATATCGACATGGTTCGCAAAACCTACGGCTTTGACCAACCGATCATTGTGCAGTTTGGTAACTGGCTGCTCAAGATTGTCCAAGGCGATCTTGGTCAGTCTATTTACTTCAAAACTGATGTGGGTCAGCTTATTTTTACTAAGCTTCAAACCACACTCTTACTTGCTGTCTATTCCCTCGCTTTTGCCCTGATCATTTCAGTGCCACTAGGTGTTTTGGCTGCGATCTACAAAAACAGCTGGATCGACCGTCTTTGCCTAGGCGTTGCAGTGGTCGGTCAAGCCATGCCTAATTTCTTTTTTGCACTGATCTTGATTATGCTGTTCTCGATTACCTGGCGAATATTGCCGGTATCAGGAAGCGAGAGCTGGCAACATTTTGTCATGCCTTCGATTGCGCTTGGGTACTATGCGGCTCCCGCGTTTATGCGCCTGATTCGTGCTGGCATGATTGAAGTGCTCAGCGCCGACTATATCCGTACCGCCCGAGCCAAAGGTCTACCCACGAGCATCGTTATTTTCAAGCATGCTTTGCGAAATGCCATTGTCCCTGTTGTCGCGCTAGCCGCTGTTCAACTAGGCTTTTTACTTGGCGGCTCAGTCGTGATCGAGACTATTTTCGCTCTGGATGGACTCGGCTACCTCGCTTATCAGAGCATTATTCAAAAAGACTTCCCCGTGACTCAAGTGATCGTCCTGTTGTTGTCAGTGATCTATATCCTGCTGACACTGGCTTCTGATATCGCCAACGCATGGCTTGATCCTCGTATTCGGGTTGCATGATATGAAAAAAAATACGGCTCTCTATGTGGGTTGCGGCTTACTCCTGCTGATTATTTTCTGTGCTATTTTTGCACCGTGGTTATCACCGCACGACCCCTATTTTCAGAATCTAACCAATCGAACCGTTCCGCCTGTCTGGTATGACCTAGGTACCTGGAACCATCCACTCGGTACAGATCAGCTTGGTCGTGATTACTTATCCCGTTTACTCTATGGCGCACGGATTTCGCTACTAATTGGCCTCAGTGTTGCCGTGATTTCGGGCCTGATCGGCACAACAATGGGGATGCTAGCGGGTTACTTTGGTGGTCGCATCGACATGTTCGTGTCTTTTATGGTGACCACGCGTCTTTCCATGCCAGTGATCTTGGTGGCACTTGCTACGGTTGCGCTGGTGGGCGGCTCCTTATGGGTCGTCATCATGGTGCTTGGCCTCTTGAAATGGGATCGCTTTGCCGTAGTCATGCGTAGCGCCACACAACAAGTGCGCTCCATGGAGTACGTCTCTGCCGCCCAGTCAGCCGGTGCGTCGACCCTGAGAATTATGCTCACCGAAGTACTGCCCAACGTTATGCCGCACTTGATCGTGATTGCAACACTCGAAGCTGCAAGCGCGATTTTGCTTGAGGCAGCACTCTCTTTTCTCGGCCTGGGCGTCCAACCGCCCCTACCTTCTTGGGGCCTCATGATCTCAGAGGCAAAGTCCTACATGTTCTTTTCATTTTGGTTGATTGCGATTCCCGGTACGGCTTTGGCTTTATTGATTTTCGCCATCAACCTGGCAGGTGATGGTCTTCATCAGCTCCTGACACCAGGCGAGAGAGCTTAATCATGGTCACTGACGAAATTGTGCTGGATGTTCAGGGACTAACGGTAGACATCGCCACTCCTCGTGGCATGCTTCACGTGGTGCGCGACATTTCGATCCAGGTTAAGCGCGGGGAAACGCTTTGTATCGTGGGTGAGTCGGGATGCGGTAAATCTATTACCTCGCTGTCGATGATGGGCCTATTGCCCAAAACAGCAAAACGCCACAGCCGTGTCTTCGAGTTTTTAGGCGAAGACCTCGCGCGCGCTAGCAAACAGCGGATCAACGATCTGCGCGGTAACCGTATGGCCATGATTTTCCAAGAGCCAATGACGGCGCTTAATCCAGCCTACACGATTGGCGATCAGTTGACGGAGCACTACCGTCATCATCTCAAAGTTTCCGCCGAAGACGCACGTCTGCGCGCCGTCGAGCTCCTGGAAAAGGTAGGAATCGCCTCAGCCGCCGAACGGCTTGGCCAGTATCCGCACCAGCTCTCTGGTGGCTTACGCCAGCGCGTCATGATCGCGATGGCGCTCATGTGTGGACCTGAGCTGCTCATCGCGGACGAACCTAGCACTGCACTCGATGTCACCATCCAGGCACAAATTTTGCGTCTGTTGGCAGACCTGCAAGAAGAGCTTGGTATCGCCATGGTGCTCATTACGCACGACCTGGGCGTTGTCGCCCGGATCGCAGATCGCGTAGCCGTCATGTACGCGGGTCAAATCGTTGAGGAAGGCGCAGCAGCGGACATTTTTGCCTCACCCCAGCATCCCTATACGCGAGGCCTGATTAGTTGCATCCCAATCCCAGGAAAAACAATCCCTGGTGGCAGGCTCGGCACGATTCCTGGTGTCGTCCCCTCACTCATCGGCGAGATGAAAGGTTGCGCCTTTAAAGATCGATGCGCGCACGCTCAAGACAGTTGTAGTGAGGCGATTCCCTTGCACCAGACACCTCAGGGCCAGCAGTGGCGATGCGTCATGAATGAAATGAACCAGAGCGGAGCAGGCCAATGACTGCCCTGATTGAAACAAAAGATCTTCAGCGCACGTTCTCTGTCAGTGCGGGTATGTTTAAACCTCGTCAGACATTACATGCAGTCAACGGTGTCGACCTCTCGGTGCAACGTAAAGATGTCTTGGGCATTGTGGGTGAATCTGGCTGTGGAAAATCCACCCTTGCACGCATGCTGTTGGGTCTGACACCCCCATCGCGCGGTCGCGTACTGATTGATGGTCAAGACATCAGCAAGATTGATCGGCGCGAGCTGGCTCGTCGCGTACAACCCATTTTTCAGGATCCCTATTCCTCTCTCAACCCACGTCGCACGATCGCTTCGATCGTATCGTTTCCGCTGGATGTTTTAGGTGTTGGCACGCGCAGCGAGCGTCGTCATAAAGCCATCGAAATGTTGGAGCGCGTGGGCTTGCCTGCCCGCTATGCAGACAATACACCGGGACAACTTTCTGGTGGTCAGCGACAGCGTGTTGCAATCGCACGTGCCTTGGTGATCAATCCTGAGATCGTGATTTGTGATGAGCCGACGTCGGCCCTTGACGTATCCGTTCAGGCGCAAATTTTGAATCTCTTGCTGGATCTCAGAAAAGAGTTCAATCTGACCTACGTCTTTATCAGTCACAATTTGGCGGTGGTTGAGCATATTGCTACTCAAGTCGCTGTCATGTATTTAGGACGCGTGGTGGAGCAGACTCAAACAGCTGAGCTATTCAAGCAACCGCGACATCCTTACACGCAAGCCCTTTTGGCCTCAGTTCTGACACCGGAGCCTGGTCTTGGCATCCCTGACATGGGTTTGGGCCTTTCGTTTCCTGACCCCTTGCATCCACCTTCGGGCTGCTCATTTCATCCACGCTGTCAACAACGTCGACCCGAGTGCTCAGTGAACCACCCTCACTTGTTGCGCGATGCGCAAGGTGAGGTTGCCTGTCACTTGTACCCAGCAAAGACCTAAGCTAATTACTCCGTTCCCGTAAGAACGGAGTAATGACATTCTTCAGATGCCAGCTTAGAACGATGCCAGACCCAAAGCGGCGCGAAAACGGTTCTTGACGAACACGCCGTCACGCGCAGGCAAGGCGCGCGGCAAGTCATCTGCTTTGACCAAGATCTGAGCAAATGTCACGCCCTGACGAGCATTGACGTTTTGCTCGACCTGTTTAAGGCCTGCCATATCCTTGACTTGAAAGGCGTTGACGATACCGCAAGCCTTGGCGACTGCGGATAAATCGGTGCCAAGACTGGAGTGGCTGTACTGCATGCCTGTTTCACCAAAATGGCCGTTATCCAGCACCACAATCGTGAGATTAGCGGGCTGTTGCGCGCTGATGGTCGCCAAGGTTCCAATGCCCATCAATTGCTCACCGTCACCTGTAATCACCATTACAGACTTATCCGGCTGCGCCAATGCCAGGCCCAGACCCATCGCGGCCGCACCGCCCATGGCGCCCCACAAATAAAAGTTTTTATCCCGATCACCTGCGGCAAACACATCGTATGTCGCAGAACCCAAACCGGTAACAATCAAGGACTCTGGGCACTTGGCAATCAGAGCGCTGACGAACTCACGTCGATCAATGACGCTAGTAGAAGACTGAACATGACTCATTGCAATTCCTATCGAAATATCTTGGAAGATGTTGCACAACACTCAATGACTGAAATCAAATCAGTACACTTAGTTGCGCAGCCATTTCTTGCGTCCGATCAAGCGCTGTGACAAGAGCACGGCGACTGGCTCTCCGCCTTCGAAGGCGAAATCCAAGGCGGCACCCACAACATCCTCGACCTCATCCGCGTACTCGGCGCGGTAAACCTTGATCCCCATCAGCTCCATCGACGCCTGAGTCGCTTTGCTCATTGGCACTTGCCAGGGATTGAACTCTGCGTATTCACCGCGCATCGTCACCAGCGTCAAAAATGGGAAGCGACAGCTCTGTAGCAAGGACATCATGTTGATACAGTTACCCACGCCACTGCTCTGCATCAGCAGCGCATGTCGTTGCCCACCTAGCCAAGCGCCGCCTGCTACGGCAATACCTTCTTCTTCTGTTGTCAGCACGATGCCGCGCATTGCGGGGTCTTCGTTCACACGACGAATCACGTGTGCATGACCGGCATCTGGGACATAAGATACTTGTTGAATACCGCCTTCCTTGAGAACCTTGAATACCTGTTCTTGCCAGGCGGGTGTGGGGCTAAAGACTTCACTCATGTCTCGCGAATCCTATGATTAGTTTTTTTAACGAAGCTTTTTTAACGAAGCGATACTATACGTCCGTTTTTATCGGAAGCGGTAAAGCAGTTTTGTAGCGCACCTGTTTGAGCGCAAAGCTCGACCGGATTTTTTCAATGCCTGGTATAGGTGTGAGTTGTTCCAAGATAAATTTTTCTAACGCCGCGATATCCGCGACCGCCACACGGATCAGATAGTCACTGTCGCCAGTCATGAGATAACACTCCATTACCTCATCGTGCTCACTGATACGTTGCTCAAAATGAGCGAGAGATTCTTTGCTCTGGCTTTTGAGGCTGATGTTGATAAAGACATTGAGGCCCAAGCCAAGTGCGGTCGCATTGGCCAACGCCACATAACGGTCGATTACACCGGCGGACTCCAGCGCTCTGACGCGAGCCAGGCAAGGTGAGGGACTGAGGTGCACGCGACGCGCAAGCTCGATATTTGAGAGTGCGCCGTCCGCCTGCAATTCGGACAATATCTTTAAATCAATCGAATCTAATTTCATTATGCTGTTTTTATTAAAAAATCAGAATTAAATGCTGCATATTATCATTTTTACTCGTAATTAAGGCATCCAATGCTGCACACAAGTCCCTAGAATATCGCTATCCATACTCTTGACCAAAAGACTGCTCACGATGAACGCTGCCATTGATCCCCGCCCCTCTTCATGGATAAATGCCTCTGTCGATACCGATAGCCAAGAGACACATGAGTGGCAGCAAGCGCTGCTGGCTGTTTTGCAAAGCGAAGGGCCTGAGCGCGCTAAATTTTTACTCGATGAACTGGTCCGAACTGCGCATACGTCACAAGTCGGTTGGAAACCAGAGCTCAGCACACCCTATGTCAATACGATCTCTGTCGATCAGCAACCTGTTTTTCCGGGCGATCTGGCGATCGAAGAGCGTTTAGCTTCCATCATGCGCTGGAATGCACTGGCGATGGTCGTGAGGGCCAATCAAGCCTATGGCGAACTCGGTGGACACATCGCGAGTTATGCCAGTGCGGCCGATCTGTTCGAAACCGGATTCAATCATTTTTTCGAAGCGCGCCGTGGCATGGGCCCAGGACAGCACCGCGGTGACTTGGTGTTCTTTCAACCGCACAGTGCGCCAGGCGTCTATGCGCGTGCCTATCTCGAAGGTCGACTCCAAGAACAAGATCTTTTGCATTACCGCCAAGAAATCCAAGCAATTGAAAATGGCGCTCAAGGGTTGTCGAGCTATCCACACCCCTGGCTGATGCCAGATTTCTGGCAGTTTCCAACTGGCTCGATGGGAATCGGCCCGATCAGCTCAATCTATCACGCACGTTTTATGCGTTACCTTACACATCGCAATTTATTGAACTGCAAGTCGCGCAAGGTTTGGGGCGTGTTTGGCGATGGCGAGATGGATGAACCCGAGTCCATGAGTGCGTTAACACTTGCCGCGCGCGAGGGCTTGGACAATTTAGTCTGGGTCGTCAATTGCAACCTGCAACGCCTGGACGGTCCCGTACGTGGAAACGGTCGAATCATTGATGAGCTGGAAAAGCTGTTTACGGGTGCAGGCTGGAATGTCATCAAACTGGTTTGGGGCAGCGACTGGGATGGTCTGTTTGCACGTGATCTGACGGGTGCACTCACACGCGCCTTTGCCAATACCGTCGATGGTCAGATGCAAACCTTTGCCGCCAAGGATGGCCGTTTTAATCGCGATACATTTTTTGGTCAAAATGAAGAGCTCGCACGTCTGGCACAAGGCATGACGGACGATCAAATTGATCGACTCAAGCGAGGTGGACACGATTTGGTCAAAATACATGCCGCCTACGCGGCAGCTGCCAACCATACGGGCCAGCCTACCGTGATCCTGGCCCACACCAAGAAAGGCTATGGCATGGGTAGTGCGGGTCAAGGAAAAATGACGACGCATAGCCAGAAAAAACTCGATGACAACGATCTGATCGAGTTCCGCAATCGCTTTAACTTGCCGCTGACAGACGAACAGGCGACTTCATTGAGCTTTTATCGCCCTGCTCCCGACAGTCCGGAAATGCAATATTTACAAAAACAACGCCAGGCACTTGGCGGCTATTTACCGAAGCGTGAAACGACATGTGAGTCGGTTGCCGTACCAGAAATGTCTACGTACAGCCAGTTTGCCACGCAGGCCGAAGGCAAAGAAATGAGTACGACCATGGCCTTTGTCAGAGTGCTGGGCAACTTGCTCAAGGATCCTGTGCTTGGACCACGTATTGTGCCGATTGTTGCGGACGAGGCACGTACTTTTGGCATGGCCAACCTCTTTAAACAAGTCGGCATCTACTCGAGTGTGGGTCAACGCTATGCACCTGAAGACATTGGTTCAGTGCTGAGTTATCGAGAAGCGTTAGACGGTCAGATCTTGGAAGAAGGCATTTCTGAAGCCGGAGCAATTGCGAGCTGGACTGCGGCCGCGACAAGCTATAGCGTCCATGGTCTGGCGATGCTGCCCTTTTACATCTACTACTCCATGTTTGGCTTTCAGCGTGTCGGTGATCAAATCTGGGCCGCCGCAGATCAGCGTCCTCGCGGCTTTTTATTGGGTGCGACCTCGGGACGGACAACGCTTGGCGGTGAAGGTCTTCAACACCAAGATGGCACGAGTCACTTGCATGCAGCCACAATTCCCAATTGCAAAGCCTATGACCCCGCCTTTGCAGGCGAGATGGCTGTCATCATTGATCAAGGCGTGCGAGAAATGATGGTCGAACAACAAGACGTGTTTTATTACGTCACGTTGATGAATGAAAATTACGCCCAACCGACCTTGCCGGAAGGTGTTCGCGAAGACATCATTCGCGGAGCATATCTGTTTGAGGTCTACCAGGCTAAAAATGAAACTGCGCAAGCCACTTTGCTGGGATCTGGTGCGATTTTGACTGAGGTCATCAAAGCCGCACAACAGTTGAGCGCCGAAGGCATCACAACATCCGTCTACAGTGTGACGAGCTGGAGCGAACTGGCTCGCGACGGTTTAGCGTGCGAACAAGCTGCTTTCTCAGGTGATCCAGCGGCTGGTGTACCATTTATCTACCAGCAACTCTCCAAGAGCCAAGGTCCAATCATTGCGGCCACTGATTATGTGCGTGCGGTCCCCGAAACTATTCGGGCCTACGTACCTTCAAGCCGCCGCCTGATGACACTTGGAACAGATGGTTTTGGCCGCAGTGATACGCGTGCTGCGCTCAGAACATTTTTTGGAGTGGATGCGCAAACAATCGTCCGGGCAACAAAATATGCTCTGACCTAATTTTTTCATGCATGACTGAAGCTCAACACGCAGTTCTAAACGTATCTCAGCGCCCTGCTTTGGTGATAGATGCCTGCATCATGATGTCAGGCTTGCTGAGACCTCTGCTGCTCAATCTTGCTCAAACGGGTTTGTTTGACCCCCTCTGGACAGACAAAATTGGCCAAGAGTGGCAGCGTAATGCTGCCCGTCTTTGGCCGATTGATCCGGAATTGCTAAAGGCTGAATGGCAAAACATGCAAGAGCAGTTTCCTGCTGCCAATATGGGAGACGTGACGCCCTTTGAGGCATCACTCAAGCATACAGACCGCAAAGACAAGCACGTTGCGGCGACCGGTATTGCTGCTGTCGAGTCTGCTCAGGTGGGCCCCATTAGTGTATTGACATGGAACATCAAAGATTTCAGCCGCTCAGAACTGAGACGTCAACAGCTTGGTCTCATTGATCCCGATCGCCTGTTCTCACAATGGTGGTCTATACATCGACAGCTTCTTTTAGAGACGCTACATCTCACCGCCGCGGACTTAGTCTCTAGCGGCAGAAGACAGCCCGAGCCCATATTGGCCATGCTGCGCCGCGACCGCCTGTTTAGATTGGCCGGACTTTACGAGCTGGCACAAAAAAACCCTGCAGGCTTTTGACCTGACAGGGTTTTTAACGACAGACCGTCAGTAATTACTGGGCGGGTGCCTCTGGTGCTGCAGCAGCAGGAGCGGCTGCGTCAGCGGCGGGTGCACCACCTTGCTGCTCAATGCCACCAATGGCTTTGACCGACAAGCGCAAACGACCCTTGTCATCCGCCTCAATCACTTTAACGCGCAAAGCCTGACCGACCTTGAGCACGTCATTGATATTGGCGATGCGGTAGTTTGCAATCTCAGAGATGTGCAACAAACCATCACGTCCTGGCAAGACCTGAACGATGGCGCCAAAATCAAGCAGACGCAAAACGCTACCGTCGTATTCCTGACCGACTTCGACATCCGCTGTCAGTTCAGTAATACGGCGCTGCGCATCATGCGCACGATCAAGATCAGCACTGGAAATCACGATCGTACCGTCATCAGAGATATCGATCTGGCAACCAGTTTCTTCTGTCAACGCACGAATCGTTGCGCCGCCCTTACCGATCACATCACGAATCTTTTCAGGATTGATCTTCATGCTGAGCATACGTGGTGCAAAGGCTGACAGCTCGCCACGTGAGTTCTGAATGGCTTCGCGCATTTTGCTCAAAATATGCAAACGTCCGTCGCGAGCCTGAGCCAATGCGACTTGCATGATTTCTTTGGTGATGCCCTGGATTTTGATGTCCATTTGCAAAGCAGTAATACCGTTTTCAGTACCTGCTACTTTGAAGTCCATATCGCCGAGGTGATCTTCATCGCCCAGGATGTCGGTCAAGACAGCGAACTTGCCCTCGTTGAGGATCAAGCCCATAGCCACACCTGCAACGTGATCCTTGAGAGGCACACCAGCATCCATCATCGCCAGCGAACCGCCGCACACGGACGCCATGGAGGACGAACCGTTTGACTCGGTGATTTCCGAGACCAAGCGAATGGTGTACTGGAAGTCTTGGGCATCAGGCAACAACGGCACGAGCGAGCGCTTGGCCAGACGACCGTGGCCGATTTCGCGGCGCTTGGGTGTACCGACACGACCTGTTTCGCCGGTCGCAAACGGAGGCATGTTGTAGTGCATCAGGAAACGGTCACGATACTCGCCCATCAGCGCATCGATGATTTGCTCGTTTTGCTTGGTACCGAGTGTTGCAATGACCAAGGCCTGTGTTTCACCACGCGTAAACAAGGCGCTACCGTGGACACGAGGCAAAACGCCCAGGCGGATTTCGATCGGACGCACGGTACGTGTGTCACGGCCGTCAATGCGTGGCTCACCGCTCAGAATCTGGCTGCGCACGATCTTGGCTTCGAGATCAAACAAAATATTGTCAACGGTCACGCCATCGGGTGCTGAAACACCTTGGGCTGTAGCCGCTTCAGCAAGCTTGGCATGCACGCTTGCGTACACCTGACGCAATTGTGTGGTGCGCTCTTGCTTTTGACGTGTCTGGTAGGCGGCGTAGAGGGCATCCTGAGCAGCCGCAGTCACAGAAGCGATCAACGCTTCGTTTTTGGCAGCAGGCTGCCAGTCCCAGTCGGGCTTGCCAGCTTCGCGCACGAGGTCATTGATCGCGCCGATTACGGCTTGCATGGCATTGTGACCGAACACCACACCACCCAGCATGACTTCCTCAGACAACTGCTGAGCCTCAGACTCAACCATCAACACTGCGGCTTCTGTACCGGCAACGATGAGGTCCATCTGTGAGGTCTTGAGCTGACTGGCGGTTGGGTTGACCAAGTACTGACCATCGATATAACCCACGCGTGCGGCACCAATAGGACCGTTGAATGGAATACCTGAAATGGCTAGGGCAGCGGATGCGCCGATCATTGCAGGGATATCAGGATCGATTTCTGGATTGCAGGACAGGACGTGAATGATGACCTGAACTTCGTTATAGAAACCCTCTGGGAACAATGGACGCAATGGACGGTCGATCAGACGCGACGTCAGCGTTTCTTTTTCGGAAGGCTTGCCTTCGCGTTTGAAAAATCCACCGGGGATCTTGCCAGCAGCGTAGGTTTTTTCGATGTAGTCAACAGTCAGGGGGAAAAAATCCTGTCCTGATTTGGCTTCTTTTTTGGCAACAACTGTTGCGAGCACGACAGTATCTTCGACGGTTACGAGCACTGCACCTGAGGACTGGCGAGCAATTTCACCAGTCTCAAGCACGACAGTATGTTGTCCATACTGAAACGATTTGGTCACTTTATTGAACATGACAATTTATTCCTTACAAATAAAAAACCGTGGACGTTGCGACAGTAGTGCCGCACCGACCACGGTTGACTCACGGGGAGACTGCCCCATGGATACCGATCACTTACGCAGACCGAGTTTTTCGATCAGTGCACGATAGGAATCTGGGTTGCGGCTCTTGAGATAATCTAGCAACTTACGACGACGGCTCACCATGCGAAGCAGGCCGCGACGTGAGTGGTGGTCTTTCATGTGGGTTTTAAAGTGACCTGTCAGCTCGTTAATACGCGCTGTCAGCAAAGCCACTTGGACTTCTGGGGAACCGGTATCGCCCTGAGCGCGTTGGTATTGCGCGACGATGTCGGATTTATTAATATCAGCAACAGACATTTTTATGACCTCAAGTGACAAGCGTCAGGCCTGAGGTGACCTGACGTGAATAGAAAAAAATAATAATAAACAACTATAATACTTTTGTATTATAGCCGATTGGCTAAAATCTATCTAAATGGTTCAAGTCGGACCAATGATTAGACATTAGATGAGGCCCATAATGACCAAAATGACATTCATTTCCGCTCCTCAGCCAGTCTCTAGGTCGAAACGCGGTCTGCGCGCGATCCGTCCGATTAGCTTTGCGCTTGCGCTGACATCTATCGCAATACTGGCTGGTTGCGCCAACTATCAATCCGTCAAACCCGGTATGACCACAGCAGAGGCCATTCAAAAGCTCGGCAAGCCCTCAACCGTTTGTACACGTGATGACGGTACACAACGCCTGATTTGGACCATGCAACCCTATGGTCAGTACGCTTGGGGTACCAACACAACCAAAGACGGCAAAGTTGTTGGGATGCAGCAATTATTGACTGACGCACATTTTCAAGTGTTAGCCACTGGAAAATGGACTGATAAGCAATTAGCGTGTGAGTTTGGCGAGCCAGCCAACAAATACGGGATTGCCAAGGGACATGAAATTGTCTGGGCCTACCGGTACAAACAAGAAGACGTATGGCCCTCAATGATGTACGTCTATATGGGCGCTCAGGGCAATCTCGTCAACCGCTTCCACCCTGCGCCTGATCCAGATTCGTTGGGTGATGGCGACAGAATGCGCTAAAAACGCAAACGCTCAATATGCAGCACGCTGACAATATCTCAGCGTTTGCTGCGCTGCCAGCGCCAGAGCCAGACACCCCACCCAGATAGTCCGTAGACGATAAACAATCCAAACAGGATCACGGGTGGGTTGCTTGAGATGAAGACAAAGCCTGCTACAAAGACCAAAATCACCCAAAAAGGCACACTGCGCCCCAAAGCAAAAGACTTACCGCTGTAAAAGGGCAAATTAGAAACCATTGCTACACCACAATAAAGCGTGATGACAAACGCAGTCCAAGCTAACAACTCCTTGGGCACCTGCAGGCGGTTATCGACCACCAGCCAAACAAAGCCAGCGATCAGCGCACCTGCAGCTGGACTCGGCAGACCTTGAAAAAACCTTTTGTCTACCACATCGATATTGGTATTGAAGCGCGCAAGACGCAAGGCAGCACCACACACATAGACAAAAGCTGCCAGCCATCCCCAGCGACCCAAATCGTTAAGTGCCCACTCGTACATCACTAGCGCTGGCGCAACGCCAAAAGATGTCATATCAGAAAGCGAGTCGTATTGCTCACCAAAGGCAGAAGTCGTTTTGGTCAGACGTGCCACACGACCATCCATACCGTCCAAGACCATTGCGACAAAGATGGCGATCGCCGCCATTTCGAAGCGACCATTCATAGCCTGAACGACAGCATAGAACCCCGCAAATAACGCGGCAGTCGTAAACGCGTTGGGCAGCAGGTAAATGCTGCGGTGGCGTTGCTCGGGATCGCGCAAGGGGTTAACAGGCATGGGGGTCGCTCACTAAAGTGTCAAACTAAAGAGTTTCAGATAAATCGGCGAGAACGGTCGTGGTGGCACTGACCTTGTCACCAATCGCCACGCGGGGGCGTGAACCTAAAGGCAAATAAACATCTACGCGCGAACCAAAGCGGATAAAGCCGTAACGCTGACCGCGATAAAGAGTATCACCCTGTTTTGTATAACAAAGAATCCGCTTGGCCACGAGACCTGCCACCTGAACCGCTGTCACAATATGACCATCGGGCATGCGCAAAACCATTGCATTGCGCTCATTTTCAAAAGAGGCCTTGTCTAGCGCAGCGTTAAAAAACTTACCCGGAAAGTATTGTGTCATGAGCACTTCGCCATCCACGGGCGAACGGTTGCTATGCACGTTAAAAACGTTCATGAACACGCTAATTTTTAGCGCCTTGCGATCAGCGTAAGGATCCTGGGTTTCTTCGACCACGACAATCCGGCCATCGGCAGGAGAAAGAACGGCACCAGGCTCGGTTGAACCGGATCGGGCTGGATCACGAAAAAACTGTAGGACAAAAATCGCAATGATCCAAAACAATACAGACCAAGCAGGTGAAAACCAGGTCACCAGCAAAGCAATCAGGATCGAGCCAGCCAGAAAAGGCCAACCCTCGCGGGCAATAATGGGATGGGGATAGTGAGGTGTATTCATTGTAGGTAGAAGGTTAACCCAAAAAAACACGCCCCGAGGGGCGTGTTTCAAATGCCTGCTGAATTAAACCAAATCAGTTCTTTGTCTTGTCGACCAATTTGTTCGCTGCAATCCAAGGCATCATGGCGCGCAACTTAGCACCCACAACTTCGATTTGCGACTCTGCATTGATACGACGGCGCGAAATCAGCGCGGGCGCACCTGCTTGGTTCTCAAGAATAAAGCGCTTGGCATACTCGCCAGTCTGAATGTCGGTCAAGCACTGACGCATTGCTGCACGTGTTGCATCGGTGACGATCTTTGGACCTGTCTCGTACTCGCCAAACTCGGCGTTGTTCGAGATTGAGTAGTTCATGTTGGCGATACCGCCCTCGTAGATCAAGTCAACGATCAACTTGAGCTCATGCAAACACTCAAAGTAGGCCATTTCTGGTGCATAGCCTGCATCGACCAAGGTCTCGAAACCCGCTTTGATCAGCTCAACCGTACCGCCGCACAACACTGCCTGCTCGCCAAACAAGTCAGTTTCAGTTTCTTCGCGGAAGTTTGTCTCAATGACGCCAGCGCGACCACTACCGATGGCGCAAGCGTAGGACAAGGCCACATCACGGGCTGAGCCGGAGTTGTCTTGGTGAACGGCCACCAGAGCTGGCACGCCGCCGCCCTGCGAATAAGTACCACGCACAGTATGGCCTGGTGCCTTTGGAGCAATCATGACCACGTCGATATCTGAACGCGGGACCACTTGACCGTAATGCACGTTAAAGCCGTGTGCAAAAGCCAGCGCAGCGCCCGGCTTGATATTGCTGTGGACGCTTTCACGATATACCTGACCGATGTTTTCGTCGGGCAACAACATCATGACGAGGTCCGCTGATTTGACTGCATCGGCGACTTCGGCAACTTTCAAACCCGCGTTAGCTGCTTTGCTCCAGGACGCGCCGTCTTTGCGCAAACCCACTACAACTTTCACACCTGACTCATGCAGGTTCAGCGCGTGCGCGTGACCTTGCGAACCGTAGCCAACAATGGCAACTGTCTTACCTTTGATTAGGGACAGGTCACAATCTTTATCGTAAAAAACCTTCATTCTGGGCTCCAGATTTTTGTAAATTGAATGCAATGGATAGTTGGAATAACTTTAAATATTGAGCAGCAAATCACAGCTTGAGGATACGCTCGCCACGACCGATCCCTGAGACGCCTGTACGGACAGTCTCCAAAATCGCACTTCGATCCAAGGCGTCGATAAACGCCTGAATCTTGTCTTGATTACCTGTCAGCTCGATGGTGTAGGCTTTGTCGGTGACATCGATGATACGGCCACGGAAAATATCCGCCATCCGCTTCATTTCTTCACGCTCCTTGCCTACCGCACGAACCTTTATCAACATAAGCTCACGCTCAATGTGGGGTCCTTCGGTCAAATCAACGACCTTAATCACGTCTACGAGACGATTCAAATGCTTGGTGATTTGTTCGATCACGTCATCAGAGCCCATTGTCACCATCGTCAAGCGTGAAAGTGTACTGTCTTCGGTCGGGGCGACGGTCAGGGTTTCAATGTTGTAACCACGTGCAGAGAATAGACCGACCACACGCGACAATGCGCCTGGGGCGTTTTCCATCAGAACAGAAATAATATGTTTCATGGTGGTCCCCTTATAGATCTTCAGAGCCGAGCAACATTTCGGTCAAGCCCTTACCCGCCTTGACCATTGGCCAGACGTTTTCGCTTTGATCCGTAATGAAGTCCATGAATACAAGACGATCTTTGAGCTTGAAGGCTTCGCGCAACGCACCCTCAACGTCAGAAGGCTTTTCAATCCGCATCCCGACGTGGCCGTATGCCTCTGCCAACTTAACGAAATCAGGCAACGCATCCATATAGGACTCTGAATAACGTGAGGAATAATCAATCTGCTGCCACTGACGGACCATCCCGAGAAAGCGATTATTCAAACAAATAATCTTGGGGGTCAGATGATATTGACGGCAGGTCGAGAGCTCTTGGATATTCATCTGGATCGAGCCTTCGCCCGTGATACACGCCACAGTCGCGTCCGGATTGGCCATCTGTACACCCATGGCATAAGGCAAACCAACGCCCATGGTGCCAAGACCGCCCGAGTTGATCCAGCGACGGGGCTTATCAAAACCGTAATACTGAGCGGCCCACATCTGGTGCTGACCAACGTCAGAAGTAATAAACGCATCGCCTCCAGTGACTTCCCAGAGCTTTTGCACCACGGCCTGAGGCTTGATCAGCTCGGTCGAGTCGGCAAACTTCATGCATTCTTTGCCGCGCCAAACGTCAACTTGCTGCCACCACTTCGCCAAGGCCTCAGTATTTGGTCGCGTTTCTGCTGCGGCGGCCTGATACTGCGACATCAGCTCGATCAAGACATCTTTGACGTTTCCAACAATCGGCACATCGACTTTGACGCGCTTGGAAATTGAAGATGGATCGATATCGATGTGAATGATTTTGCGTGGATTTTGCGAAAAGTGCTTGGGGTTACCAATCACGCGATCATCAAAACGCGCGCCAACCGCAATCAATACGTCGCAGTGCTGCATCGCCATATTGGCTTCGTAAGTGCCGTGCATCCCAGGCATCCCCACGAACTGCTTGTCTGAGAACGGATAGGCACCCAGTCCCATCAAGGTATTTGTGCAAGGGGCTCCCATCAGCTTGACGAACTGATTGAGCTCGGGCGAAGCGTCAGACAAAATCACGCCACCACCGCTATAAATCATGGGTCGCTCTGCTTGCAGCAACATCTGCACAGCTTTTTTGATCTGTCCTTGATGGCCTTTAACAACAGGCGAATATGAGCGCATCACAG
>CAMAYM010000013.1 GCA_945862495.1 Bordetella parapertussis | reverse complement strand
TATCGGGCGCCGCTTCAAGCACGCGAGGAATGAAACGCTCTCGCATCAACGCGCCCTGACCATAACGACCGTTAGAGTTGAATCCGTATCCAATCACAGGCTTGCCATCTCGGATCACGTCCGTCACCACGGCGACTAAGCTCAAGGTCATCTTCGAGAAATCAATATAGGCGTTTCTAATGTTCGACTTGATTGGGCGGGTGGACTCGCGAATTTCAACAATTTTCATTTTTGTAAAGTGTCTGCGTTTAAAGAAAGGTCGGTATAAGATGTGTCGTCATTATCGTTAAAAAAACAGAGCCATGGCCACTTCCTTGACTGGTAGCACTCCTCTTTTAATCAAAATGCATCCAAACGACAACGTCGCCATTGTAGGCAATGACGGCGGTCTTGCGGCTGGAACGGTTGTTTTGGATGGACTCATCCTCAAGGACAAAGTGCCACAGGCGCACAAGGTCGCCCTAGTCGACTTTAAAACGGATGAGCCTGTGACCCGTTATGGGGTCACTATTGGCTTTGCCCTCAAAGACATCCCTGCTGGAAGCTGGATTCATGAGCGCTTACTCAGAATGCCTGAGGCAAGAAACTTTGAAAACCTGCCCATCGCGACCGTCAAGCCGGATCTAGGTGGCCCCCTCGAGGGTTATACCTTTGAGGGCTATCGCAATGAAGATGGCTCGGTCGGTACGCGTAACTTACTTGGCATCACCACGACTGTTCAATGTGTTGCCGGTGTCGTTGACTTTGCTGTCCAGCGCATCAAAAGTGAGCTGTTGCCCAAATATCCAAACGTCGACGATGTCGTCGGACTCGATCATGCCTACGGCTGTGGGGTGGCGATTGACGCCCCCGAAGCCGTCATTCCGATCCGGACCGTGCGCAATATCAGCCTGAACCCTAACTTTGGCGGGGAAGTCATGGTGGTGAGCCTGGGCTGTGAAAAGCTCCAACCAGATCGTCTCATGCCACCCGGCAGCTTTCCTATCAAAGATGACCGCTCAACAGGCGTGGATACCGTTTGTCTGCAAGACCCCAAGCATGTCGGCTTTATGTCGATGATTGATGCCATCATGCAAGAAGCCTCCGTTCATCTCAACAGGCTCAATCAACGTCAACGTGAAACCGTCCCCGCTAGCGAACTGGTGGTTGGAATGCAATGCGGCGGCAGCGATGCGCTGAGTGGTGTGACCGCAAATCCCGCACTCGGTAAAGCCGCTGATTTGCTGGTGCGCGCCGGTGCCACCGTGATGTTTAGCGAAAACACGGAAGTGCGTGATGGCGTAGACCAGTTGACCTCACGTGCTGCCACACCAGAGGTTGCTCGCGATATCGTCGCCGAACTCGACTGGTATGACAAATACCTGGCACGTGGCAAGGTTGACCGCAGCGCCAATACGACACCGGGCAATAAGGCCGGTGGCTTGGCCAATATTGTTGAAAAAGCGATGGGCTCGATTATTAAAAGCGGCTCCGCCCCCATTTCAAGCGTACTGTCACCTGGCAACAAACTTGCGCGCGATCAGCGTGGGCTGGTGTATGCCGCCACGCCCGCGAGCGACTTTATCTGCGGAACGCTTCAGTTGGCCGCGGGCATGAATCTGCATATTTTTACGACTGGTCGTGGTACGCCTTATGGCCTAGCCCATTGCCCGGTCATCAAAGTGGCGACACGTTCAGATTTGGCCCGCCGCTGGCATGACTTGATGGATGTCAATGCTGGGCGTGTGGCAGACGGCGAGCTCACGCTAGATGAGTTGGGATGGGAAATTTTTCATTTGATGCTTGATATCGCCAGCGGACGCAAAACTTGGGCGGAGCATTGGAAAATTCATAACGCGCTTGTGTTGTTTAATCCAGCACCGATCACTTAAATTGCTCATATAAATCGCTGACTTAATTTCATCTATGCGTAGCACCTTCAAGGCTGCAGTCACCCAGCCATTTATGGCCCTCTTGCTCGCAGCGGGCGAGGGATCGCGCCTCGGTCGGATTCCAAAATGTCTATTGAGGGTGTGCGAACAAACCTTGCTTGAACGCCAGATTTCTGCGCTCCTGACGGCAGGCGCCTCAAACATCGTCGTTGTGACTGGCTATTTTTTTAATCCGGTCGAAGCTGAACTCACTCGCATCATGGACACCTCTGGTGCCCACTTGCTAATCGTTCGCAATACTCATCCAGACCAAGGCCAGCAGTCCTCTGTGTTGCTTGGGCTCGCTGCGCTTGCCGAACAGAACACACAATTGCCTGTATTGATTGCCCTCGCCGATCAGCCCCTCATGGAGGCTGCTGACTATTCCGCTTGCGTGCATGCTTTTGACCATCGCCCCCCAGAGTGCACCATTGTGTATCCCGTCGTGAGTCAGCAACGCGGAAACCCAGTCATGTTGACCAATTTAGTCATGCGACACGTCCTTGCTTCCGGCATGACGTGTCGCGACTACATTCATTCCCATTCTGATGACGTTCACCGTTTTGTCACGGTCGTTGACCACTTTGTCTTTGACATCGACGCCGCCACCGATCTTGATAGGTTTAAAGCCCGTACGGGCATGACACTCAGCTTGCCCATTCAAGAGCCAAACAGCCCGTCCTAGACGGTTCAATTTTGGTGATTTCGATCGGCAATCCTTGGGATTAAACCAATCTTGGTACGCCTTATGGTATTTTTCTCCAACTATCCAAATTGGAGCCTTCATGCTTAAGCTTAATTTTCACCCCACTGGTCGCCATTTTTTGCAGATTCCTGGTCCGAGCCCTGTGCCAGATCGTATTTTGCGTGCGATTAGCCTACCGACCATTGATCATCGTGGACCAGAGTTTGGTGCGTTAGGTCGCAAGGTCTTAGAGGGGATGAAAACTATTTTTAAGACGGAACATCCGGTCGTGATTTACCCCGCATCAGGAACGGGTGCTTGGGAAGCAGCCTTGGTCAACACGCTCAGCGCAGGCGACCACATTCTGATGTTTGAAACAGGTCAATTTGCCTCGCTTTGGAACAAACTCGCGACGCGCATCGGCCTCAAGACTGAAATCATGTCCTGGCAAGGTCAAGACGAACATTTGCCCAACGCACCGGGTTGGCGCCGCGGTGTTCAGGCAGACATGATCCATGCGCGGCTACTTGAAGACAAATCACATGCCATTAAGGCTGTCTGTGTGGTGCATAACGAAACATCGACAGGCGTGACCTCTGATATCGCTGCAGTGCGCAAAGCCATTGACGATGCCAAACACCCTGCTCTCTTGATCGTTGATACGATCTCTGGCTTGGCCAGTGCTGACTTTAGGCACGATCAGTGGGGCATCGATGTGTCTGTCAGTGGCTCGCAAAAAGGCTTGATGTTGCCTCCAGGCATTAGCTTCAACGCGTTATCACCGCGCGCCATCGAGGCTTCAAAGACCGCTAATCTTCCACGCTCCTTTTGGGCCTGGGATGAAATCATTGAAATGAATAAGGATGGCTACTGGCCCTACACGTCCTGCACCAACTTGCTCTATGGCCTGTCTGAGGCGATTGATATGCTGACGGAGGAAGGCATGGAAAATGTCTTTGCCCGCCATCAACGCTGGGCAGCTGGCGTGCGTACCGCCGTCAACGCCTGGGGCTTGCCGATTCAGTGTGCCGACCCGAGCGTGTACTCACCTATTTTGACGGGCGTCATCACACCCGTCGGTGTTGATGCCGATGCAATCCGCAAATTAGTACAACAACGCTTTGACTTGTCGCTCGGCACGGGTTTGGGCAAGCTCAAAGGCAGAATGTTCCGAATTGGTCATTTGGGTGATAGCAACGATCTGACGTTGCTCGCGACGCTCACCGGTATCGAAATGGGTCTGAAACTTTCTGGCGTCAAACTCGCGGGTAGTGGTGTGGCTGCAGGCATGGACTATTTCGCCAACGCATCATGAGCACCCTAGCCTCTCCTGCACTCCCCAAGCCGGTTTTCTTTTCACCGACTAAATCTGGCGTCAGCTCGCCTCTCGCGCAACTACTGTCAAAGGAATTGCGAGGGGATGTGTTGTTCGATGGTGCCAGCCGTGGGCGTTACTCAACCGATGCCTCGATCTACCAAATCACGCCAATTGGCGTGGTGATCCCTCGCGATCAGGCCGATGTCCTGCGCGCGCTCGACATTGCACGTGATCAAAAAGTCGCGGTACTGTCACGAGGGGCGGGCACGAGTCAATGCGGACAGACTGTAGGCGATGCGCTCATCATCGACAACAGCCGTTGGCTGTGCAGCGTCGTTAATTTCGATGAACAGGCTCGCACCCTCACGGTCGAACCCGGCATTGTGTTGGACCATCTCAATGCCTGGCTCAAGCCCTATGGCCTGTGGTTCCCCGTTGATGTTTCTACGGGTGCGCAGTGCACCATCGGCGGCATGACGGGCAACAATTCCTGTGGCTCGCGTTCGATCGAGTACGGCAACATGGTGCATAACGTGCTCGGCATTGATGCTGTGCTGCCGGATGGGACGCAGGCGCATTTCGGCTCACTCAAACATCCCGTTCAAGGCGCGAGGCTTGAAGGCATTTTAGAAACGCTCAAAACAATCGCAACGCGTGAGCGCGGCGAACTCGCTGAGCGCATTCCAAAGGTGTTGCGACGTGTCGCAGGCTACAACATCGACCTGTTCGACTGCCAAAATCCGCGTGCGTATACCGATGACGGAGTCGCCAACCTTTCGCATTTGTTGGTGGGCTCAGAAGGCACTCTCGCCTATAGTCGCCAAATCACACTCAAGCTTTCTCCCCTACCCGAACACAAAACACTGGGAGTTGTAAATTTCCAAAGCTTTTATAAAGCCATGGAATCCGCCCAGCATATTGTCAAACTCAAACCTACTGCGGTTGAACTCGTCGACCGGACCATGATTGAGCTGGCGATGGAAAATCCCGCGTTCAGACCTGTCATTGAAAAAGCCTTGGTCGGTTCGCCGGCGGCCATTTTATTGGTAGAGTTTGCCGGACAAAATCAAGCGGAGTTGATTCAGCAACTCGATGTGCTCGACACGCTTATGAGCGATCTGGGCTTGCCTAATTGCGTAGTCAAAATGCCCGAAGCCAAGGCGCAAAAGGCACTATGGGATGTCCGCAAAGCTGGCTTGAACATCATGATGAGCATGAAAGGCGACGGAAAGCCGGTTTCTTTTGTCGAGGACTGTGCCGTCCCTCTTGAGCACTTGGCCGACTACACAAGCCGCCTGACCGAAGTCTTTAACCGCTATGGCACGGAGGGTACCTGGTACGCCCATGCGAGCGTGGGAACCCTGCACGTCCGCCCAATTTTAGATATGCGTCGTGAAGGCGCGGCACAAATGCGTGCAATTGCCGAAGAAACCTCTGCCCTCGTACGCGAATACAAAGGTGCCTTGTCAGGCGAGCATGGAGATGGTCTGTGTCGCGGTGAATGGGTATCGTGGCAATATGGTCCACGTATTCATCAAGCGTTTGCAGAAATCAAAACCCTGTTTGATCCTGAGAATCGCTTCAGCCCCAACAAGATGATTCATCCTCCCAAAATGGATGATCGCAGTAATTTCCGTTTTGCCCCCGGCTATACCGTCGCCTCGACACCGACAGCATTGGACTGGTCCGCCTGGAACGTTTTACGTGACCCAATGACTGGGGTGGAAACGGCGCCTGGAACGGGTGTCGACGCAAGCGGCGGCTTGGCCTCAGCCATCGAAATGTGTAATAACAATGGGCATTGCCGCAAGTTTGATGCCGGTACGATGTGCCCAAGCTATCGCATCACCAAAGACGAGCAACACCTGACACGTGGCCGTGCCAATACCTTGCGACTGGCCCTCTCTGGTCAGTTGGGTACCGAAGGCTTAGCAAGTCCCGAAGTTAAAGAAACGCTCGATCTATGCGTCTCCTGTAAAGGTTGCAAGCGCGATTGCCCAACCGGCGTCGACATGGCCAAGATGAAAATCGAAGCCCGTGCGGCTTGGGCCAACCGTCACGGCACGACCCTGCGTGAACGACTCGTCGCGTATATGCCGCGTTATGCGGGCATCGCGAGTCGCATGGGTGGCCTATTGAGCGCCTTGGAGCACACACCCGTGGTCGGTGCGATGACAAAGCGCGCACTCGGGTTTGCAACAGAACGCTCCTTGCCACGTTTTAAAACGAGCTTTCTTGGACAACAGACCGAACAAACGTCCACCGCCTCCGGTCGCGAAGTGTTGCTGTTTGTCGATACGTTCAACAACTATATTGATACGCAAAATGCCTATGCCGCTCAGCGCGTATTGCAGGCTGCGGGTTATACCGTCCATTTGAATCAACGCCCAGGCGAACGGCCGTTGTGCTGTGGCCGCACCTTCCTCTCTGCGGGCATGGTGGACCAAGCCAAAGCCGAAGCCCGACGCACACTGGATGCGCTCATACCTTTCGTCAAGCGCGGCGTAGCGATTGTGGGGCTCGAGCCCTCCTGTTTATTGACCTTGCGTGACGAATTTTTAGACTACGGATATGGCGACGAAGCCAAGTTACTCGCGCAACATTCCTTTTTGTTTGAAGAGTTCTTAGTCAACGAACAAAAGGCCGGGCGCTTTACACTTGAGCTCAAAGCCATTGAGACCAATACCGCCATGCTGCACGGCCATTGTCATCAAAAAGCGTTTGATGCCCTAACACCTGTCCAAACTGTCTTGAGCTGGATTCCAGGCCTGAAGGTCTCGACCATTGAGTCATCCTGCTGCGGCATGGCAGGAAGCTTTGGTTACGAAGCTGAGCACCATGCCGCATCTATGGCGATGGCCGAGTTGTCTCTGCTGCCTGCTATTCGCAGTCGTGCTGAGGGCACGGTCATTGTGGCGGACGGCACCAGCTGCCGACACCAAATCCAAGATGGCGCTGATGCAGAGGCCACGCATACCGCTGTGCTTCTGGCTCAGGCCTTAAATTAAACCACTCACTTTTAAAAGTTGATAACTCATATGACTAATACGATCAAAGAAGCGATTGAGCAGCGTATCTCCGCCAATATGTTCGATCCCACCAAGACCCTGACCACGGCACAGATCGAAGAGCTGGTCACACTCGCGACACGCGCACCCACTGCATTCAACTATCAAAATTGGAAATTTATTGCCGTCCAATCACGCGCGGAAAAAGAGCGCCTGAAAGCAGTCTCCTATGGTCAACAAAAAATTGTTGATGCTGCGGTGACATTTATCGTGTGTGGCAAACTCGAAGCGCACAAAGGACTCGCCCATGCACTCAAGCCCTCAGTCGCCTCCGGATTGCTCGAACAATCCATGGCAGACGCCTGGGTGAAAATGGCCCATGATGGCCTGGAAGGCAACACAGCGCGTCAACGTGACGAGGCCGTGCGCTCTGCCTCAATGGGTGCCATGACCCTGATGCTTGCCGCACAAGGTATGGGATTGGTCAGCGGTCCGATGATTGGCTTTGACCCAGCCGGCGTGGCAAAAGAGTTTAATTTGTCTGCGAACGATATCCCGGCCATGCTGATCGCAGTCGGATATTCGGCGCCTGGCAACTGGCCACAAAAACCTCGCTTGCCTCTCAAAGACGTTCTGACCATCGTTTAATCAACCAGGTTGTCCAAGCGAACGACTAAACATTTAATCTAGAGACCGGATCTCACCCATGAAAACGTATCGCTTAGAAAAAACAGGCAGCTTGGATAACCTCTCACTCAATCAAGAGGCGGATCCCACACCGGGTGCACACGATGTGGTCATCCGTGTGCGCGCCAATGCCCTCAACTTCCGTGACCTGATGGTGATGGGGGGGTCCTATCGCGTTCCACCTAAGCCACGGGTGATTCCTTTATCGGATGGCGCAGGCGAAATCGTCGCGGTCGGTTCAGCGGTCAAACGTCTCAAAATCGGCGATCGCGTCGCAGGTGCTTTTTTCCAAGGCTGGATGGGTGGACATATTGCTGCCGAGCATCTCTCCACGGACATGGGCGGCAGCATTGATGGCATGCTGAGTGAGTTTGTAGCACTCAACGAGCAAGGTGTGGTCAAGATTCCCGCGCACCTTTCTTTTGAAGAGGCCGCAACCTTACCCTGCGCCGCGGTGACAGCCTGGTGCTGCCTGACAGATCAACGCCAGCTGATGCCTGGTGACAGCGTGCTGACGCTTGGCTCGGGCGGTGTCTCAGTTTTTGCAATCCAGTTCGCACGGATGTTTGGCGCACGTGTGATTGCCACGACGTCGAGCGATGCTAAAGCAGACAAACTTCGCGTACTGGGTGCGCACGAGGTCATTAACTACACCACGCATCCAGAGTGGGACAAAGAGGTCATGCGCTTAACCGCTCGACGTGGTGCAGACTTCGTTGTCGAAGTGGGCGGCCCCGGCACACTGGCCAGCTCACTGAAATCTGCGGCCATTGGCGGTCATGTCGTGCAAGTTGGTATCTTGGGTGGTGTGGGTCAACAGCTTGATCCTGCACTATTCCGAGGCCGATCGATTACGACACGTTCGATCACGGTCGGCAGTCGGCAAAGCTTTGAGGCCATGCTAAGGGCGATCGATGTCAATCTAATGCGTCCGGTCATCGATAAAGTGTTTAAGTTTGAAGATGCCAAACTGGCTTATCAGCATTTACAAGCACAAAAACACTTTGGTAAGGTTGTGATTAGCAACCCTTAAGCCTGCGTTAAAGCCATTACTGTAAAAAAGAATCGATCACATGGCCTGGGCCTTCGGCCAGTTTCACGTAGTCTTTGCCATCATGCACCATACAGCCATTGACCCAAACGCCATGAATACCCGTACCTGAACGGACCTTCCGTGCACCGCCCCCTGGCAAATCATGTAAGGTTTCCAGCTTGGTCATGCCCACATTTTGTGGATCAAACAGCAACATATCGGCAGGCGCGCCTTGAATTAAACGTCCGCGATTGGGGATTTTGAAACGATCCGCCGCCTGACTGGTGATCCGACGAATGCCTTCTTCAAGTGTAAATTCACCTGTCTTGCGCACCCAGTGTCCTAAGAAATGCAAACCAAAGGCGGCATCACACATATAAATCAAATGTGCGCCTGCATCTGACAAGGTCACGACAGATGAAGAGTGTTTGAGCAAAGGGGCTACGCCGGCATCAATATGATTGAAAAATTTGCCGATGACATGATTTTTCAAGTTTTCTTTGATACCCAAGTCAAAGAAGGCATCCAGTGGGTCCACACCCCATTTCTTACCAAGTGCCTCGTAGGTCATTCCCTCTAGCTCCGCATGTTCGGGAAGCGAAACTTCACCGACCTCGAGATATTTCCAGTCACCAAGAAATAAAATACCTGGCTTGAGGTTTTTAAGGTCTTCTCTAAACTTTTGACGGAAAGCAGGATCTTTGTAGGCACTTAAGATTTCTGCGGGCGGACGATTTTTAACGCGGTCAAAGGCAGAATGGCTATACAGTGGATAGGGTTCTTCGAGCGTAAAGTCGAAAGAAAGTGGCTGACAACTTGTCAGGATGTAGACCTCATTACCCCGTGCACGCGCCTGCTCAGCCTTTTCGTAATACGTGATGGCAAGATCAGGGGTCGCAGGGTTGTACATCGACAAGACTGTTGAGATAAAGGCGGGACGGCCGCTATTAGCCGCTACTTTTTCGATCACTTCAGGTGTCGCCCGCGCACCCGTTGCCATCATAAAGACGCCCTTGTCGAACTCTTTCATCACGCCAGACAGCGCAAGTAACTCCTCCTCCGTCGCGATCGTTGAGGGCATGGGGATGCCACCGTAACCGCTATGGTTAGGAGAAAATGACGAAGCGAAACCAATCGCACCCGCTTGCATAGCTTCACGCACGAGTTGGCACATCGCTTCGAGCTCTTGCGCCGAAGGGGCCACCTTTTCAGAGCCTGCTGGACCCATCACCGCAGTGCGCACGACGGAGTGACCGACAAAGAGCGCCGTATTCAGATAAGGCTTTGTTGCACGCAGCTGATCCATATACTCTTTGAAGGTCTCGAAATTCCACTTGATACCATTTAACAAGGAATTAAGATCCATACCCTCGACCACCGAGAGATTTTTCATCATGGTCTCGCGGTGTTCTGCTGGGCAAGGTGTAATACCAAAGCCACAGTTCCCCATCACAACCGTGGTCACACCAAGGGCGGGAGACGGTGACATCGTAGGATCCCAGGTCACCTGTGCATCGAAGTGCGTGTGCAAGTCGACAATTCCGGGCATCAATGAAAGCCCTTTTGCATCGATTTCTTGTTTCGCCGGGCCTGTAACTACACCAATCTCAGCCACCACGCCGTTTTGAACAGCAACGTCCGCTATTTTTCCTGGATGTCCCAAACCATCAAATACGCGAGCCTGTCTAATAATCAAATCGTACATGTTGTCTCCCCTACTATTTTTAAATATGTTTTGTTATTAAACGATGCCCTTCGTCTTGAGCGAAGTGATTTCATCTTGTGATTTATTTAAGACTGACATCAAAATTTCATCGGTGTGTTGCCCGAGCGCCGGTGGCGGCATCTCGTGTTTGATCGGGGTTTCCGAGAACTTCATCGGGCTACCGACTAAGGGCACCGTGCCCGCCACCGCATGTGGTAACTCAATTTTCATCCCACGCGCCAAAACTTGTGGGTCTTCAAATACCTGAGCGACATTGTTAATCGGTCCATTGGCCACTCCCGCCTCATCCAACATTTTGACCCATTCGCGTGTGGGTCGTGTCAGGAAAATATCATTCAAAATATTGGTGATGGCTTCGCGATTTTTAACGCGCGCACCGTTAGTTGAATAAAGTGGATCCTTGGAAAGATGCATACAATCAGCAATCTCACAAAACTTATTAAACAAATTATCGTTTCCGCATGCAAGGATCAGTGCGCCATCAGAAGTTTTAAACGTCTGATAAGGAACGATGTTTGGATGCGCGTTCCCGATGGCCTTGGGTGCCTCACCTGTCGCAAAATAATTCATAGCCTGATTCGCGAGAAATGCTACGCAAGAATCCAGCAAAGACACATCAATCCACTGACCTTGACCTGTGACCGCGCGATGCGCGATCGCCGCACAGATCGCCACGCTGGCATACATCCCCGTTGTCAAATCAATAATCGGCACACCGACACGCTGTGGGCCACCACCGGGCAGGTCATCGCGCTCACCTGTGACGCTCATCAATCCACCCATGCCTTGAGCCATAAAGTCGTAACCAGGACGATCCTTTTCAGGTCCGGTCTGACCAAAGCCAGTCACTGAGCAATAAATAATCGCGGGATTGATCGCCTTGATATGTTCGTAGCCGAGTCCGTAGCGGGCAAGATCACCCACTTTGTAGTTTTCTAGAATCACATCCACATTTTTCACAAGTTCACGAACAAGCGCCTGCCCTTCGGGCTTGGAAATATCGATAGTGATAGAACGTTTGCCACGGTTTGCCGCACAAAAATACGCAGACTCTCGGGTCACATTACCTTGTTCATCTTTCAGAAAAGGCGGAGCAAATGCACGCGAATCGTCACCTTTGACGGGGCGCTCAACTTTGATGACATCCGCACCTAAATCGGCAAGATTTTGAGCCGCCCAAGGGGCCGCCAGGACACGGGATAAATCCAGGACTTTGATATGTGAAAGCGGGCCGGACATGGTGATATTCCAATTCTTTAAACAAGGTAGGTATTGTAGAGCGTTCCAAGCACTCAGAACGCCTGAGGATACTGGGGGGACTGACAGGATTTGTGAGGAGCAATATAGGACTTGCGACATAAAATCCCACTCATCTCATTTAGGGATAGTTTTTCCTCCACATGACGATTTCACGGTTTCTCGCGTCCCATCGGTTTGATTTTCCAAGCTTCGCGCATCAGGCGACATATACTTGCGCCGAGTTCGACGCCTTGGTGCCCTCCGTGCCTGGAACACGCAATAAAAATCTTTTTTTAAGAGATAAAAAAGGTCTGCGGCATCTCTTGGTCGTTGTGCCGCCTAAACTCGTGATTGATTTTGAAAAGCTCGGTGCGCTTTTGGGCATTAGAAAGCTCGGCTTTGCCTCTAAGGAGCGCCTTCGCCAGCACTTGAATGTGGAATCAGGTGCGGTGAGCGTACTCAGCCTGATCCATGATCAATCAAATCAAGTGGAGCTTGTGATTGATCAGACCATCTGGAATGCAGAGGCGATTCAAGCACATCCTTTGATCAATACAGAGACCGTTGTGATTCCTCAGTCGGAGCTCAAAAGATTTCTCGCCACAACGGGTCACTCACCCACCGTGCTCGCTATCCCGGGCGAACGATAGCCGCCCGGGTGCTCATCAATCCAGTTTGATGTTGTACTCTTTTGCCACACGCTGCCATTTAGCGAGCTCAGCACGGCGGAAGTCCTCAAGTTGCTGAGGTGACGAGGCGATGATCTCACCACTAAAGGCGTCAATACCGGCCTTGACCGAAGGCTGCTGCATGACCTTAACGAGTGCAGCGTTGAGACGGTCAATCACGGCCGAAGGTGTGCCAGCGGGTGCAAAAATCGCATTCCACTCGTAGCTCGAATAGCCCTTAACACCGCTTTCAGCAATTGTGGGCACATTCGGCAAAACGGCAGAACGCTTTTCTCCGCCAGATGCGATGACATTAAGCTTGCCTGACTTAATCTGTGGAAGAGCCGTGCCGACAGTGGCAAAGGCAAGCGGAACCTGACCAGACATCACGTCAGTAATCGCCAAACCACCACCTTTGTAATGGACTGACTCAAGATGTGTGCCAGCCAAGGCGTTAAACAAAGCACCTGCCAAGTGCTGTGCGCTACCTGCGCCGGAGGTGGCGTAATGCACAACGGGGGTTTTAGGGGTCGCCAGTTTGATCAGCTCTTGAACCGTTTTAGCTTGAAAAGTTGGGTTTGATACCAAAATATTCGGAACGCGCTGTAAAAGCATGACGGAAGAAAAATCTTTCAGCGTATCGAACTGCATTTTGCGCAAGGCGGGATTTTGCGTATGGTTTGCCGCATCCAGCATGATGGTGTATCCATCTGGAGCCGCTTTAGCGACATAGGCTGCACCAATCATGCCGCCCGCACCGCCACGATTGTCTACGATCACATTTTGTCCCAGCTCTTTGGCAAGCTCGGGTGCAATGAGACGGGCTACACGATCTGCGGTGCCGCCGGGAGGATAGGTCACGACCAAAGTAATGTTGCGGTCTGGGTAGGCTGCATGGGCCAGGGTAGCGCCCAACAGGGTGGCAGTAGCCAATAGCGTACGGGTAAAGAGAAAACGCATTTTTAGTCTCCGAGAATCAATATTTTGTTCAATACTGTAAACCATCGCTACAATCCTCGCATAAAAATAGTGAGGAGACACCAAGATGGATTTATTGCAAGGCATCAATTCGCGTCAAAGTATCCGAGGCTTTAAACAGACTCCGGTTCCTGAGACCCTACTCAGAGAGGTGTTGCAAGCGGCGGGGCGCAGTCCATCGTATAAAAACACACAGCCTTGGGAAGTCTCTATCGTTTCCGGCAAGTCGCGTGATGCTCTGGCTGAAAAGCTTTTTAAAATCGCCAGTGACAATACCGCGCCCAAATACGACTACCCAGCCCCGGAGTCCTGGCCTGAAGCGATGGATTTTCGCTCCAAAGACCACGGCACGAGGCGCTTTAACGCGCTAGGAATCGGTCGTGACGACAGCAAGCTTCGTAATGAGCTCCGCCTGCAAAACTTTAAGTTTTTTGGTGCGCCCTGCGCAGCCTTCTTTTTTATGGATGAGTCTCTCGAGCACTGGTCGACCCTGGATATGGGCTTATTTCTTCAATCCTTTACTTTAGCTGCACACGGCGCAGGGCTTGGGACGTGTATGCAAGCTTCTGTATCGGGCTATCCAGACGCTATTCGAGAGACTCTAGGGCTGCCCTCGAGTAAGAAACTGATTGTCGCCATGTCGCTTGGCTATCCTGATATGGAGGCGCCCATCAACAGCTATCAAAGTACAAGAATGGAGGTCGATGCCTTTACAACCTGGCATCGTTAAGCTGATCAATTTTCAGTGCTGCTCATGCAAACTTTGCACTGAGCAGCACCTGCACATAAGCAAGTGACTCCACGTCGGCCGACTTCATATCCATATCAAATAAGTTAGCGCGATGGGCCTGAGGACTTCGGTCGCCACACGCCTCTTCGACGACGATGACTCTAAAGTTGTGCGCAAATGCATCCGACACGGCACCTCGCACACAGCCCGATGTTGAGATCCCACACACCACAATCGTGTCAATACCGTCATAACGTAGAAACGACTCAAGTGGCGTTCCAAAAAAACACGACGGTTTATTTTTAAGCACAATCCGATCGATGGGTCTAGGTGCATACGCGTCAGGCCATTGATCTGCACGCGGATCGCTGTGATATTGAAATGCATCGGGTGCGGCAAGCTTGTAGTTCCAAACACCTCGATAAGTCGGATGACTGCGGTCATCACGACGACTGTAATAGATGGGTAGGCTGAGTGTCCGAAATTGCTGAGTGAGTGCAGTGACCGCATCTGTCACCGAAGTCATATCCCGACCGCACATTGAATACGCAGGATCGACAAACATATAGGTTGTATCGACATTAAGTAAGGCCACACGTTCGCCCATCCCGATGCGCTCACCGAAGCCGCCCTTTTTATAAGTCTCTAATTCCTCGTCAGGGACGTAGCCCCGCCATTTTTCTAATTTATCCACCGAACACGCCTCGCAAACATTTTTGTAAAGTCCTGCATTGTGTTTTACCATCTCGTGAATCAATCATAAAAGAAATGACACACATATGACGACGCTCAAACAAAACTCCCTCAAAGCAGCCCTCTACAACAAGCAAATTCAACTGGGACTTTGGTGTGCCTTATCGAGTAGCTACTCTACGGAAATTGTGGCGGGGTCTGGTTACGACTGGCTCACGCTCGATATGGAGCACTCACCCAATGACATGCACACCGTCCTGACGCAATTGCAAATGCTGGGTGGCTACAATCTCGAGCCTGCCGTCCGTCTGGTCAAGTTTGACAAGGATTTGGTGAAACAATATCTGGACATGGGCGTGCGCACACTTATTTTGCCCAATGTCGAGTCGTCTACTCAAGCGCAAGAGATCGTGTCCTCCACTCGCTACCCCCACCGAGGGATTCGAGGTGTGGCCGGCCAACAGCGTGCGAATCGCTGGGGCCGCGTCGCGAACTATGCTCAAACAGCAGACGAACAGCTTTGCGTCCTCGTTCAGATTGAGTCCGCGGACGGAGTCAAACATTTTGATTCGATTATTCGTGTCGAGGGCGTTGATGGCGCCTTTATTGGCCCAAATGATATGGCCGCGAGCATGGGATTTCTAGGTCAACAACACCACCCCGAGGTGCAAAAGGCGATTCAGTCCCTGCCCGCCATTGCGGCAAAGCATGGTAAGTCAATCGGCATTTTGGCTGCGAATGAGGCGGATGCGCAGCGTTATATCCAGTGGGGTTACAAAATGGTCGGACTCGGCTCAGACCAAGGCTTGCTGGCCAAAGCCAGCGACACCTTGCTCTCAAACTGCCGACAATTTGTAGGTGGACTTAGCGGCCAGTAAATTTAGGCGGCTGTTTCGCTAAAAATGATTGATATCCGATCCGGAAGTCTTCGGTATCAAAGCACTCAAAACACTCCGCACGCTCTTGCGCAGTGAGCGGAGTAAGATCTGCGAGACGGCGCGCAAATTTTTTGTGCCAGCGTGCTACCAGTGGCGCACCCGAGGCAATCCGTTGCGCCGTCGCTAACGCCTCAGCGGCTACTTGATCATCGGCGACCACTCTCGAGACGAGACCAATACGCAAAGCCTCTTGCGCATCAAAAATACGGCCTTCAAGCAAAATCTCCAAGGCCTTAGAGGCGCCAATCAAGGACGCAATCGGCTCCATCTCGTCGTAGGCCATCACTAAACCCAGATTTTTAATGGGTGCGCCGAAACGACTGGATGTGCCGCAAATCCGCAGATCCGCAAGCGCGGCAATCTCTAGCCCGCCACCCACGCAAATGCCATGAATCTGCGCCACGATCGGATGACGACAGCTTTTAATTTTATTCACCGTCTGATGCATGAAATGTCCATACTCAGTGGCCTGGGCCGTATTGGACCGCTGCGTTTCAAACTCACTGATGTCATTGCCGGGAGAAAAGGCTTTCTCCCCGGCACCACGCAAGATGATGCAGCGGACATCATCTTGGGCAGACAAGGCAACGATCGCATCACCCAGCTCGCCCCACAAGGGCTTGGTCATCGCATTGAGTTTTTCAGGGCGATTAATCGTCAAGGTCACGATGTCATCGGCTCTGGATTGCAACAAAATATCAGACATGATGTTTCAGACTCCTGTTTTATGATCAATATTTAGGCCATTGTGGGGTAATCCACGTAACCTTTTGCGTCACCGCCGTAAAAAGTTTTGCGGTCATAGGGTGCCAAGGGTGCATTTTCAGCCAACCTTTCAGGCAGATCAGGATTTGAAATATACAAACGACCAAAAGCGATCGCATCCGCAAGATCTTCGCTAACAAACTCCTCGGCCCCTTCGCGATTAAAGCCTCCAGCAGCAATAATCTTGCCTTGATACAACGGACGAAAGAGTTTGGACGTGCTGGGCTGACCTTCGGCCACTTTGTCCGTGCCGCCCGCCATCGTTGAACGGGGCTCGATTAAGTGTAAGTAGGACAGACCGAGTGGGTTGAGCTGTTGGACTAAATAGGTAAATAAGCCCAAGGTGTCATGATCAGACATGTCATTAAAAGTGCCATAGGGTGACAAACGCACGCCCACACGATCCGCACCCCATACGCCAATCACAGCCCTCAACACCTCAAGTAACAGACGACTGCGATTTTCAATGCTGCCACCATATTGGTCGTGGCGCTTGTTAGCGCTGTCATGCAAAAACTGATCGAGCAAATAACCGTTTGCACCGTGCACCTCCACGCCATCAAAACCTGCCACTTTTGCTTGCTGCGCGGCATGAACATAATCGGCGATCAAGACAGGAATTTCATCCACATTCATCGCACGTGGCGTCTCATAATCTGCGAGCTGCCACGTAGCGGTGTATACCTTTCCAGAGGGAGCAATCGCTGACGGTGCCACAGGCGGTCCTTCAGCGGGATGCAGGGAAGAATGCGAAATCCTGCCGACATGCCAGAGCTGACAGACCATGTTGCCGCCTTTGGCATGCACGGCATCCGTGACCTTTTTCCAGCCAGCCACTTGCGCATCGCTATAAATACCGGGTGTTGCTGGATAACCCTTAGCTAAATTTGAAATCTGTGTCGCTTCGGAAATAATGAGGCCTGAACTGGCGCGCTGGCTGTAGTACTCAGCCGCCAGATCACCAGGCACATCACCATCGGTTGCGCGCATGCGCGTTAATGGTGCCATCACGACACGATTTTTGAGCGTCAATGCACCTAACTGGGTGGGGGTAAAAAGTTTCATATGTTTGAAGCCTGAACATAGTTAAAAATAGACTCTCTGATTCTATACCCACAACGAGTCAATGACGTTAGATAGTGGAAACCACTAGACAATACGGTTGTCACTTGCTTGACCAGCCGCTATATTGATTCCCGTTACCACTTTGATCTGGGATCTTTGTCATGACTGCATCTAAAGCAAAAAAATTCAGTATGAACCCGGTACGCCGGTTATTGGTCGGCGCGTCGTTGGCCGCTTCTGTTGCCTTGACAGCAGGATGGTCTACAGTCTCTTTTTCACAAGAAATCAAAGACCTGGTCATTGCACTTTCGACTCCTGTGACGACAGTCGACCCACACTTTCATAACCTCACTCCAAACAACGGCATGGCTGCGCACGTCTTTGAGACGCTGGTCAAAACAGACCCTGCACTCAAGACCTACCCCGGCTTGGCTGAATCCTGGAAAGCACTCTCAGATACTGAGTGGGAATTTAAGCTACGTAAAGGTGTGAAGTGGCACAACGGCGAGCCTTTCACAGCAGAAGATGTGGCAGCTACCATCAAGCGTATTCCTAACGTTCCCAACAGCCCCGCTTCTTTTGCTGTGTTTGTGCGTGCAATTACTGACGTCAATATTGTTGATGCACATACGATTCGTTTTAAAACTAAAGAGCCCTATCCCCTCCTGCCAGCCGACATGGTGTCCGTTGCGATTGTGCCCAAGGCTATTGCAGAAACAGCCAAAACAGAAGATTTCAACTCTGGTAAGGCCATGATTGGCACAGGTCCTTTCCGCTTTGAACAGTATGTGTCTGGCGATCGTGTCATTCTGACGCGCAACAAAGACTACTATGGCAAACAACCCGATTGGGACAAAGTGACCTTTCGCATTATTACCAGTGCGCCCGCCCGTGTCGCCGCCCTGCTTTCTGGTGATGTGCACATGATCGAAGGTGTGCCGACTGCAGATGCAGCAAAGCTTAAAAAAGACAAGCGTGTTGAGGTCTCGAACGCCGTATCAAACCGGATGATCTATCTGCACATGGATAGCAACCGCAAAACCAACTCACCTTTCATCACGGCTGCTGATGGCAAGCCGATGGAAGCCAACCCTTTGACAGATGCACGCGTGCGTCGCGCACTCAGCAAGATGATTGATCGAAATGCGATTGTGTCACGTGTGATGGAAGGACAAGCAATTCCAGCAGGGCAGTTACTTGACGAAGCCTTTTTCGGTACAAGTAAAAAGCTTAAGCCCGACGCGTACGATCCAGCAGGTGCGAAAAAACTCTTAGCGGAGGCAGGCTATCCAAACGGTTTCGGTGTTACGCTGCATTCACCAAATAACCGCTATATCAATGACAGCGCGACCGCTCAAGCCGTGGCTCAATTTTTCTCGCGTAATGGCGTCCCGACCAAGGTCGACACAATGCCATCAAATATCTTCTTTTCACGCGCGAGCAAAATGGAGTTTTCCTTGATCCTGGCAGGCTGGGGTGCGGCATCGGGCGATACGTCATCCCCACTGCGAGCGCTGCTTGCGACCAATGACCCCAAGGCGGGCATGGGTGGAGCCAATCGTGGTCGCTTCTCCAGCCCTGAGCTTGATGCATTGATCGCCAAAGCAGTCGTGCTGATTGATGACAACCAGCGCGATGCAGGATTGGCGGTCGCCAGTGAAAAAGCGATTGAACTCATGGGACTGATTCCTCTGCACTATGAGGTCAGTACCTGGGCATCACGTAAGGGTGTTCAATATGGCGGTCGTGCGGATCAGTACACGCTCGCTCAGTTCGTAACACGCGCAAAGTAATTCACGCTCTACTCTCTCAACACCAACTAAGGACTTGTAACCAGTGACCGCTTTTATCCTTCGTCGTTTGGCACAGTCCTTGTTGGTGTTGTTTATTACGTCAATGTTGGTGTTCGGGGGTCTTTATCTCGTTGGAGATCCCGTTGAAATTTTGGTTCATCCTGAGGCGGACCAAATTGAAAAAGAGCGTGCTCGCGTCGCACTCGGCTTGGATAAACCTGTGGTCGAGCAATATTTTATCTTTTTAAAAGGTGCGCTGACAGGCAATCTCGGTAACTCTTTTGTGTATGCCAGACCTGCACTCGAGATTATTTTTGAAAGAATGCCCGCCACGATGGAGTTGGCTGTACTAGCAATGCTGATTTCAGTGTTGCTTGGTATACCGCTGGGTCTTTATGCCGGGCTGAGGCCAAACTCTCCATTTTCTCGACTCATCATGACAAGCTCGATTGTTGGTTTTTCATTACCAACATTCTGGGTGGGTTTGCTATTGATTTTGTGTTTTGCCGTCACGCTTGGATGGCTCCCATCTACCGGACGCGGTCCCACGACCGATGTATTTGGCCTGCAGCTTTCTATTTTTAGTTGGGAAGGTCTGAAATATGCCCTGCTCCCTGCATTAAACCTTGCACTCTTGAAGCTTGCGCTCATTATTCGACTGACCCGCGCACAGACGCGCGAACAAAGCTTGCTGGACTACATCAAATTTGCACGTGCAAAAGGACTGAAATCTACGCGTGTGGTCGGCGTGCACTTACTTAAAAACATTTTGATTCCCTTAGTCACCGTTATCGGACTCGAACTCGGCTCCGTAATTGCTTACGCTATTGTGACCGAAACTATTTTCGCCTGGCCCGGCATGGGCAAGCTCGTGATTGATTCTATTTTTCAGCTCGATCGTCCCGTTGTGGTCGCCTATCTACTCGTGGTGGTGGCCATGTACATCATTATTAATTTGGTGGTTGATATTCTTTATTCTCTGCTCGATCCAAGAGTACGTATTGCGGAGCAACACTGATGAGCGAAGCCATTGCAACGGTCGTCAAGGTACAAACCCCTTTTAAGCGGCTTTGTACCCAATTTGCTGAAAGTCCAGTCGCTATGGTTGGTCTGGTCATGTTGGTCGTCGTGATGTTTACCGCGCTGTTTGCGCCGTGGATTTCACCACAAAACCCGTATGACTTAGCCTCCCTTGACCTCATGGATGCACGACTCGCACCTGGAGAAAAAGGACTCAATGGACAGACGTATCTATTGGGAACAGATGGTCAGGGTCGCGACATGGTCTCGGCGATCTTTTATGGCCTGAGGGTGTCTCTTTATGTCGGCCTTACTAGCGGCATTATTGCGCTTGTCATTGGAAGTGTAATGGGCGTTCTGGCGGCACACCTTGGTGGTCGCTTTGAGCAAGTCATTATGCGTCTGGTAGATATCCAACTTGGTTTCCCGGCGATTTTGGTCGCACTCGTATTGCTGGCAGTACTTGGAAAGGGCGTAGACAAGATCATCATTGCACTCGTGAGTGTTCAATGGGCCTATTACGCACGAACAGCCCGTTCTGCAGCGCTGGTTGAACGTGGAAAAGAATACGTTGAAGCAGCGCGCTCATTGGGCCTCAAAGGCTCTCGCATCGTCCTGCGTCACCTTTTACCCAATGCGATGGCTCCATTGATTGTGGTGGGAACGGTTCAAGTCGCGCATGCGATTGCACTCGAAGCCACCCTTTCCTTTTTGGGACTGGGTCTGCCTGCGACGGAGCCCTCACTTGGCCTGCTCATTTCAAACGGCTACGAGTATCTGCTTTCTGGTAAATACTGGATCAGCGTTTATCCCGGTATCGCATTGCTCATCACTATCTTGGCAATCAATTTAGTCGGCGATCAATTGCGTGACATTTTGAATCCGAGGTTGTCACGATGAGCGCTTTGTTAACAGTCAAAGGCCTACGTACTGAGTTTTTAACCCGAGATGGTATTTTGCCGGCCGTTGCAGATGTTTCTCTAGAACTCAAACGTGGCGAAGTGCTGGGCTTGGTTGGAGAGTCTGGTTCAGGTAAATCCGTCACAGGCTTTTCAATCATGGGCCTGGTCGATGCCCCGGGAAAAATTGCCCGCGGTAGCATTGTCTTTGACGGACAAGAACTGGTGGGTGCCGACGAAGAAACACTGCGTCGCTTGCGAGGCCGTCGTATCGCAATGATCTTTCAAGATCCGATGATGACACTCAACCCGGTCTTGACTGTTGAAACGCAGATGATCGAGACCGTGCTGGCGCACGAGTCCGTGAGTCGAGCTGTTGCGCGCGAACGTTGCGTCGAAGTACTCGGTAAAGTCGGAATTGCCTCACCCAGTGAACGACTCGGCCAATATCCGCATCAATTCTCTGGCGGTATGCGTCAACGCGTTGCGATCGCGATCGCGATGTTGCACAAACCCGATCTCATCATCGCGGACGAACCCACTACCGCCTTGGATGTGACGGTACAGGGACAGATTTTGTATGAAATGCAACAACTGGTGAGTCAGTCTGGCACTGCCTTGATTTGGATTACACACGACCTCGCTGTCGTGGCAGGCCTGGCCGATAAAATCGCGGTGATGTATGCAGGCCGCATCGTTGAGCATGGCTTGGCTGAAGATGTACTCAGCAACCCGACCCATCCCTATACGCGTGGCCTGCTCGACTCCGTCCCAGCCACGACGACGCCAGGTCAACGGCTGCGTCAAATTCCAGGCTCAGCGCCCTCGATTATGCAACTCGGTGCAGGCTGCGCCTTCGAAGCACGCTGTACACGTGTTCTGCCAGCCTGTGCGCAAATGCCCGAGATGGTGGGAATCGGTTCTCGCAGCACACGTTGTTGGAACCCGATCGTTCAGCAGCCTTCCACGGCTTCAACGGAGAGCTTAGCGTGACCGAACTTTTAGCCTTTGATCGAGTATCCAAGCGTTTTGGCAAGAAACTCGATGTGTTTGAAAAAATTGCCCGTGTGTTTGGCTCAAATGTCCAAGAACAGACCGTACACGCTGTGGACAACGTCACCTTTACGATTAATCAGGGTGAAGTCGTAGGTTTAGTCGGTGAGTCAGGTTGCGGCAAATCGACCCTCGGGCGACTTGGCTGTGGGCTCTACACCCCAAGCGAAGGCACAGTGCGCTATCGTGGCCAACCCCTGGAAAGCGAAGGCGGTGTGCGCCGCCCTGTACAGCTTATTTTTCAGGATCCGTTTGCTTCACTCAATCCTCGGATGCGTGTGATTGATATTGTTGGAGAGGCGCCGCGCGTGCACGGTCTGGTGGACAGTTCGCAACAACGCGACTACACCGCAGCCCTGCTCAAGCGCGTCGGTCTTGATCCCTCTTACATGCAACGTTATCCCCACCAGTTCTCAGGAGGTCAACGTGCCCGCATCGGCATTGCCCGTGCGCTCGCCGTCAAGCCTGAGTTTTTGGTATGTGACGAAGCCGTTGCAGCGCTGGATGTGTCGATTCAGGCTCAGGTTCTCAACCTGTTTATGGATTTGCGTGACGAGCTGGGTCTAACCTATCTTTTTATTAGTCACGACCTCGGCGTAGTGAGACATTTGTCTAATCGTGTCGTAGTGATGTATCTCGGACGTGTCGCGGAAATCGCACCTACCGAGGAGCTGTTCGCCGAACCGAATCATCCCTACACACAAGCGTTACTCCAAGAAATCCCTCGTATCGATCGAAAGCATCGTAGTTTTGTGCCGATCAGAGGTGAAATTCCCTCCCCGCTCGCACCACCATCGGGGTGTCACTTTCATCCTCGTTGTCCCCATGCGATGCCACGATGCTCTGTCGAGGCGCCCGTACTGAGAGAAATCAGTCCAGGACGTCAGTCCGCTTGCCATCTCAATGAGCCCCACTAATTTTTAAAAGTATCAAAATGAAACAGCCCTATCCCATTGAAATTCAAGCACCTGATATCAGCGCCTGGGAACACTCGAACACGGGTGTGCCCTACGTTTGGAGTTTTGACTCTGGTCGTCCAGGTCCGCATGTCATGGTGCAGGCACTGACCCACGGCAATGAATTTTGTGGCGCGATCGCGGTAGACTGGTTTCTGCGCCAGCAGGTTAAACCCAATGCCGGTCGCCTGACGATTGCCTTTGCAAATACGCTGGCCTATTCCCGCTGGGATCCTGAAAATCCAAGCGCAAGCCGTTACGTGGATGAGGACTTCAATCGTGTTTGGGGAGACGATGTATTGTTCGGCGCGCGCGACTCTGCTGAACTGCGTCGCGCACGCGTGCTTCAGCCGTTTGTCGATGCGGCAGACTATCTGCTCGACATCCACTCCATGTCAGAGCCTTGCGCCCCAATTATGGTGTGTGGTGCAACTGGCCAAGGTGGCGAGAAAAGTGCGGCCCTTTCCAAGCGTGTCGGCTTACCTGAGTTTTTGCTGATTGATACAGGACATCCAGCGGGTCTGCGTATGATTGAGCGCGGTGGTTTTGGCAAACCCAATGATCCACGTACTGGCTTGTTGATTGAGTGCGGCCAGCATTGGGAAAAGTCTGCTGCGGATGTGGCGAACGACACATTGCTGCGTTTTTTACGCTTATTTAATATTGTCGATGATACGTTTGTACAACCTGCACTGCGTTTACCGCTGTGCGCAAAACAACGCATTGTTCGGGTGACAGAGGCTGTGGTTGCCAAATCCACGGGCTTTCACTTCAATAAGGAATACAAAGGACTCGAAGTCGTACCCAAGAAGGGTGATGTCGTGGCAACTGACGGTGAGCACACTATTCGCGTGCCCTATGACAATACTGTTCTCGTGATGCCTTCGACCTCTAACGTCAAAGTAGGCTCGACGACTGTGCGTTTTGGACAGTTTGAAGACTAGTCTTCGTTTAGGTTAATGATGTAAAAAGGGCGATACAAATATCGCCCTTTTTTATGTGCAGTGATTGGGGAGCCTGACTCCCTTTCGCGCAATCGCTATTATTTATCGATCTGGATGTTGCGATCTTTAATGATTTTGCTCCATGTTGCCGACTCCTTGGCAATGTACTTGGATAAATCTTCGCGTGAACCGGGCTCGAGTGTCAGACCATGTGAATGCAAGGCTGCAGTGACTTCTTTGTCTGTAATGACTTTGACGATTTCCTTATTCCAGCGATCTAAGATTGCAGGTGAAGTCTTGGATGAAGCAACAAATGCATACCAGTTTCTGGCATCAAAGCCTGGATACCCAGACTCTGCAATAGTTGGAATATTTGGGAAAATATCAGCACGCTTGTCGCTGGTGACAGCCAGAGGAATTAGCTTGCCCGACCTGATCTGGGGCGCAGCAGATGGTAAAGCCGAGTAATACACCGTCACGCGATTACCAATCACATCGACCATCGCAGCACCGCCGCCTTTGTAAGGGACGTGAACAATATCCACACCAGCGCGCTGATTAAACAACTCACCCTGCAAGTGCGAAGCAGAACCCGCTCCCGTCGAGGCATAGCTCAATTTACCCGGATTTTTTTTAGCCATATCAACGAGGTCTTTCAAACTCTTGATACCGGAATCTGGCGAGACTAACAACACGTTTGGAAAGCTACCGCCCATCGCAAGTGGTGCTAAATCCTTTACGGGGTCATAAGGAATTTTCATCAAATGCGACGCGATGGAAAGTGGCCCAATCGAACCCAGCAAAATCACGGAACCGTCTGACGGACCTTTGGCGACAACGTCTGTCACGATATTGCCACCGGCACCAGGTTTGTTATCTACGACAACTTTTTGGCCAATATTTTCAGATAGTTTTTTTCCAATAATTCTTGCGGCGATGTCGTTGGCACCGCCAGGGGGAAAACCAACATACAAGGTCACCGCCTTGGTGGGGGGAAATTCTTGAGCAATGGCAGCGCTGCCAAAGCAGCTCAGCAGAACAGCACCAGTCAAGGCGGCAAGTGTAGATTTAATTTTCATATAGCCTCTAAAAGAAATGACTCAAGCATTGCTATGAATGCAGTGTTATTTAAGCGATGTTACTTAAGCGGTGTTATCTTAGCGCCAATATGGAGCTGACGACGTGCTTTGGCGAGCTCATACTGTTTTTGACGCTCCCGCGCCCTTCGTTTTTGTTCCTCGTCACCCTTAGTAAAACATCGCGGGCAACTCACCCCTTTTTCAAACTCTGGCGATTGCATCGCACCATCGGGGAGTGGATCTCGGCAGTTATGGCACAGCTGGCGACCCGAGCGTTGTAAATGATGATCTACGGAGACGCGGTCATCAAAAACGAAACATTCTCCATTCCATTGGCTATGCTCAGGTGGAATCTCCTCTAAATACTTGAGAATACCTCCCTCTAAGTGGTAGACCTCGTCATAGCCCTTGGTTCGCATTAAGGCCGTTGATTTTTCACACCGGATACCACCTGTACAAAACATGGCCACCTTGGGCTTTTTACCCGTTTGTGCCGCAAGCACATCGGCCTCTTCTACCCATTTGACGAGCTCAGAGAAAGTTTTGATCTTGGGATCAATCGCACCTGTAAACGTTCCAAGCTCGACTTCGTAATCATTTCGTGTATCAATCAAGACTACGTCCGGATCACTGATTAACACATTCCAGTCAGCGGGTTTAACGTAAGTCCCAGCCATGTTGGTTGGGCTAATACCTGGCACCCCCATGGTCACAATCTCTTTTTTGAGACGCACTTTCATGCGGTGAAAAGGAGGAAGATCTGACCAAGACTCTTTGTGCTGTAAGGTCGAAAATTTGGGATCTGAGCGAAGATACGTTAGAACGGCATGTACGTCTTCAGGCCTACCGGCAATCGTGCTGTTGATCCCTTCGCGTGCCAAAAGAATCATGCCTTTCACATTGTGCCGCTCACAAAAATCAAGCAATACTTGTCTTCGAGTCACGTAATCGGGTAGATCTACGAACAGATAAAAAGCTGCAGTCAGGTATGAAGGTATAGGCATACTTAGATTGTGCCTTTTTGGCTGAGATCAGTAAAGTCTATGCGCAATGAACATGCTTGATGCCATTGCACCCTAGGGAAGATACTCAGATTTTTAGCTGCTCGGCAGAGGACCCTTATGCTAAAAAGTAAGCCCGTCTTAGAGTTTGGATATCCATAAATGAAAAAGTTACAAACTTTGCTTGGCATTGCTGCGTTGACCCTCTCTGCAAGTGTGTTTGCACAAGCCTATCCTAACAAGCCGATCACACTGGTTATTCCTTTTGCTGCAGGTAGCGGCACAGATGGCGTAGCGCGTAACGTTGCCCAAAAACTCTCTGAGCGCATCAAACAGCCTGTTATTGTAGAAAATAAAGCAGGTGCGAGTGCTCAAATCGCCGCGCAGTATGTTGCAAAAGCTGCACCCGACGGCTATACGCTGTTCATGACCACCAATACATCCCATTCAGCCAACCCCTGGATGTTTAAAACGCTGAGCTACGATCCAATCAAGGACTTTACGCCGATCGCGCGCGTGGGTGAGCTGCCTTTCGCCTTGGCCGTCAATCCTAAGCTGCCTGTGACCAATCTGACTGAGTTGATCGAATACGCCAAAAAGAATCCCGGCAAATTGTCCTATGCCACGCCAAACAGTACCTCACTAGTCGCCATGGAAACCATCAAGCGGATCTCCGGTATCGATGTTGTAGGCATCCCATACAAAGCCAGTACACAAGCGATGACGGATCTCATTGCAGGTCAGGTGCAAGTTTATGTCGTAGATTTGGGTTCGGGCATGGGCGCACTCAAGTCTGATCGTATCCGTACTTTAGCCGTCACAACCGCTAAGGGTTCAAAGAGCTTTCCAACAGTGCCTTCCATTGCAAGTACTGTAAAGGGCTTTGATTTGACCTCATGGAACGGTATTTTTGGTCCCGCTAACCTGCCCCGCCCGATTGTGGACAAGCTCAATGCTGAGTTGCAGGCCGTTTTTGCAGACAAAGATTTTCAACAAAAAATTGCTGCAACGGGCTTTGAACTTGACCCCACCAAGACGCCCGAAGAGTTTGCGAAATATGTGGACTTTCAACTCAAGCATTGGGGTGAAATGCTGCGTGGCGCAGGTGTCAAGCCCGAATAAGGATGTACTAGAATCATGGCCTCAAAATATCTCATCAAAGAAGCAAGTGTTCAACCCTACTCGCCGGCCAATCATCACGAGACAAGTAATCGTCGCTTGATTGGTGCAGACAATGTAGGTGCCAAACACATTGAAGTCGTGTTGGGAACGATCGCGCGTGGCGGTGGTGCCCTGCCCCATGCGCATCCTGGACTAGAACAGGTGTGTTACCTACTGGCCGGCACAGCACATGTTGAGGTAGATGGGGAGTCCTTTGATATGGAAGCTGGAGACACCTGCTTTTTCCCTGCGGACACGATGCATGTGTTCTCTGTCACCAGTGCTGAACCTGTACGAGTATTGGTGATGTATGGCCCGCCCTATGGCGAACATCCTGAACGCGTCAGGAGATGATGATCATTTGACGTGTCAAACACGCTTGGTAATGGAATAAGCCGCAAGTGTTGCACTTGCGGCTTATTCTTATTTTGAGACCGCGCAATGTCCACCGCTTGAAGGCTTGCCGGAACCTGCCGCGATGAGAGGAGGTTCATTTCGCAAATCAACGGGCGGTGAAACTGTCGTGTCCCACACGAGAAATGAGATTAGACATACCCAAAAAAACGCCTGATATTTTTTTGTCGACTGGATCATCTTGAATCGATCCTTAAAATTGATAATGACGACGAACACGTACACCGATCATCGTGCCCGCAAATGCAAGGGGTACCCAGATCCAACCATGGACGCTGCCCGTTGATATTCCACTGAGCATGGCACCGATGTTGCATCCGAAAGCCAGACGTGAGCTGTAGCCCATCAAAAAGCCTGCAATTAAGCCGATCATCCATTGTTTGGCAGTCATGGGCTTGCTATCCGTTGAGGTACGCGCAGAAATCCACAACGCGCCGCCCAAGATGCCAATATTTGTAATGGACGTGATATCCATCAACACCATTTCATTCAAACGCTGTGCATTGCCCGCCTGACTCCAAAACGCGTTTGCAGCGGGATCGAATAAACCGGCGGCATTGACTATTTTGGCGGCCCACAGTCCAAAGCCATACACGACCCCCCAGGGTTGTCCGGCAATGAGAAGATTGAGTGCCGCGAGCACGGCTAACGCCAAAGCACCCACAAGCCACTTACGGTCCCACCACCTGCGTCCCTTTCCCACCCATAGTCTGGCTGCCAGGCCAAAAATAGCCAAGCCAATAAGTGTGATCGCGATCGCGTTTAGGCTGCCAAACTCCGTCACGAGACCAATGGGCTCAACTTGTCCGAGCTTGAGCCAGTCGCCAACTTGTACAGACCCTAGAAAACTACCCAAGGCAAACAAAGGCAAGATGCCCATGTTCATTGGAATGCCTAGACCTGCCTTGTACAACGTACCGGATCCGCAGCCATCCGCAATCTGCATGGTCAGGCCGAACACAAACGCGCCAATTATTAAACTGATACTTGGCGGACCCAACGCAGCCGTCAGCTCAGAATACTTTCCCAGCAAGGTGAGCGAAAACACTGACGCGAGCGCGAGTAGCACTAATTGACCCGTGACCCCTTTTGGATCCTTGTGCTCAATCAGCTGACGCCACCCTGTTGTGAAACCGAAGCGCGCTCCTGCGAGTGCAGCTCCCATCCCAATTCCTACCGCAAACAACACGGCTTGACGAATGGAAACTGTCCAAGCTAGGAAAATAAAGAAAATGCATAGCAACAGGCTAAGAGGCAGTCGTTTCATCTTGAATACTTACTTAGCCAGTCGCAGTTTTGCATCGATATACAACTGTTTAGCACGATTGGGGACGTTGTCCATGGGCAACGCCCCATCTGCCTGTGTCCAATCCACCATTGAGCCCGAATAGAGCTTGACGTTTTTCTGACCCGCCAGCTCGGACAAAACAAACCAGTTCGTTGCGGCCCAATGACCAGTGTTACAGAAGGAAACGACCTCTTGGTCTGCCTGAACCGAGGTGGCTGCCAGCAATTTCTTAGCTTGACCTGATGAAACAACGTTGGTGCTGTTGGGCTCAAACCATATTGAATGCTCCACGTTTACTGCACCTCTTAAGGTGCCGGGCACCTTGGCAGCAGTATGGCGGGTCGAACCATCAAAAAACTCAACTGGACGTGCATCGATAAGCTGTACATTGCCAGCGTTTACTTTCGCCACCACCTCTTCACGGGTGGCAATCATGCTTTGGTTAATCGTTGGGACAAACGTACTCGCTGCAACGCTCACAGGTTTGTCATCCAACGTCAATCCTGCTGCCTGCCAAGCCTTAAGGCCGCCATTTAAAACGGAGAGATGCTGCAGGCCTAACACCTTGAGTGTCCAATACACCCGCGCTGCTGCACCGAAGTCTGAATCGTCTTTACCTGAGGACGTCACAATCACATGTGTCTCTGGCGTCAAGCCGAGGCGTTGCACGAGTTTGGTGAGGTTAGCAATTGAAGGCAACTCACCAGGATTGGCCGCAGGGCCACGCCAAGTGCCATAGGGAGCGCTTAATGAACCCGCAATATGACCCTCGGCATAAGATTTTGGATCCCGAATGTCGATGACGACGGTATTGGGCGCCTTAAGGCCGGATTGCACTGCCGAAGCAGACAGGAGTGGCTCAGCTGCGATGGCACTCGTCGATAAGAAAAGCGCAAAGATAAAAGCTGCTAATATTTTCATGATGAAGACAACCCAGAGAAAAGTGAAGATCTAACTCCAGTATTTTGCTCTCTCGTTCTTTAAAATCGAAGTACATATTCTTTCTCTTCTTATAACCAAAAGATATAAAGAATCATGAAAAGTCATACTTTAAGAACTTAGCTTACCAAGGAATCGCCTGACCTTTGTAATCTAAGAAAAATGCGCCAGTATGCTGTTGCTCTGCCATCCCTAACTGATCGAGTGACTGCAACAAACCCTCAACGGACTCTAGGGCGGTGAGAACGCTGCTTTGATCAACAAAGGGCGTTGAGAGAGGAGACTGAACTGTGCCAGGTTGTAAGGCCGCAATCACGGCGGCAGGATTTTTGCGCGCGAACTCAATGGCGGCCGTTTGCAACAACATGTTCAGAGCCGCTTTTGAGGCACGGTAGCCGTACCACCCTCCTTTTTTATTATCTGAAATGCTGCCCACCCGCGCAGAAAGCTTGGCGTAAATGGAGCGACCGGGCGCCAATAAGGGTAAAAAATGTTTCAACAACAGAGCTGGACCAATCGCATTAATTTGAAAACTACGCATTAACCGGTCAGCATTGAGTGCGCCCAAATGTTTTTCAGGGCCATTTCCATCGATCGTGAGGGCGCCTGTTGCATCAATGATCAAGGAGAATGGACCTTGAGGCTTGAGCGACGCAGCGATCGCGGACATACTCTCTTCACTCTCTAGCGCGAAATTTGGATGCGTCCCTCGAGATACCTCAAGCACTTCGAGGCAAGCAGGATCTTGCCGCAGCGTAGAGACAAAAGCAGCACCGATCGCACCACTCGAACCAATCACGAGTGCGCGAAATCCGGGCGTCAGGGTTTTCATCAAAGACATTGATTCCATATGCTTACTCTTGAGCGTTGACATACAACCAGCGATTTTCTTCACGCACGAAAAAACTATTTTCATGTAATCGGGTCGCTTGTCCATTGAGACGATAGCGCGCAACAAACTCAACATACCCGTGATTTAAATCCACCATTCGCTTGGCTTTAATCACTAAACCCAACCACTTTGCTTGCGATTCAAACTCGAGCGAAGCCGGACGCGTTGTCGGGCTCCACGTAGCGAGCAAATACCGCTCACGCCCCAGAACGAACGCACTATAACGGGACCGCATTAAGCTTTCAGGGTCAGGTGCGGGTCTGCTGTCAAAGTGATCATGGTACTGGCCGCAGCATTTTTCAAAAGACAAGGGCTTGCCCGCTGCGATGCGACCGCAGGGACAGGAAAGCTTGTTGAGCGACAGTTGGGACTTAGTCAAAAGCGACCATCATTGTTGTCCGTACCAATCTTTCACCGCTTCAACATACCGTGCCACGCCCTCAGCGACGCTTGCAGCCTGCAACGCCCCGTAAGACAAACGCTGATAATTGGCCTCCTGCATATTGGTCAATCCAAATGCAAAGCCAGGAATAGAAACCACTTTGTGTCGCTGCGCCATCGCACGATTAAACGCTAACGGATCTTGGTTGTCCTTGAGTCCTGGCATTTTCATCAACACATAAAAAGCACCTTGCGTTTTTGGATACTGCACCAAGTCTCCAAGTTGATCGAGGGCCTGATACACATTGTCCCGCACAGTAGCAAGCGCCTCGACCTTTGGGGCCACCCACTCACGACCATATTTCAATACTTGCAGTGCCAATAATTGCGACGGCATCGGTGCGCAGATCAGGTTGGTATCCTGCACTTTATTCATGACATCAAATAAGTCCGCTGGAAACACTACGTACCCAATTCGCCAACTCGCCATGCCATAGTTTTTCGACATGGAATAAAACGAAAACGTATGTTGGCTAGCACCGGGCAGAGACGCTGGAGAAAAATGCGTTGAACCTTCATACGTAAAGTACTCGTAGGCCTCATCGCTAAAATGATAAATCCCTTTTTCAGCGCACAGCTTATTGACTGCAGTCAAGGAAGCTTGGGAGTACACCGCACCGGTTGGGTTGTTGGGCGAAACCGTCACAATCGCGCGCGTACGAGGTGTAATCGCTGCTGCAAGCGCCTCAACATTGAGACTCCAGTCCTCATTCACAGGGACCGTTACGGGGACGCAGCCACACATTTTGATGGCCATTTCTTGATTAAAGTAAAACGGCATCGGCAAAATAAATTCGTCAGCCGGGTCACCTACAGCCATGACGCAATTTAAAAACGCCATGTTGCTACCAGCCGTCACCATCACGAGTGACGCATTGTCTAATTGAATACTATTTTCCGAGCTGAGTTTTTCAGTTAGCGCTTCAAGCAAGCCTGCGTGTCCCAAAACAGACTGATACTTATGCAGCTGCGTATCGCTCATGAGACCGGGAAGCGCTTTGAGCGCCTCTTCTGGAGGGTCATAATTGACGACGCCCTGCCCTAACGAGATCGTGCCCGGATTGCTACGAACCAGTCCAGCGATCGCGGGAATGATGGGTGCATCAACTGCTGCCATCCGAGAGGAGAACCGTTTCATAGGTGAGCCATTCAATAAGATTTTTATAGCGATAGCTTATAACAAAATTTGCTATGAAAGCCCTCGCAAACACGAACTCTATGTGCGCTAGCAGACTAAATAATCGTATCAGGGGACATATATTGACCTGTGAGCCAATTTTGACTTGCCTAAATAGAAACCTTTCTATTTTCACTCTCAAGGAAAATGTATGACACTCGATCCTAAAGCCAATGTAACCAATCCAGCTTCACCTCAAAAATCACACTAATATTAAATTTGTTAAATTAGAGTACCGGTCTACAGAAAACTAATCCTTAGTAGAAAAAGATGAAAAAACTTATAACTCTTGCACTGATGCTGTTGTCATTCAGCGTGCATGCTCAAAACGAAAAAAAATCCAGTCCTGAGTTGATTGCAGCAATAAAACGAGGGGACGTCGTCGCAGCCAAAAAACTTATGGATGAAGGCGCTAACCCCAATAGCGCATCTTCTGTCGGTACGGAAACGGCTATCAATATTGCGATCACCCGGACTGATGTGCCTATGACAGAATTACTGTTAAGCATGAAGGCCTCACCTGAGGCATTGCCTAATAATCCTTTCAGTCCCCTCTCCTGGGTCGCGAGTACAGGGGGTGATACTGGCAGGAAAATTTTGATCGTGCGTGCGCTTGTGAAGGCGGGTGCAAATCTTAACAATATGGATACGTTGGGCAGAACATTTTTAGCCCAGATCTCGAACTCAAACGTATATCTCATCCCGGTCATCGAGGAGGCCATTCGCCTAGGTGCAGATCCAACCATCGCAAACCCCAAAGGCGCGACTGCGATTGATATCGCGATTGAAAATAATATTCCCGCCACCACAATCGAGTACATGAAAAATTACAAAGACAACCAAGGCAAACCGTTGCAGCAATTTGGCAACACTGAAGGAATGTGCCGAGTCGTTGCCATCAAGAATGAAAAAGATCCCAACGGTCTTAAAGGACTGTTTTTTACGATTGATAAGAATGGTTGCGATGCTAAAAAATTAGCGAACGGCGTTAATGGAATTTTTACTAAATACGACGGTACCGAGTGCCGCGGCAGTTGGAAGGCCGGGGTACTAACAAATGGCGAATGTAAAGTTGGATATTAACTTCACTCATCTATACATAAAACAACGATCATGACTTCCACTCAACACTCAAACGTCACTCGAGCCTTTTTGCTATTTTTAAGTATTGTCGTGGCTTGTGCAATAAGTTATTCGCCCACATCATCGGCTCAAAATAAGCGGGCTACCGTAGACAAGGTTTCTGTAAAAGCTGACATTTACTTTGTTCTTGATGAGACGGCTGTATCGACTGAAGGAAAAAAACTGCTTGATCAGATAGTCGCGTTGACTCGCCAATTTCGTCTCGAGCTGATCATTCTCGAAGGCAATGCTGCATTGACCTCGTCAGCGGCAAACGCCCTTGTCATTTCTAACCAGCGAGCGGCGGCAGTAAAAGCTTATCTCGTCGCACGTGGCATCCCCTCAGACAGAGTTTCAACAAAAGGCAACGGCATTCAAAAACCACTTGGGGACAATGCCACTGCAGCTGGGCGATCGAAAAACAATCGTGTCGACATCGAAATAATAGGTGAAAAGCTAAATTAGCAGACGCAACTGTTTGCGCTTATTGAATTGGCCAACCAAAAATTGGCATCAATAAAAACGGCCCACATCGCTGTGAGCCGCTTTAATAATGGTGCCCCCCCCGTGAGTCGAACACGGCACCAACGGATTATGAGTCCGCTGCTCTAACCAAGCATGAGCTAGGGGGGCATTAATCAGCCTATGATTATAGCCTCACTCAGGCTGTAGTCTTATTAGGACTCACCCAGTTCAGGGATCGCCACCGTCAAATGATGAATGGCTTGCGCCGTCATCAAATCACGAAACTGAAAGCCACCACCCGACTTGGGTGCAATCAAACCGGAAGCAGTGAGTTCAGACAAACATGACTGGATTTGATGATGTGGGAGGTCTGCTTGCGTCACAAAATAATCAATCGGCTGTGTAGGCTCTGTCGCAGCCGCCATAATCAACTGTTTAGAAATAATAGACAAACCATCTAGTGAGCTTTGCAAATCAGTCCGAATCTCCTGCGGTAAGGCAGCATGTTCAATTATTTGCATAGAAAACACGCGAGACAGTGATTGATTTTTTTGATGACTCCCAAGAGGTCGTATCACCATTTGCGCTTGACCCGTATCCATCAAATTCGCCGCGACAATCAAGATCGGACAAGATGCCAACTTGTTAATACCTCGCTCACCTAGAACCGATGCTATTGCGTCCAATGCTTTTAAGCCGTAGACCTGAACAACCAACGGTTTACTGGCGCAGTCCCGAAGCATGAAGTGAGAATATTTTCGATCACCTCCACCCCTTTCCAAGGCGGGCGGGTGTCAATCAAGTCCTCACCATATTCTCCAATCGCAGAAACACTCCCCACACGCTGATGTCCAATCGATTGATTAGGCGCCACCGCGCCCTTTAGCCACGGCACACTGAGGGGAGCAAGACGCTGCGTTGATGCATCAGCAAGCGGTCTGCCCAACGGCCGCGCGTGGCGCGCCAAAATAGCTGCCGATCTAAAAGATCCTGCGCCAGTGATTTGAACCGTTTTTTTCAGCAACGACTTCTGGGTGAGAGGCAACACCGACACTAATAGGATTGAGTAGCAATTCAGACTCATGATCCTTGAAGTGACTCTGGCAATAATGGTCTGACCATTTTTGAATAGTCTGGGCTAAATGCACCGCACGATCTGCATCATCCAGATGAGAGTCAGCAGAGATAAGATCTGCTCTTGCCGAGGAGTGAGAAGCCGAGCTTTGTCCAAGCCACCTTCTGCGTTCTTATTCATATGCCACCAGATCTTAGAGCATGCGTGATAGAACCGAGACTAGCTTTTTATAGACAATCAGCGAATCATTTAAATGCTCGGCTCATGTGCTGCTGGGCAAAGACAAAAAGTTCAAGTCTGTTCGCTAGACCTAATTTTCTGTAAATGGACCTTAAGTGATTACGAACCGTATTCTCACTGATTTCAAGATCTTTGGAGGTATCTCTCAAGGTCTTACCGCCGCCCTCTAACACCGCCTTCACTACAAGCTTTTCCTTGGGAGTTAACAAAGCGATTCGCTTCTGCTCTTCGGAAAGCGCTTGTACTTGACCCAAACCACTAAAAATGCGGGAGGAGATTTGGCGATTAAACCAAAACTCACCCTCATACACCTTGGATATTGCTTTCAATAATTGTGCTCTGTCCGCTTGAGGATTGATCAGCCCCCGGGCGCCTTGCTTGAGCCAATCCTCCACATTTGAGGGTTCGCGCTCAAGCGCCAGCAACAAAACCTTTGCGTCGCTCATCCCAGCGATCCGTAACATCAAGGACGGATCCTCTTGCTCTGCACTCAGCAGCACGATATCGAAGCGATCTGTTGTTGTGGTCAAAAATTCAGCAAGTTCACTACCCTTAGTGAATGATTTGACCATACAAAAAAAAGCATCTGCCCGGATGATGCAATCCAATGCTGCCTGGACGAGCAAGCTAGGATGCACGACCAGGACTTGGATTTGCATTACTGACCTTCGAGAAAACTCTTGAGCTTATCCGAACGACTTGGATGGCGAAGTTTGCGCAAGGCCTTCGCCTCTATTTGACGAATGCGCTCACGCGTGACATCAAACTGCTTACCCACTTCCTCTAAAGTCTGGTCTGTACTCATCTCAATGCCAAAGCGCATACGCAGCACTTTTGCCTCGCGAGGCGTGAGTGAATCAAGTACTTCCTTGACGACATCACGCATCGAGCCGTGCAAGGCTGCATCGGCGGGTGCGAGCGTTGCCATATCTTCGATGAAGTCCCCGAGGTGCGAATCATCATCATCGCCAATCGGTGTTTCCATCGAAATTGGCTCTTTTGCGATCTTCAAGATTTTGCGAATCTTATCCTCTGGCATGTCCATTTTAGAGGCGAGTGTTGCGGGATCAGGCTCAGCACCCGTTTCCTGCAAGATCTGGCGGCTGATACGATTCATTTTATTAATCGTTTCAATCATGTGCACAGGAATACGAATTGTGCGTGCCTGATCCGCAATCGAGCGCGTGATCGCCTGACGAATCCACCACGTTGCATAGGTCGAGAACTTATAGCCACGGCGATATTCAAACTTGTCTACAGCTTTCATCAAACCAATATTGCCTTCCTGAATCAAGTCCAAGAACTGCAGGCCGCGATTGGTGTACTTTTTCGCAATCGAAATCACCAAACGCAAGTTTGCTTCGGTCATCTCGCGCTTGGCTTTACGGGCTTTGGCTTCGCCAGTCGCCATTTTCTTGTTGACGTCTTTTAAGTCTTTGAGAGGCAACACAACGCGCACTTGCAAGTCGATCAGTTTTTGCTGAAGCTCTTGCACAGCAGGCACATGGCGCCTCAAGGTATGCGCATAATCTGTGGCCGTCTCGACCTCACCCAGCACCCACTGAAGATTCGTTTCGTTACCTGGAAATACTTTGATGAAATGGGTGCGTGGCATACCAGCACGTTCTACGCACGTATGCAGAACCAAGCGTTCAATCTTACGGACTTCTTCTACTTGCGCACGTAAGGTATCCGCCAGACGCTCCACCATTTTGGCGGTGAATCGTATGCCCATTAATTCGTTCTGAATTGACTCCTGTGCAGTCATATACGCATTGGAGCGATAACCATCCGCTTCGTACGCAGCACGCATTTTCGCAAACTCAGTCCCTACAATCTCAAATTTTGCGAGACCTTTAACCCGTAAGTCCTCTAACTGCTTGCTACTCATACCGCCTGCAGGACCGTCTTCGTCCGCTTCGTCAGAAACGCCTGCTCCAGCGTACTCGGCACCGTCATCAGGATCCACCAGACCATCGACCACCTCGTCGATTTGTGCTTGACCATCGCGCACACGCTGGACGTGATTGAGGATTTCATTCACCGTTGTTGGGCATGCAGAGATGGCCATCACCATGTGCTTCAAGCCCTCTTCGATGCGCTTCGCGATTTCGATTTCGCCTTCGCGCGTCAAGAGCTCAACGGTGCCCATTTCACGCATATACATCCGCACTGGATCCGTCGTACGACCGAAATCGGAATCCACCGTCGTCAGGGCAGCTTCTGCTTCATCCTCGACGTCATCATCAGAAGTGGCAACAGGCGCATTTTCGCCTAACAGCAGTGTTTCAGCATCAGGAGCCTGGTCATACACCGCAATGCCCATGTCACTAAACGTGCTGATAATGCCGTCAATTGCTTCTGCGTCAACTAAATCGTCAGGCAAATGGTCATTAATCTCACCATAGGTCAGGTAGCCGCGATCCTTGCCCAACTTAATCAGTGATTTAAGACGATTGCGGCGAGCTTCGTATTCCTCTGGGGTCACAGGACCGCGTGCAATCAAATCCTTTGCATCACCCTTACCACGCTTACCGCGCTTAACGGGCTTGAAATCAGGCACCACCTCAGCCTCGTGTTCGCTATCACCCGCGTCACCAAAATCCGCATCATTGTTGCCGGGATTTTTTGAAGGGCGACCAGGACGACGACCTGTCCCACCGGGAGGACGACCGCTTACCTTTTTAGGGGGATCTTCACCATCATCTAAGACGGGTATAGGCTTGGACACATCCACCTTGCCAGGTGCCTTGGATGACACTGGCGCAGGAGGCGCCGCTTTCACGGGCACCGGTTTAGCGGCAGGTGCTGCCACCTTGGAAGGCGTAGACTTCGCTGCGGGTTTTACTGGCGCTTGTTTCTCAACTTTATCAACGACTTTCGCTGTCGCCTTGACTACGGGCTTTGTTGCAACTTTTGCTACGGGCTTAGCCGTAATTTTTTCAGCGGGTTTAGTGGCACTTTTTTTAGCGCTTGCTTTATCAGAGACTGTAGGTTTACTTTTTGAAGCCGACTTCATTGAATCCTTGACCGATTGAACTGCAGTTTTTGCTGCGGAATGCGTTGAAACGGGTCGAGTCGCGGTGGACTTGACCGCTGGTTTATTAGATTTGGAGCTTGTTGAGGATTTGACCGCAGCCTTGCTGACTGGCTTGGCTGAGGGTTTAGGGGTAGTTTTTGCTACTAGCTTGGCGGTAGGCTTGGTGACAACTTTTGCTGCCGGCTTGGCTGCAGGTTTAGCAACAGCTTTC
>CAMAYM010000012.1 GCA_945862495.1 Bordetella parapertussis | reverse complement strand
ACGTGAATGGTTCGACCAGCAAAAAATTGACATGCTGATTGGTGGTACCAACTCTGGCGTCAATTTGGCTCTGGCTGGTATTGCCGCTGAAAAGAAAAAGCCATTTTTCGCAATTGGTGCAGCAGCATCTGACCTGACAGGCTCACAGTGCACGCCCTACACGATCCACTGGGCGTATGACACCGTCGCACTTGCACGCGGCACGGGTTCTGCTGTGGTGAAAGCTGGCGGTAAGACCTGGTATTTCTTGACGGCTGACTATGCTTTTGGCCATGCGCTTGAGCGTGACACCGCCAAGGTTGTCCGAGAGGCTGGAGGCGAAGTCAAAGGCCAAGTGCGTGCACCGCTGAACTCCTCCGACTTCTCATCATTCCTGCTTCAGGCTCAGAGCTCTAAAGCACAAATTTTGGGTCTCGCAAATGCAGGCGGCGACACGATCAACTCGATTAAAGCTGCAAACGAGTTTGGCATCGGCAAAACCATGAAACTGGCTGGCCTGTTGATTTTCATCAATGACATCCATTCACTTGGTTTGCAGGCCACACAGGGTATGCAATTTACCGACGGCTGGTATTGGGATCAAAACGATGAAACTCGTGCCTGGTCCAAGAAATTTGAGGCGCGCGTCAAACGTAAGCCTTCAATGATTCAAGCTGGCGACTACTCCGCTGTATCGTTCTATCTCAATGCGATTAAAGCAACGGGTAGCGACGACGGCGATACCGTCATGAAATGGATGAAGTCCAATAAAGTCAATGATATGTTTGCTAAGAACGGCTACGTCCGCGAAGACGGCCGCATGGTGCACGACATGTTCTTGATGGAAGTCAAAAAGCCGAGCGAGTCCAAAGGACCTTGGGACTACTACAAGCAAATCGCCGTATTGCCTGGTGAAGAAGTCTTCACCAAGTTATCCGAGTCCACGTGCAAACTCGTCAAGAAATAATCAGACTTTGCCCCCGTTGCACGCTGTGCTCGGGGGCATTAAAGCTGTTCTGACAATTGGCTTGATGAAGTAGGCAGACGATGATTACTATTTTTGGCATTCCCTTGCAAGCGTTTCTGGGTCAGCTTTTGCTGGGCCTGGTAAACGGCTCTTTCTACGCCATTTTGTCGCTGGGACTCGCCGTCATTTTCGGCTTACTCAACGTCATCAATTTTGCACATGGCGCGTTATACATGCTTGGTGCTTTCCTTGCGTGGATGGGACTGAATTATTTAGGCTTGAACTACTGGGTCATGCTGATCGCTGCGCCGATTTTGGTCGGCCTCTTCGGCATCCTGATTGAAAAGTTTCTGTTAAAACACCTCTACAAGCTAGATCACCTGTATGGTCTGTTACTGACCTTTGGTATTACACTGCTGATCGAGGGTTTGTTCCGTAGTTTCTATGGCGCCTCAGGACAGCCATACTCAGCGCCAGAAGCGCTGCGTGGCGCCACGAACTTAGGTTTCATGATTCTCCCCAATTATCGTGCTTGGGTCGTAGTCGCCTCGCTCACGGTTTGCCTAATTACTTGGTTTGTCATCGAACGCACGCGGCTCGGCGCGTTGTTACGTGCCGGCACAGAAAATCCACGCCTCGTAGAAGCCTTTGGTGTCAATGTGCCGCTCATGATTACCTTGACCTATGGCTTTGGCGTCGCCTTAGCTGGTTTTGCAGGCGTGTTAGCTGCCCCCATTATTCAAGTGTCACCACTGATGGGCTCGAACCTGATTATTGTGGTGTTCGCTGTTGTGGTGATTGGCGGAATGGGCTCGATACTTGGCGCGATCGTGACAGGTCTTGGACTTGGCGTGATTGAGGGACTGACTAAAGTCTTTTGGCCTGAGGCCTCAAGTACAGTTGTGTTCATCATTATGGCGATTGTCTTGTTGATTCGCCCAGCCGGTTTGTTTGGAAAAGAAAAATGAATCGTCAGAATCTCGGCTACTTACTAGCACTGATCCTTTTAGCTCTCATACCCTTGACGGGCATTTATCCCGTCTTTGTCATGAAGATCATGTGCTATGCGCTGTTTGCCTGCGCGTTTAACCTGCTACTGGGCTTTACGGGTCTGCTTTCCTTTGGTCATGCAGCCTTCTTGGGAAGTGCTGCCTACGCCTCTGGGCATGCGATCAAGCTTTGGGGCTTTCCAACAGAAGTCGGGCTTGCCTTTGGTGTGCTCGTGGCCGGCGTACTCGGACTCGTCATGGGTGCCATCGCCATTCGCCGCAGCGGGATCTATTTTGCAATGATCACCTTGGCCTTGTCGCAAATGGTGTATTTCTTTTTCTTGCAAGCCAATTTCACGGGTGGCGAAGACGGTCTCCAAGGCGTCCCTCGGGGTAGCTTGTTTGGTTTGATTGATTTAAAAAGCGACTTCAATCTCTATTACGTAGTGATGGGTATTTTTGTCCTGGGCTTTTTCATCATATGGCGCACAGTACACTCCCCTTTTGGGCAGGTCCTCAAAGCCATTCGTGAAAACGAAGCGCGTGCAATCTCGCTTGGCTATGACGTTGATCGCTTCAAGCTGTTGGCTTTTGTCTTATCAGCGATGTTGGCGGGTCTTGCAGGCTCGACCAAGATGTTGATTTTTGTTTCAGCAACACTCACCGATGCGACATGGCAAATGTCTGGGCTCGTGATCTTGATGACGCTGATTGGCGGCCTCGGCACACTCATTGGCCCCGTCATTGGTGCCTTTATCGTGGTCTTGCTAGAAAACAAGGTAGGCGAGCTCGGCGCGACGCTCACGGGTTGGACCGGGATCGAATGGTTTCAACGACTGGGTGAGTCTGTCTCGATTGTGATCGGACTGATTTTCGTGATCTGCGTCTTGGCCTTCCGCCGCGGAATCGTTGGAGAGTTTGGTGCCTGGCTTGAGCGACGCAAAGCGCTCAAGCAAAATTAAACAAGGGCGAGTCGTCGCACACGTTGTGCGACGATGCCCGCAATCAGGGCTTTTAGCAGATCGCCGGGAATAAACACTGCGATTGCCCAAGCGGCTTTGGACAATCCCATACCGGTGACAATGGCGAGCCATGGAACACCAACGGCATAGACCACCAACATGCCTCCCGCCACACCCGCTAACCAACAACGAAAGACCTGAGGGGCTGCAGCGCTCCACCCCTGCGGTCCACTGACAGAGCTATTTGTCTTTAGCCGTCCAGCCAACAAACCCGTGATCACAGCGCCTGGAATCATCCCCAACAAAAAACCGCCTGTCGGTCCGGCCAGGACCGCCAGTCCGGCACGTCCACCTGGCAGCACAGGGATTCCGATCATCGCGATCAGCACATAGGTCAACACCACCAGACCACCCCGCCAAGAGCCCAATATCAAGCCAACCAGCATGACCCCAAAGGTTTGCAGCGTGACGGGAACTGGCACCCAAGGAACGGGCACAGGTGGTATCAGTCCCAACACAATAATCATTGCGGTAAACAGTGCAACCAGTACGAGATCTTTCGTCTTTAACATCGATATTCCAATTTTTGAGCAACAAGCACCCAGAATCGGGTGATTGAATATTTATCAGATGCGTTATTGCCTCGCGTCTAACGCGTCAGCAATCTCCTGCGCGCGTTTGAGCGTTCGCAACAACATCGGCACGCCCATTGTAAGAGGATTTGCTTTTAGGCCGCGCGCGGCCTGAGCCTCGCGGATCTCATGCCATTGCAAACTCAGCTCGGGAATCAATCGTAATGTGAGTCCAAAAACAAGCGCCACACGCTCGCTATTGAGCCAGCCCAGGGCTTGAAAGGGTTGTAGTAACCAAATCAAGACCTCCATCATTTTAGCGATTGAGGTCGTCATCGACACCAACAACGCAGCGAGAAGCAGCGCCGTCATGCGCAGACCCACCTCCAGAGCCGCTAAAGGTGACTGCACGGCCGCCGTAAAGACTACGAGCGCCAACACCAACCAGCTTAAGGCACGGATATGCTGCCACAGTTGCAGGACGCGTACGCCTGATTGCTGAAGTAACAACAACACAACGCAAACGACTGCGGCAAGGATCCGCCAGTCGTACACCCACATCAAGCCCGCTCCAGCCAGCATCAGCAGTAACAGCTTTTGACCTGCCGCCATCTGATGCAACCAACTATCACCTGGAAAATAAAAGGAACCCATCAGCTGCAATGCATCCGATACCAGGCGGTGGCCGCATCGGGCGCACCATCAAACGCCAGTCGTCCGTCTTTGAGGACCAGCACCCGATCCATGGTGCCCATCAACGCTAAATCATGACTGACGATCACTGCCGCTTGCGTCAACGATGCCAGATGCTGCTCAAAGCGATTGCGCAGACGCAAATCAAGTTGCGTGGTGGGTTCGTCAAACACCAAGATCTCAGGCTGCGTTGCTAGCACGCCCGCGAGCGCAACAAGCTGCCTCTCGCCACCTGACAAGGTGTGTATCAAGCGCGCCTGAAGGTGGAGTACGCCTAGCTGGTCTAAGGCCTCTTGTGCGCGCTGAAGCCTGAGGGTGGGCTCAGGCACACGTCGCTTGAGACCAAATTCGATATCCTCACTCACGATTGGGAAGACAATCTGATTATCAGGGTTTTGGAATACAAAACCGACCTTTCTGCGAATCTTTTCAACATCTTTACGCGTATCGAGGCCGTCGACACAAATTTGTCCTGTTTTCGGGATCAACAAGCCATTGATCAGACGAATAAAGGTACTCTTACCCGAGCCGTTTGGACCAATCACCCCAATACGACGCTCAGACAGGCTTAAGCTCAGATCCGCCAGGGCTTGACGGCCGTCGCGTTCGACAAAGATATTTTTAAACTCGATTAACATAGTGATTGATTATGCATGAGAACTTTTTCCAAAACGTCCACTCCAAGTAAAGTATGTCAAAAATTCATAAAACTGATGCTGAATGGAAAGCGCAGCTTTCCGCCGACGAATACTACGTTGCCCGTCAAAAAGGCACGGAGCGCGCATTTACGGGACGCTATTGGGATCACCGCGAATACGGCATTTATCGCTGCGTAGGCTGCAGGACTGCCCTATTTGCTTCAGATACGAAGTTTGATGCGGGTTGTGGCTGGCCAAGCTATTTTGAGCCACTCAACCCTGAAAACGTCAAAGAAGAAACTGACATGTCCCACGGCATGGTGCGAACTGAGGTGATGTGTAATGTCTGCGATAGTCACTTAGGGCACGTATTTCCAGATGGCCCGCCTCCTACTGGCCTGCGCTACTGCATCAACTCGCTATCCTTGACGTTCGAGCCGGTCAAACCATGAAAAAATTCCTTTTCGACCTGTTTCCACTCATTTTATTTTTTGTGGCCTATCGATTTGCGGATATTTATGTCGCAACGGCTGTCGCCATCGCCGCAGCCGTTTTACAAATCCTGTGGATCAAGCTCACCGGCAAACCGATTGAAACGATGCACTGGGTCAATTTTGCCGTCATCGTATTTTTTGGTGGCGCCACACTTTGGCTTCAGAACGATGCATTTATCAAATGGAAACCTACAGTTCTGTATTGGTTATTTGGTGGAGTCTTGCTTGTCAGCAAATACCTCATGAACAAAAACCTGATGCAAAAACTATTAGGTGAAAAAGTCACCATGCCGAGCGCAGCCTGGAATAAGCTCAACTTGAGCTGGGCACTCTTTTTTATTACGGCGGGTGGACTCAATCTGTTCGTTGCATTTTCAGGATTCTTCACTCAGGATCAGTGGGTCAACTTCAAAGTCTTTGGCTTAATGGCACTCTTGATTGTCTTTGTGATTGCACAATCCGTTTGGCTCGGCAAGCACATGCAGCAGGATGACCCCAAAGAGGCGTCTGTTGGAACGGATGCCAAGGAAAACAAACCATGAGCGGCACAAATCCGCACTTGACCTTGCTGCGCGAGCGTCTTGGCCCGCTCAATGCCCTTGAGCTCGACATTGTCGACGAGTCGCATCTGCATGCCGGTCATTCTGGCAACCCCGGCAATGCCAGTCATTTCCGTGCCACGATTGTGGCGGAATGTTTTAATAACCGTCCGATGATTGCGCAACATCGGCTGGTGTATGATCTTTTGCGCGATTTAATCCCACACCCGATTCATGCGCTTGCGCTGACAACCCGGGCGCCCTCCAAAGGAAATTCATGAAACGTATCGTTATGCTCGCCGCCGCACTCGTGTTGGTTGCACCTCTTCATGCTCAGAACGTTGCCACGGTGAATGGCAAAGCAATTACCCAGGCGAACGTTGATCAGTTTGTAAAGCTGCTGGTGGCACGCGGTGCGACCGACTCTCCAGAAATGCGCGATCAGATCAAGCAAGAGCTGATCAACCGTCAGGTGATGGTTCAAGCTGCTGATGCAGCCGGCATCCCCAAGGATCCTGCTGTTGCCATCGAACTCGAATTGGCACGCCAGGGTATTTTGGTACAGGCTTTGATGGCTGACTACTTGAAAAAGAACCCCATCACTGAAGAAGCCGTGAAAGCTGAATACGAAAAACTTAAAAAGGCTGAGGCCGACAAGTTTGAGTACAACGTCCGCCACATCTTGGTCGAAGACGAAAAGACGGCAAACGATATTCAGGACAAGCTCAAGAATAAGTCTGCAAAATTCGAAGACTTAGCCAAACAGTCCAAGGACACTGGAAGCGCTGCCAAAGGTGGCGATCTGGGTTGGGCGCCTGAGACAAACTATGTAGAACCTTTTGCCAAAGCCGTAGCTGCTACTAAAAAAGGTCAGTTGGCTGATAAGCCTGTCAAATCACAGTTTGGTTGGCACGTCATTGAAGTCATGGACATTCGTCCTGTCGAGTTCCCACCATTGGATCAGGTTCGCAAAGAACTCGACCAAATGATGCGTGAACAAGCACTTGCAGCTTACCAAGCTCAACTGCGCAGCAAAGCCAAGATCCAATAAATACTGGCTTATTGCGAGGCCTCAAGCAATGCCTTGAGGCCTGCTTCATCTAAAATCGCGACACCAAGTTCAGTCGCTTTTTCCAGTTTGCTTCCCGCTTCTTCGCCTGCGACAACATAAGACGTTTTGCGCGAAACAGAGCCACTGACCTTCCCGCCTGCAGCAATAATTTGACTCGATGCCTCTTCGCGTGACCAAGTCGGCAAGGTCCCTGTTAATACAAACGTTTTACCCGCGAGTCCAGCACTTTGCTGCGCTTGCGGTGCCTGTGGTTCAACACCCTGCTCTCGCAACGCCTGCACAACCTCTTGGTTATGACGCTCTGCAAAAAACCTTGCGATCGACCCTGCCACGACAGGCCCGACGTCAGGGACATTTAAAAGCGTCTCTGGTTGAGCTTGCATCAACGCCTCAAGCGAGCCGTAATATAAGGCTAAATCACGTGCAGTCGTCTCACCGACATGACGGATACCTAAAGCAAAAATCAAACGATTGAGCGGAGGACGCTTTGCTTGCGCAATCGCCTCAATCAGATTCTCAGCCGACTTGCGACCCATTCGGTCATACTCCGCCATCTCTTCGACGCGTAAGGTATACAGCTCTGCCAAAGAATGGATCCGTCCACGGTCAACCAGCTGCTCAACGAGCTTTTCACCTAAACCTTCAATATCAAGCGCTTTTCGACCTACAGCGTGAATCAAGCTTTGTTTGCGCTGAGCTGGGCAAAAAAGACCACCCGTACAGCGTGCAATCGCCTCATCTTCTACTTTTTCAATCGCTGAGCCACATACAGGGCACGCGGTTGGCATCACAAAAGAGGCTGCAAAAATTGGGCGTTGCGCCAACACGGGGCCCACGACTTCAGGAATCACATCGCCTGCGCGCCGGACGATCACCGTGTCGCCTATACGGACGTCCTTACGCAAAATTTCCGTCTCGTTATGGAGTGTGGCATTCGTAACCGTCACCCCTCCGACAAATACCGGGGCTAAGCGCGCCACCGGCGTCATCGCGCCTGTCCGCCCAACCTGCACCTCAATATCCAACAATTCTGTGGTGGCTTCCTGCGCGGGAAACTTATGTGCAATGGCATATCGCGGTGCTCTCGCGACAAAACCTAGCACCCGCTGCGCAGTCAAATCATCGACCTTGTAGACAACGCCATCGATATCATAGGGCAGCTTTGCACGTCGCGCACCCACTTCGGCATAGAACTTGAGTAGCTGATCCGCACCACGCGCCAAGACATGTTGAGAAGTATTCACAGGCAACCCCAATAGCGCTAACCATTGCAGCATATCGCTGTGACGAGGCATCTGCACTTCGCCAATATCTCCCCAACCATAAGCAAAAAAACTCAAGGTCCTTTGGGCGGTGATGCGAGAATCGAGTTGACGCAAACTCCCTGCCGCTGCATTACGAGGATTAACAAAGATCTTTTCGCCACGCACGTGTTGCGCGAGATTAAGACGATCAAAATCGGCGAGATTCATAAAGACCTCACCACGCACTTCAAGTACTTCAGGAATATTCTGAGCCGCCCCTGTTAACTTGAGGGGAATGGACTTGATGGTACGGATGTTCAAAGTGACATCCTCACCCGTCTGACCATCCCCACGCGTCGCGGCTTGTACGAGTCGCCCGCGCTCATAGCGCAAACTAATGGCGAGTCCATCAAGCTTTAATTCGCAAAAATAAGAAACCTCTTCAGAAGCAGACAGTTTGCCCGCAGCACGTAACGTCTCAGACACTCTCTTATCAAAGGCACGCACTTCTGAATCTTCAAAGGCGTTACCCAACGACAGCATAGGGACACGATGCGTCACACTCCCAAATGCAGCTAAGGGCGCTGCGCCCACGCGTTGCGTCGGCGAGTCCGTCGTGAGGAGGTCAGGATGGGCTATTTCAAGTGCTTGCAGTTCACGCATTAGCGTGTCGTACTGCGCATCACTGACAGCCGGCGTGTCGTGCACGTAGTACGCCTGATTGTGTCGCTCAATCTCACTACGCAGCCAGTTCAAGCGTGCGATGACCGAGTCCAACGCATCCATTCTTAGACGCCCGTTTTATACAAAAACACGTCTCGTGCGAGGACTGCCCGCAGCGAAACCAGCCTTTTCAAGCTGCGAATACAAGGTCATCAGTTTTTCATCAATCGCCACTTCGGCACCCGGCTGTAAAGGACGTAATTGGTCATCCACCAGTTCACCGCCAATCCGTCGTGCCAGCTCAAAACCGATCTCTGACATGTTGGCAAAGGCGCGCGTATCGACCGGACTACAGGGTACATCCAACAGCAGAGACAGCCGATCCACACTCGCCATACCGGCGTCAAAAGACTCCGCATCCGCACGCGACAAACTAAAGCACACTAGCCCGTAATCACCTAACCATACGAGCCCACCGTTAAAGGGGACAAAACCCATCCCTTGAGCCGCCGCTGTCACCTCAGAGACAGACCGCATACTACCAAGCAGCAAGGTCAGACCGACCTGAGTATCGAGCGCGGCACAGGTGTCATCCAAACGAGATGCTGCATCCAGCACGAACTGCTGATCCGGACCTTCGATATTGGACTCTAATTGATCCGCTAAGCTCTGCGCACGATTCCAGATTTGAGACCATTCGATCGCAGACAGAGCCCCACTTCGATTAGCCAGCAATACTGCGAGATGCACCGCAACGTATTGGCCGCTCGCATGCAACCGCAGATCGAGCTGACCCTCGATGTCTTGCGCAAAAATCCGAACAGATTTGCGGCCTGCGCTTCGCAGAGGCTGTAGTAAAGGCAGGAGGTCTTCACCCAACATGGGACCCTGAAACGTTATTTCGATCACGACTTCCGTTGATGGATCTGGACCTTGTTCATCTACCGCCGCGTCAGGATGTTCGTTGGTCGCGTTCAACGATGCATTCACACTGGACTGTGCGAATGACTGCCCGCCACCAAGACCGGGCTCCCGTCGCGCTTCACCGGCCGCAAAAGACTCGCCCAGCAAAGGATCCTGCTCAATGACAGGCATTTGCGCCTGCATCCGACGTCGCACGCGAAGATCTTGAAACCAATTAAAACCAAGCAGCAAAACAATAATTGCTGCACCGATCACTATCAGAGATATTTGCAACTCACTCATATGTTGCCTCGGTAATCATGCAGCTTCAGAGGCAAGCTGCAATGCGGATTCGATATCAACGGCCACAATACGCGAAACACCTTGCTCCTGCATGGTCACGCCGACAAGCTGACGTGCCATTTGCATGGCAATCTTATTGTGTGAGATAAATAAAAACTGTGTGTGGTCAGCCATATTACTCACGAGATTGGCATAGCGCTCGGTATTGGCATCATCCAGCGGTGCATCAACCTCGTCTAGCAAGCAGAAAGGAGCGGGATTGAGCTTAAATAGTGCAAACACCAACGCCGTTGCTGTGAGCGCTTTTTCTCCACCGGAGAGCAAATGAATAGACGTATTGCGCTTACCTGGTGGCTGTGCCATGACCTGAACACCGGCGTCCAAAATCTCGTCGCCTGTCATAATCAAGCGGGCTTCACCGCCCCCGAATAGCTTTGGAAACAACTCACCAAAGTGTCCATTGACCTCATTAAAGGTCGTCTGCAACAAATCACGTGTCTCACGATCGATTTTACGGATCGCATCTTCAAGTGTATCGATCGCAGTTTGCAAGTCCAAATACTGCGCATCGAGATAGTTTTTGCGTTCACGCGACGCCGTCAGCTCGTCTAGTGCGGCCAAGTTAACCGAACCCAAGCCTTCAATTTTTTTAGTGATGCGCTGCACTTCGGACTGCAGCCAAGCGGGACGCTGCCACTCATCAGGCTGATCGACCAAAGAAGCCTGCACGGCTGCGCGATCCACCTGACGTTCGTTCAGTTGCTCGGCAAACTGCTCTGTTGCCAGACGCGCGGCTTGCTCCTGCAACTGAAGCTGCATGATGCGTTCGCGGCGTGGCTCAAGCGAACGCTCGATCGTCATGCGTTCTTCATCCGCCTCGCGCAACTGAGCAGCAAGCGTATCCATCTCAATCCGCGCGCGACCTAATGTTTCCTCTCGCTCCGCGCGAAGTTCAAGCGACTCTTGCAAACCGGCCTCAGCCGCAGCGGCATCCAGCGTCGAAAGCTCAGACTCTAACGACAACAACTCCTGCTGCGCACGTGTGCCTTGCTCAGTGGCAAGCTGCAAGTTACGTTGTAACTCAGCAATCCGTGCGCGTATCCCACGTTCTGCAAACTCCGCTTCTTGCGCGCCACGTTCCTGATCACGCAGACGATTACGCGCAGTTTCGGCTTCTTCGAAGAGTCCCTCACCCGCCATTTCCGCTTCAGAATACGCTTCCTGCTGCACGCCAATTTCGGCATCTAATTCTTCGAAACGGGCTTCGGCTTCAAGTTTGGCAGCCGTCAGTTCTTCTTGCTGAGAAATTACTTCGGCAATGTCTTGCTCCAGTCGCCCGGAACGCGCACGGGTTTGCTCGACTTGTTGCTGCAAACGCGTGTAATCGAGTTGCAAATCATGCAAGCGACGCGTGATTTCAGCCACACGCTGACGCGCAGGCGGTAAGCCCTGCGACACTTGCTGCCAGGCAGACTCGGCTCGCGCGACAGCAGAACGAGAATTGTCCGCAATGAGCTGATGGGCTTTTATTTCCCGTTGTAAGTTTTCAATTTCTTGCTGACGGGCCAACAATCCAGCCTGCTCTGAGTCAGGGGCATAAAAGCGCACACTGTTGGCATCGACCAAGTGTCCGCCTTGCACCACTAACGTGGCACCTGCGGGAAGCGACGCGCGCGCAGCAAGCGCCTCAGTGACGTCTTTGGCAATAAAAACATTGCCCAACCAAGCCTGAAGCAATGTGCGCAACTCAGGATCGGTAATGCGCAATATGGAGGCAAGTGGATTGAGTCCAGCAGGTGCAGGCGCTACGGGCGCGGCAGGAGGCAGCTGGTAAAAAGCCAGACGTGCAGGTGGCGCATCACTTGCAAACGCGCGGACCCAATCAAGATTACGCACCTCAAGACCTGTCATGCGCTCATTGAGCACAGCTTCTAGGGCAGTTTCCCAACCAGGTTCGACATGTAGCTTTTGCCACAGGCGGGCCAACGATGAAAGCTCATGCTTGGCCAGCCAAGGTTCAAGGCTACCCTTTTTCTGTACGTCTTCTTGCAATCTCATCAACGCTGTCAAGCGTGCATCGAGCCGGGCCAACGTTTCCGCTTCGGCTTGCGCTTGCTGCTGCGCCTGGGCTCGACGCGCATCAGCATCTGGCAATTTGTCTTCGAGTTCAGCGAGGGTACCCTGGGCTTCTTCGAGGGACTCTTCGGCAACGAGCTTGTCTCCCGTCAAGCGTTCAAGCGCCTCGACATCTGGCGCATCCACGCCTTGCAACTCTTGATTAAGACGCTCACGGCGCATTTCAAGGGTCTGTAACTGACGGTCCGAATCCCGCTGCGTCTGCGCAACGAGCGCAAGACTTTGTTCGACACGCGCGAGTGTGGCGCGCATTTCCTCGCGCTGCGACGCAGCTTGACGGACACGAGCCTCAATATCTGGCAAGCCCTCTTGGGCAGCCAACGCAAGCTCACGCGCTTGTTCAGCGCGCGCTGCGCTCGTCATTAGCTCTTCTTCACCTTCCTGGATTTGGGCAACGCAATGTTCTTTTTGCGAATCCCACTCCGTCATCTGAACCTGGAGCTGCGCGCGCCGCGTTTGAACGCGATTGCGCGACTCAACGACATGACGAATTTCAGCCTCGAGGCTACTGACCTTGGCATTAGATTCATAAAGCAAGCCTTGGGCAGCATGCACCGCATCGCCAGCAGCGTAATGCGCTTGGCGACGCGATTCAAGGGCCGCTTCACTCGCACGCAATCCCGCCATCGAGGCTTCGAGTTCGGTTTGCGCTCGTTCGATCTCTTGTTGTGTACGTGCGCGCTCTTCGTGTGCCGCGGCTTCTTTTAGGAACCACAAGGCATTTTGCTTGCCCTCTCCCTCTGCTTGCAGAGCGCGATACTCACGCGCCACCTCCGCTTGGGATTCTAGTTTTTCGAGCTGAGACGTGAGCTCACGCAAAATATCATCGACACGAACGAGATTTTCACGTGTGTCGGACAATCTGTTTTCTGTTTCACGACGTCGCTCTTTGTAGCGCGAGACGCCAGCAGCCTCTTCGAGGTAAACACGGAGCTCTTCGGGCTTGGCTTCGATCAAGCGGTTAATCATGCCCTGACCGATAATGGCGTAACCGCGCGCGCCCAGACCGGTGCCTAAGAAAATATCATTGACGTCACGACGACGGACTTGCTGGTTATTGATGAAATAGCTACTCGTACCATCTCGCGTCAACACCCGCCGCACAGCGATTTCAGCATAGGTCGCCCATTGGCCCACCGCCCTGCCATCACTGTTGTCAAATACCAACTCAACAGACGCGCGCGCAGAGGGCTTGCGTTGACCAGATCCGCTAAAGATCACGTCCTGCATCGACTCACCGCGCAACTCCGAGGCACGGCTTTCACCCATCACCCAACGCACAGCATCGATGATATTAGACTTGCCGCAGCCGTTCGGACCCACCACGCCCACCAGCTGGCTGGGGGTAGGAATCACGGTCGGATCGACAAAAGACTTGAATCCCGCTAGTTTGATCTGGGTCAGACGCACAATATAGGCACAATCTCGGATGGAATCCCCAAGATCATAACGCAGCCTGAGCATAAAACTAACGACCCAGCCGCCAACAGCCTTTTAACAGTCCATGCCAAGCGGGGATAAAACTACGGGGAATCCCCCATTCATTTATTATGCGTAATACCGCATTGTGGCGTGCGTTCATTTTTTCGGGAAACCATCTTGAATCGAGGCTTTTTTACCGTCATGGCTGCGCAGGCTCTGTCCTCGCTTGCGGATAATGCGTTGTTTATCGCTGCGATTGCACTGATTCAGGAGCTTCACGGCCCGGATTGGATGGCACCGATGATGAAATGGTGGTTTGCCGCCTCTTATGTCCTACTTGCAGCCTTTGTCGGCGCAATAGCAGACTCGTTTCCCAAGGGGCGCGTCATGTTTTTGACCAATGCGATCAAAGTCAGCGGCTGTTTACTGATGTTTTCCTATGCCATGTTCGGACTGGCACAGGATGGGCAAGTGGCACTGGTATGTGTGGCCTACGCCCTCGTCGGGATCGGTGCTGCAGCCTACTCTCCTGCAAAATATGGCATCGTCACGGAAATGCTTCATCCGATGCAGCTTGTTAAAGGCAATAGTTGGATTGAGGGTCTGACAATTTTGTCCATCATTCTGGGCACGGTCGTCGGCGGCATCCTTGTGTCCCCAACGGTGTCGTCTTGGCTATTAAGCCATGCTTGGGTCAGCAAATTGGTTGACACCCCTGCAGAAGCTGCCATTTTGATGATTGCTTTTGTCTATATCGCCGCTGCAGGCTGTAATTTATTGATTCCAAGCACCAACATCGTCTATCCCAAGCAAAACAAAAACCCAATCAAGCTCGTCCAAACATTTGCCGGCTATGTGCGTGTACTCTGGCGCGACAAGCTCGGTCAGATATCTCTTGGTGTCACGACGTTGTTTTGGGGTGCAGGCGCCACTTTGCAGCTCATTGTGATCGAATGGGGTAAAAGCCATCTTGGCTATCGCCTCGATCAAGCATCTATCCTGATGGGCATTACCGCACTAGGCACCATCGTAGGTTCAATTTTGGCCGGTCGCATACCACTACCTAAAGCCCTAAAGGTGCTGCCGCTCGGGATTGCCATGGGTTTTATTGTGATGTTGATGCCTTTTGTGAATGACTCCATGAGTATCAACATCCTTGGCACGCAGTTGCCTTGGGTGGCTTATCTGCTGCTCATTCTGATTGGACTCACTTCTGGGCTATTTGTCGTACCAATGAACGCATTGCTGCAGCATCGTGGCCATGTTTTACTTTCCGCAGGGCACTCGATCGCCGTTCAAAATTTCAATGAGCAGCTCAATATTTTGCTGATGGTCGCCGTCTATACACTCTTGCTCTGGCTCGACTGCTCCATCGACGTCATTATTTGGATGTTTGGGGCAATCGTCGCGACATTGATGATTGCCATGCTCCGCTGGAACCGTAGCAATCTCAAGAAACAGCCACACCTTTTAGACGAAATCGGTCAAGAAGGACACGGCAAGGCGCTCTAGCCTTTTACAACGTCATAACCGCTCGTCAGAGGCCAGAAACGGTCTTGACGAGCAACAAATCCTGCCAGACTGCCGCTTTTTCAGCGGGGTGATTCAATAAAGTGACAGGATGACTGGTCACAATCAATGGGATCTTTTGTCCTGCGACCAAGAGAGAATGGGTGACCTGACGCAGTTTATCCAGAGACGCGTCTGTTTCGAGGAGTGCTTGGGCCGCACGTCCCACTGCCAAAATACTAAAAGGCCGCACAAGTTCGATTTGACGCAGCAAATAAGGCTTACATGCAGAGAGCTCTGCCGGCTTTGGGTTTCGATTGCCGGGCGGACGACACTTGACGATATTGCTCACGTACACATTTTGGGTTCGGCTGCTTTGAATAGCGGACAACATGTTGTCCAGCATGAGGCCAGGACGATCCACAAAAGGTCTGCCCTGGCGGTCTTCATAGTCTCCCGGCGCCTCGCCAATCACCATGATGGCGGGCTGCATCACGCCTTCGCCGGTGACCGCTTGCTGCCGCTCCCTGCAGAGCCCACACGCCTGACAGCCGCTAATGATGTCTGCCAAAGCCGCCATATCACGCGCACCCCCAGCAAGCGCACGCGTATCGACCTGCGCTTCTGTTGCGGACAAAGGCGCAACAGAAGGCACCTTACGTGGGCTTGAGGCGCCAGAGGGACGCGTCGCTATTGGACGAACCGCCGCGACCACGGCTGCGACGGACTCGACAGGCGCATTGGACACCGCAACCGCAGTAGGGGCGCTGACTGTTTTCGGAGCAAGCTGCTCACTCGGCAACCAAGGCTTTTCAATGCCGAGTTCCTGCAGCCAAGCAAGCTGCAAAGCGGAGTATTGAGGGGCGCTGGATTGCGGGTGTGTCATCAGTGATCAAAGCTCTTTTTGAGGATCAATGCGTCTTCGCGCTGACCCTTTGCTGCTGGATAGTAATCCCGTCGGACGCCAATCTGCACAAAATCTTGACCTCGATAAAACGCACACGCCCCCAGATTTGAGGGGCGGACTTCGAGAACGACGCCCTCAGCCCCTACACTGCGCGCCTGTCTGGTCACGTGTGCCAACATTTGACTGCCATAACCGCGGCGTTGCGCGTCCCGCGCGACAGCAATCACCAAAAGATGTACCACATCAGGCGCCATCATGATGATGAAAAAGCCTTGGAGCCCCTCTTCTGTGCGCAAGACCCACGCTTCGTAGCCTGCCTCAAGCGCATCTTCAAAATTTTTGAGTGTCCACGGAAAGGATTGAACCGCAGCTTCGAGTGCAACCACTTCAGGCAAGTCCGCTTGAAGCATTGGCAGCAACGCGGCGGCGCTCGGTGCCTGCGCACGTGGATTGCCCCCATCCCCCCGCGCGCGCTCCAGCGTGGTGAAGGCTACTTTGTCGCGGAGATACATGGGCGCAGCATTTTCGGGAAGAATGGTCAGGCCTGCTTTGAACGCCTGCAACGCAAGCACAGACACTGCGCCAGCTTCGGGACGCGCCTCGACATTATCCACATCACCGATCTCAGACAATGCTTGTTCAGGGCACATTCGCTGCACCACACTCCAACCCTCCCCGACGAGCGTCACAGCACCACAGTCAGGTAAGCGTTGTCGCCAAAAGAACTGACGCTGCTCAATAAACAAGCTTACGTCCGTTGCCGACAACAAGACTGGGGGCTGAACCGCGACAAGTTCGGCGCAGGCGTCGCAGGCATACACGCCAAAATAGACTTCATCCATCCGGGCATCTAGTGCCACATAGAGCAACGCGCCAGGGTGACGTGCAGCCACCTGCGAAGCCACCGCAGGGAGCGCGCCGATCTGAATCACAGGGATGTTCAGGGCAAGCGCAATGCCTTGTGCCACACCACAGGCAACGCGTACACCCGTAAACGCGCCAGGTCCCTGCCCAAAGGCGACCGCGGTCAGGTCTTTTTGCGTCAAATTCAGCTCAGCTAAAATACTATGCGCCAGAGGGAGTATTTCGGAGGCATGTCCTGTCGTGCCCTCGATAGTGCGCTGCGTGACAACCACAGCGGCCCCTTGCTCAGAGAGCAGGGCAACAGTACCGGTGGAGGTCGAGGTTTCAAATGCCAGAATTCTTGTCATCATGAGATTGTAATGAACCTCCGCGTACAACGATCAATACCCGTCGACTCAGCCATTTATTTGAAACATTGAAACAAATTGTCACAATTTTTTAAGTAAATGTCAGCTTTTGTAAAACCCTGTGAGATCCGCACGTTTTATGCTGCGACCGCGGTTACATTTTTATTTATGAATACTTTAAATACCCAATTCACACGGAAAATTCTCGTCGTCGATGACGATCCGAGGCTACGTGACTTGCTGCGTCGCTATCTGACAGAGCAAGGCTTCAATGTCCTGACTGCCGAGGACGCCCGAGAAATGAACAAAATCCTGCAGCGTGAGCACATTGATATGCTTGTGCTTGATTTGATGCTGCCAGGAGAGGACGGTTTGTCGATCTGTCGACGCCTACGCGCCAACCTCGACCAAACCCCCATCATTATGCTGACGGCAAAAGCTGAAGAAATTGATCGCATTATTGGACTCGAAATGGGTGCGGACGATTACCTATCCAAACCCTTCAACCCACGCGAACTGCTCGCCCGTATCAATGCGGTACTCAGGCGTCGTAGTTCCGAAGAGCATCCAGGCGCACCCGGCCAGGACAACGAATCTATCAGCTTTGGGCCTTACACCCTCAACCTCGCAACACGCTCCCTCATGAGAGATCAGCAAATTGTAGCCATCACAACAGGCGAATTTTCGGTCTTAAAAGTATTTGCACGCCACCCAAAGATTCCTCTGTCTCGAGACAAGCTCATGGAGCTTGCGCGCGGGCGTGAATACGAGGCGTTTGACCGCAGCCTAGATGTACAAATCTCGCGACTGCGCAAACTCCTTGAAATCAATCCTGCAAAGCCATCGTTTATCCAGACCGTCTGGGGAATGGGCTATGTGTTCGTTCCAGATGGCAGGAATTAGTACGCTCAAGCACCAACTCAGACAGCAACTATTGCATTGGGTCAACGCAATACGTTTCGGTTGGTCTTGGCTTTTGCAAATCCTCTCCCAAGTTGATCTCTTCACACGCAGTTTTCTTCTGCTCTCCGCACTCATGCTGGCCAGCCTAGGGGCCTGGGTACTGGTGTTTTTTAGCCTCGAAATGGGGCCGCGTGCAGCGCAGATGAGCCAACGGATTGCGACCTCAGTCAACCTCACCTTGACCACGCTCACCTACGCGCCTAGCGAAGAGCGTCGAGATCTTCTGCGAACGCTGTCACTACGCGAGGGATTGGATGTCTATGCCCGCACAGGTGTTGACGTGATCGAACCTTTGCCGAGTGGTCGTTACTGGCAACGCGTGGCCAAGCTGGTGCGCAGACAGCTTGGCGAAGAAACAATCTTGGCGTGGTCCGTCAATGAGGTGCCAGGTTTTTGGGTGAGTTTTCGTCTCAATCATGAAAAATATTGGCTCGCGTTTGAACGTCACGAGATTCGTTTGACGGGAGGCGTTGAGTGGCTGAGTTGGGGGGCCGCCGCACTCTTGCTTTCACTGATTGGCGCGGCCTTTGGGGTGTCTTATATCAACCGTCCGCTGGCGCGTCTTGCGCGCGCGGCGCACTTGGTCTCAAAGGGCACCTCGCCCCCGGCATTGCCGGAGACGGGCGCGCGTGAAATACGTACCCTCAACAGTAGTTTTAATCGCATGGCACGTGAGATTCATCAAGCGAATGCCGATCGGGCATTGATGTTGGCAGGCATCTCTCACGATCTTCGTACACCATTGACACGCATGCGACTCGAAGTTGAAATGAGCAACATGAATGACGTCGGACGGCAGGCGATCGATCAAGATCTCGCCCAGATTGATCACTCTCTTGCCCAACTGATGAACTATGCCAGGCCCGCCAGTCATGAGCCTCAAGTCGCCCTCAATATTTCAAATTTGGTGACCGCAGTCATTGAGCGCGAACGCTGCTTGACGACGCATGCCGGCGGCACACTGTCCGCCACAATCGCGCCAGAACTATATGCGCAGGTCTCCGCGACTGATTTGCGGCGCATCCTCACCAACCTCATTGAAAATGCGAGACGTTACGGTCTTAATCAAGCAGGTATTCCAGTGCTCACTGTCACCTTGGACGGCAACAGCCAATCACTAAAGATTAAAGTCTCTGACCGAGGTCCGGGCATTCCTGTGCACGATCTTGAGCGTATACGCAAGCCGTTCTCGCGGGGTAACTCTGCGCGGACAGGCGCTGCGGGTACGGGGCTCGGACTCGCCATTGTGGATCGCCTGCTGCAGCATATGAACGGCAATCTGACCTTCAGTCCCCGGCATGGCGGTGGGCTCACGGTTCAAGTCGAAATTTTTATCTTACATAGCGATAGCTGAACCAATCCGATCAGTGCACCAAAAAATGGACGGCGACACCTGAGACAGCGTGTCTATCGAAAATCAGCGTCGGCGCAACAACACCACGACATTGGCCGCAATCCCTTCCTTGCGACCAAGGTGGCCCAGTCCTTCATTCGTTTTTGCTTTGATGTTGACATCACCGGGCTGGACGCCCAAGTCACTTGCGATATTTTTGACCATGCTGGGTGCATGCGGTCCGATCTTCGGTGCTTGCGCATGAATCGTGGCATCCAGATTGACCAGTTGCCAGCCTGCGTCTAACACCCTCTGATAGGCCTCGCGCAGCAACATCCGACTATCCGCGCCTTTGTATTGGGGGTCGGTATCAGGAAAAAGGCGTCCGATATCGCCGAGCCCCGCTGCGCCCAGAAGGGCATCCGTCACGGCATGTAAAAGCGCATCTGCGTCCGAGTGCCCCTGTAAACCGTGGGTGTGTTCAATCGCAACACCCCCAAGGATCAAAGGGCGTCCCTCCACTAGGGCATGTACATCAAAACCCTGACCAATGCGCAAGGCAAAATCACTCATAACCAAGACTCCACCCATTGAAAATCTTCAGGCCAGGTAATTTTGGTGTTTTTTCCTGAACCTCTCACCAAAAGCGGTGCATACCCCAAGGCCTCCATCGCCTGCGCCTCATCCGTGGGGGGCTCGGGCGCAGTGACCGCACGCGTTAAAGCGCTGAGCAGCAAACCTGCTCGAAACATTTGCGGCGTCTGGGCGAGCCAGAATCCCTCGCGATTAACCGTTTTAGCAACATGATCGCTGGAGGGCTGCGCCTGTTTGAGGGTATCCGCCGCCGGCATGGCCAGCAGACCACCCACACCATCCGCCAAGCATGCATCAATCAGGCGCGCCAAGGCGTCTAGCGGCAGTCCTGGGCGTGCGGCATCATGCACTAAGACCCAGTCCTCTGGGGCAAGCTGCGCCTCATTGAGGGCGTTTAAAACGGTCTGCGCACGCGTAGCGCCCCCGCAAGGCGAACAATGTGTCCTTTCCAAGCCAGCCAATACCGTTGTGGCATATGGATCGCCTGGCGCTACGGCCACTCGGACCTCTTGTATCCGAGGGTCTGCTAGCAGGGCCTGCACCGAATGTCTCAGCATGGCTTGCCCAGCCAACACGCGATATTGTTTAGGAAGCGTGTCCTCACCCGCAGCAAGCGCACGCGCACCGATACCGGCCGCGGGCACCAAGGCCACGAGACGATTTTGGACATTAAACAGGGCTTTGGATGGTGTCATATTCAGTTGATTTTATAATCAATGGATTAGTCGGTGTCAGATACACCGATTTGTCGCGCATCACCTGCGCTTTTTTATGCGCGATTACTCCTGCGATTTACTGTCAATGTCGACTGTTTCACACCCTATTTCTGCTTTACTCGCCTCTCTCAAGCCCGGTCTGCGCTTTGCGCAACCCACACCTGCTGGCTCGGGGGACGCTTGGCTGTTGACTGAACTCGCAGCCGCGAGCGGCAAGACGATGGTGATTCTGACAGCCGAACCACTTGAGGCGCAGCGTCTGGCTGAGGAAATTCCAATTTTCGCACCCGGACTCAGGGTTCGCCCGCTGCCAGACTGGGAAACCCTGCCATATGACAGTTTTTCACCGCACCAAGACCTGATTTCTGAGCGCTTACGTACCCTGCATGCCCTGATGCTTGGCGAGGTCGATGTCCTGACCGTTCCCATCACAACCGCGCTGTATCGGCTCGCACCACCCAGCTTTTTAGCGGCTTACACTTTTTCCTTTAAGCAAAAAGACAAGCTCGACGAGTCAGCCCTGCGCACGCAACTGACGTTAGCCAACTATGCGCATGTTTCACAGGTCACCGCACCGGGTGAATTTTGCGTTCGGGGCAGTCTCATTGACTTGTTTCCCATGGGATCAGTCGTACCTTACCGTATCGACTTATTTGATGATGAAATTGAGTCCATCCGCGCCTTTGACATCGATACGCAGCGCAGTCTTTACCCGGTGGGTCAAGTCCAACTGCTGCCGGGTCGAGAGTTTCCGATGGATGAAGCGGCCCGCAATCACTTTCGTGCAAGCTTTCGCGAAGTATTCGAAGGAGATCCCTCACGCGCACTGCCCTATCGCGACATGGGCAACGGCATCCCTTTTGCGGGCGTTGAGTATTACCTCCCCTTGTTTTTTGAAACGACGGCCACGCTGTTTGATTATTTAAAAACAGAAACGATTGTGGTGACGCTTGGCGACATTGATGATGCCATGCGACGGTTTACCCAAGACACTGCGACGCGCTACAACTTTCTTAAGAGTGACCGGGAACGTCCTGTCCTGCCACCTGACGCGCTGTTTTTACAAAGCGAAGCCTTGTTTGAACAACTCAAGGCATTTCCAAGACTGGCCCTAACTGCCGACACAAAACACCCCGATTTTGCCGCAGCCCCTGATATCGGCGTTTCGCGCAGAGCGGACGATCCGTTAGCCAAGTTTCGTGGGCTGCTGTCCCATTCTGGACAGATCGCGCAGGCAGGTCGCGCAGGCAGTCTAAACAGCACGCAGCGCATTGTGTTGTGCACCGACTCGCATGGTCGTCGTGAAACCATTGTGCAAATGTTGGCAGAGCACGGCTTAGTCCCCGATGCACAGACCGAATCTGTTGCACTTTTTCTTGAAGGCGAAGCGCATTTTGGCATCACGGTTGCGCCTCTTTCCACTGGTTTTGCCGTTCCTGCTCAAGGTCTACTTTTTCTCACAGAAAATGATCTCTACCCAGGCCACGGTGGCACAGCCAGACGCGGCAAGCGTGACCAAGAACGCGCTAGCAACGTCGAAGCGATGGTACGCGACCTGTCCGAGCTTCGCGAGGGTGATCCCGTCGTCCATGCGCAACACGGCATCGGCCGCTATCACGGACTCGTCAACCTTGACATGGGCGAAGGCGAGATGGAGTTTCTCTTTCTCGAATACGCCAACAAAACAACGCTTTATGTACCAGTCTCCCAACTGCACGTCATTGCCCGTTACAGTGGCACCGACTCAGAGTCTGCCCCCCTACACCTGCTGGGCTCTGGCCAGTGGGACAAGGCGCGACGTAAAGCGGCACAGCAAGTGCGGGATACTGCGGCCGAATTACTCGATCTGTATGCCAAACGTGCTGCGCGACAAGGATTCGCGTTTAAGCTTCCGCTAGGCGACTACGATCTCTTTTCCGAAGGCTTTGGTTTTGAGGAAACAGCTGATCAAGCCGCGGCCATCAAGTGTGTCATTGAGGACATGACCTCGGGACGTCCCATGGATCGTCTCGTGTGTGGTGACGTGGGCTTTGGTAAAACCGAAGTCGCCTTGCGCGCGGCCTTTCTCGCGATTGCAAACGGTAAACAAGTGGCCCTGCTCTGTCCCACCACGCTTTTGGCCGAGCAACACGCACTGACCTTTTCCGATCGCTTTGCTGACTGGCCCGTCAAGGTCGTTGAACTCTCACGTTTTCGCTCTGCCAAGGAAATTAAAAGCGCGATCGAAGGTATTACGGACGGCACTGTTGATATTGTCATTGGCACACATAAAATTTTATCGAAAGACGTGAACTTCAAACGTCTGGGCTTGGTGATCATTGATGAAGAGCATCGCTTTGGCGTCCGTCAAAAAGAAGCGCTCAAGTCACTGCGTGCCGAAGTCGACGTGCTGACACTCACTGCCACGCCGATTCCGCGTACGCTTGGTATGTCGCTCGAAGGTATCCGTGACTTTTCGGTCATTGCCACAGCGCCTCAAAAACGTCTCGCCATCAAAACCTTTGTTCGGCGCGAAGACAACAGCACCATGCGCGAAGCCTTGTTGCGTGAACTCAAACGCGGTGGACAGGCTTACTTTTTGCACAATGAAGTCGAAACCATTCACAATCGCCGCGCGCGTCTCGAGGAACTCGTGCCAGAGGCGCGTATTGCCGTCGCACATGGTCAGATGGGAGAGCGCGACCTCGAGCAAGTGATGAAAGGGTTTTATCAAAAACGCTTTAACGTCTTGCTCTGCACGACGATTATTGAAACGGGTATTGATGTCGCCAGCGCCAACACCATCATCATTCACCGCGCGGATCGCTTCGGCTTAGCGCAACTGCATCAACTACGCGGACGTGTGGGACGCTCGCATCACCAGGCCTATGCGTACCTGATGACGCCTGGCGAAGATGCCATCACCAAAAATGCCAAAAAACGTCTGGAGGCAATTCAGGCGATGGAGGAACTCGGTTCAGGTTTCTTCCTAGCTATGCACGATTTGGAGATTCGCGGTACCGGTGAGGTGCTGGGTGAATCGCAATCCGGCAATATTCAGGAAATCGGATTTTCAATGTATAACGACATGCTAAACGAGGCTGTCAGAGCATTAAAAGCCGGTGTTGAGCCAGATCTGGATGCCCCTTTTAGCGCAGGCTGCGAGGTCAATCTCCATGCGCCCGCCCTCTTACCTGCTGACTATTGCGGCGACGTCCATGCCCGACTGTCTATTTACAAACGCCTCTCCAATACAAAAACCGATGACGATCTGATTGCCATTCAAGAGGAGCTGATCGACCGTTTTGGCAAACTGCCAGAGCCAACACGCACGCTTATTTCCACGCACAAACTTCGACTGCTTGGTTTGCCATTGGGACTACAGAAAATTGATGCGAGCGAGACGCAGATTGTGTTGCATTTCAAACAAAATACCCCTGTCGATCCACTTAAGCTCATTGAACTTGTACAAAAGCAACGTCACATCCGCTTTTCAGGACAGGACAAGCTACGGGTTGAAATCAAAGCCTCCGACGTTCCCGCACGCTTTGATGCTACGCGTACCGTTTTGAAGGCGTTACATTAACGCCATCCCATTCCTTTCCCTCCATGACCGCTCCTATGACCACACAAAACTTAGTCGTCCAGTCTCCCGCCCTCTCAGGCGAATTGATTGAGCACGCCGCAGCGATTGCCGAAGCCTCCGGTGTTCAGCGTCTCGGCACCAGTGCCGCACGCATTTTAGGGGTCAATACGGAGGCAACCGTTCGTGAAGAAATCAGACTGTGGGGCGAACGCGTTCATGTTGATACCGCATATGTTTCAGCCGGAGCACGCCTGACTGATTGCAAACTGTTGGCCATGGATATGGACTCGACCTTAATCAACATTGAGTGCATCGATGAAATCGCGGCCTTTGGTGGCGTCAAGGAGCAAGTCGCCAGCATTACCGAGGCGGCGATGCGGGGCGAGATCAAGGACTTTTCTGAAAGCCTGATCCGTCGCGTCGCCTTTTTAAAAGGGCTTTCCACAGACGTTTTACAAGCCGTCTATGACCAAAAGTTGCGACTCAATCCTGGTGCTGAGCAACTCATTCAATCAGCGCAACAGGCCGGCATAAAAGTGCTGCTGGTCTCTGGAGGATTTACCTTTTTCACCGAAAAACTGAAGCAATTGCTCAATCTGGATGCGGCACATGCCAATGTTTTAGCGTCCTCAGAAGGACTGCTGACGGGTGAAGTCGACGGTAGAATTCTCGACGCTCAAGGCAAGGCAGATACGCTTCTGCAGTTTGCACAAACTGTCGGCGCGCAACCCGAGCAAATCATTGCCATTGGTGATGGCGCCAATGATCTCAAGATGCTCGGCTTGGCGGGGTATTCGGTTGCCTATCGCGCTAAACCTGTCGTACGCGCGCAAGCCCGCTTTGCGCTTAACGTCGCAGGCTTGGATGGCGTATTGAATTGGTTTGAAAAATAATCAGTTCAAGCGCAACTTTTGATCGTTTATCGCTTGAGCAAATAGCGTACAACAAAGCCTGGAAAAGCCAGTACCACAAACAGAGTAAAGGCTGTGACGTAAAACTCCCAGCGTTGCGTAAAGGTGTTGCCAATCATCCGCTCAAACAACATGCCGAGCAGACCGATTACTGCATACCAAAAGAGTAATTCGACTACTCGCACCCAAAAAGGTTTGATGCCGCCTGAAAAGTGCTTGACGGGTAGCACAGCAAGCAATCTTTCATTCAGAAAAGGTAAGTTCGCCGCTACAGCAGCCAGAAAAATCAACAACCAAACTGCAGCACTTTGATTCATCCGTCACAACCTTTATGGTAGAAACCAAATGCGCTAAACAACTTTCTAAGTTAGTAAGAAAGCGTGGCGTACATGACCTGCAAACACAAGCCCATCAAGGGACCTGGCATAAGACCCAGCACCAGTACCAGCATGCCGTTGATTAACATCAGACCATTAGACATTACACCCATTGTGGGGATAGGCGTCACTGGCTCTGTAGGTTCATCAAAGTACACAACCTTGATCACACGCAAATAATAGAAGGCACCGATCAAAGAAAACATGACGGCGACAACCGCAAGCCAAAGTCGATCTGACTGAAGTAAAGCCTGCAGAATCAAGAGCTTGGCATCGAAACCTACTAACGGTGGCAACCCTGCCAAGGAACACATCAAAATCAGCATCATGGCGGCAAGCCACGGACTGCGACGATTGAGTCCCTTAAGGTCATCAATGTTTTCGCATTCAAAACCTTCACGTGACAGATACATCACCAAGCCAAAGCTCGCGAGTGTCGTCAAGACATAGGTCAAGATATAAAACAAGGCCGAACCGTAGGCCGAAGTATTCGCCTGGATGTCCCCATCCAAGGCGCCCGAGGCCAGACCAAGAATGACAAAACCCATGTGTGAAATAGTCGAATACGCTAGCATTCGCTTGAAATTAGTCTGCATGATGGCAGTCAAGTTACCAATTGCAAGTGACAACACACCCAAAATCAGCAGCATCGGCTGCCAATGCACGGTGAGCTCTCCAAAGCCAACCACTAACATCCGGACGGTAATCGCAAAGACGGCAAGCTTGGGGGCGGCGGCCAACACCAAGGTCACCGCTGTCGGAGCACCTTGATAGACATCAGGCACCCACATATGGAAGGGCACCGCACCGAGCTTAAACGCTAAACCCGCTACCAAAAACACCACACCGAAGGCCAAGGGCAGGAAATCGATCTGTCCCGAACTCACGGCATCTGCAATATTTTTCAAATCTAGATTGCCTGTCGCACCGTACATCATCGACATACCGTAAAGCATGAAACCCGAAGCAAGCGAGCCTAGAACGAAATATTTCATTGCGGCTTCGGTTGATTGAGCATGATCGCGGCGCATCGCGACCAACGCATATAGCGCAAGCGACATTAACTCTAAGCCAAGGTAGATCGTCAGGAGGTTACCTGCAGAAATCATCACCATCTGCCCTAACAAGGCAAACAGTACCAAGACGTAAAACTCACCCCCGCGCAACATGTCTCGACTTTGGATGTATTCACGACCGTAAATAAGCGTGAGCGCCACCGCGATGTAAGAAGCGATTTTGAGGACGTGGGCAAACGGATCTGCCACATACAAACCGGAAAAGGTTTCTCCAACCATGCCTACACCAAGCTGCCAGACCGAAACGACAGTCAGGAGCGCAAGCGTCAGCAGCGAAAGGACGTAGGCCAGCGTGCGCCGTGGCGAGTGGCTCAACGCATCCAGGACCAGAATAACCATACCCAGCACCAGCAAGATAATTTCTGGTGCGGCCAGGGCGAAATCGAATTGGGATTGCATCATGGCGAGGCTTACAGTTTTGAAATAGACACGTGTTGCAATAGGGCCTCAACCGATACGTGCATGACGTCGGTAAAGGGCTTGGGATATACACCCATAAAAATCACAGCGATTGCCATGATGCTGAGCATCAGGAACTCTCTGGAGGACAAGTCATTTAATTCACGCACATGGTCATTGGCCGAATCACCAAACGCTACGCGTTTAACCATCCAGAGTGAATAGGCCGCGCCGAGGATCAGCGCTGCTGCAGCCAACAAACCGATCCAGAAGTTGTACTCGACGGCACCCATGATGACCATGAACTCACCCACAAATCCACTGGTCGCGGGCAAACCTGCATTCGCCATCGAAAATAATACAAAGAACGTGACGAATTTGGGCATGGTGTTGACGACACCCCCATAGGCTGAAATGTCGCGGGTATGCATGCGGTCGTACAGCACACCAATACACAAGAACATCGCGGCGGAGACAAAACCGTGAGAGACCATCTGAACAATGGCACCCTCAACACCAGCGGTATTGAAAATAAACAAACCAAGCGTGACAAAACCCATGTGCGCGATCGAGGAGTACGCTACCAGCTTTTTCATGTCCTCTTGAATCAGCGCGACCAGACCAATATAGATCACAGCAATTAACGACAACGCAATAATCAGACCAGACATGCTTACCGCAGCATCTGGCACGATCGGTAACGACAGCCTTAAAAAGCCATACGCGCCGAGCTTAAGCATAATCGCAGCCAACACCACCGAGCCGCCTGTCGGTGCTTCAACGTGTGCGTCAGGCAACCAAGTGTGAACAGGCCACATTGGCACCTTGACCGCAAAGGCAGCCAGGAAAGCAAAGAAAATGAAGATCTGTGGTGTCGAATCAAGGGGCAAAGTATGCCACGTCAGGATATCAAACGAGCCGCCAGAAGCGTTCCACAGATAAAGGAATGCAACCAGAGTCAATAGTGATCCCATCAGCGTGTACAAAAAGAACTTAAATGCGGCATACACGCGGTTAGGGCCACCCCACACACCCACAATGATGTACATCGGGATCAAGGTGGCTTCAAAGAAGATATAAAACAAGAGGCCATCGAGTGCGGCAAACACGCCGATCATCAACCCCGATAAAATCAGGAATGCTGCCATGTATTGAGAAACACGAGAGGTGATGACCTCCCAGCCCGCAATCACCACGATGATCGTAATAAAGGCCGTCAGCAAGACAAACCATAGTGAAATACCATCCACGCCGAGGTGGTAATACACAGCAAATGCTTCAATCCAGATTGATTTTTCAACAAATTGCATCGCTGCTGTTGAGCTGTCAAAACCAAGATAGAGCGGAATCGTCACCAGAAAACTGACGATGGCGCCACACAAGGAAAGACTGCGGGTGAGACCTGGACGATCGTCACGACCCAGTGCCAGCACAATCAAGCCGCAGACGATCGGAACAAAAATCGAAAGCGTGAGCCAAGGGGTAGAAAAAGAAGCCATCTCGCTCGCCATCATTTAGTACCAAAGATAATGTAGGTGATCGCCGCCATGAGGCCGATGATCATCGCAAATGCATAATGGTAGATATACCCAGTCTGTAAGCGTCTACTCACAGCGGCAATGGCACCAACAACTTTAGCGGAACCATTTACTAACAAACCATCGATCAAGCCACGATCCGCTTGTTGCCAAAGCCCTTTACCCAGCACACGTGCGCCACGCGCGATCACTTGCTCGTAGAACCAATCGAAGAAGTACTTATTTTCTAAGATGCAGTTAATGAACTTGAATTTGGCTTGGATTGCAGCAGGCACCTTGGGGTTAATCAGGTAGCAGTACCAGGCCACCACTGCGCCAGCGATCATTAGCCAGAAAGGAACCGTCACAAAAGCATGCAAGCCATATGCTACCCAACCGTGCCATGTCTTTGCCAAGCTCGCCATGGCAGGATGCTGCGCCAATACGACGATCGTGTCCTTGAAGTAGCCGCCAAACAGCAGGAAATCACACAAGAACGCACCAGCAATTACCGAAGGAATCGCCAGGAGCACGAGAGGCAGCGTCACGACCCAAGGGGACTCATGGGGCGTGCCACCGTGATGTCCGTGGTCGTCATGGGCATGAGTATCATGGGCATGATCTTTGTGCGAATGATCACCGTGTGCATGTGCTGCGTGATCATGTCCACTTGAGGTATCAAACCGCTCCTTTCCGTGGAACACAAGGAAATACACACGGAACGAGTAGAGCGAGGTGACGAACACGCCAATCAAGGTTGCGTACTGCGCAAAACCAGAGCCCCAGACTGTCGAGGCGGCTGCCGCCTCGATGATGTGTTCTTTGGAATAAAAACCTGAAAAGAAAGGCGTACCGACAAGCGCCAAGGTACCAATCAAGAAAGTAATCCAAGTGATGGGCATGTACTTACGTAAACCGCCCATATTACGGATATCTTGATCGTGATGCATACCGATGATGACTGAACCTGCGCCGAGGAACAGCAAGGCTTTAAAGAACGCATGCGTCATCAGGTGGAAGATCGCCACTGAGTAAGCTGAGGCACCCAAGGCAACTGTCATATAACCCAATTGAGAGAGGGTCGAATACGCCACCACGCGTTTGATGTCTGTCTGAATAATCCCCAAGATTCCCAAAAACAACGCGCCAATCGCACCAATAATAATGATGAACGAAAGTGCGACATCTGAGAGCTCAAAAATGGGAGAAAAGCGCGCCACCATGAAGATACCCGCTGTCACCATCGTCGCAGCGTGAATCAACGCAGAAATTGGCGTAGGACCTTCCATTGAGTCAGGCAACCATGCATGCAAAGGTACCTGAGCAGATTTACCCATCGCGCCGATAAACAGGCAGATACATGCAACCGTCACAAGCATCCAGCTTGTACCCGGCAACGTTTCTTTGGCGAGATCGCCAGCCTGTTTGAAAATATCACCGTAATGCATCGTGCCGGCATAGGCAAACAACAAACCAATGCCGAGTACAAAACCAAAGTCACCGACCCGGTTAACCAAAAAAGCTTTCATATTGGCAAATATTGCCGTCGGCTTGGTGTACCAGAAGCCAATCAGCAAATACGAAACCAATCCCACGGCCTCCCAACCAAAGAACAACTGAACCATATTGTTTGCCATCACCAGCATCAGCATGGAGAAGGTAAACAGGGATATGTAGGAAAAGAAGCGTTGATAGCCAGGGTCTTCAGACATGTAACCAATGGTGTAGATGTGTACCATCAGCGACACGGACGTCACAACGACCATCATTAAGGCTGAGAGAGGATCAATCAAAAAGCCAATTTCAAGTTTGGCCTGACCGAGCATCATCCAGGTATAGACCGTGCCGTCATAGCGCAATCCGTTCAACACATCCAGCAAGACCAGCACCGAACCGACCGCAGAAAACGCGACCAATGCGATCGTGATCATGTGGGAAGTGCGACGACCAATCTGGCGGCCCAGGAAACCCGTACCAAACAGGCCCGCCAACACAGCACCCAACAAGGGGGCAAGCGCGATGGCTAAATAGAGACTAGGTGAGCTAAACATATTCTTCTATATCCCGATTAGCCCTTTAGGCGGTCAAGTTCGTCAACATTGATCGTGCTGAGATTACGGAATAACAGCACTAAGATCGCCAAACCAATTGCAGCTTCAGCTGCGGCCACTGTCAGGATAAAAAACACAAAGACCTGACCGGCCTCATCACCCATCCACGTGGAAAAGGCAACAAAATTCATATTCACTGCTAGCAACATCAGTTCAACTGACATCAGCAAAACAATCAAATTACGACGGTTCAAAAAGATTCCGAACACACCGATGGCAAATAAAATGGCGCCCAGCACCAGAAAATGCGGCAGAGTCAGCGTCATCATGCTTGGTCTCCAGATTTAGCGTTGACGGCTTCCTGACTTGGCAAGTCGACCAAGCGAACACGATCGGCCGCGCGCACGCGCACCGATGCTGCGGGGTCGTTGTATTTCACGTCACGGCGCTTGCGCAGCGTTAAGGAAATCGCGGCGATCATGCCCACCAGCAAGAGGACAGCACCCACCTCGACAGCATACGCATACTCTGTGTACATCAACTCACCCAACGCACGCGAGTTGTTGTAGTCGTCACCCATGTCTGCGGCAGGACCCACCTGGCCCCATGAGGTTGACAAAACAAAAGACATTTCGACCACCATGATCAAACCCACTATCAAGCCCATAGGCAGATAGGTTTTGATCTCGGAGCGCAGCTCTTCCATTTTGACGTCCAACATCATCACAACGAACAAGAACAACACCATCACCGCACCTACGTAAACTAATACGAGGAGCAAGCCGAGAAACTCAGCGCCCAGCAACATCCAGATCATGGCGGCGTTTGCAAAAGCCAAAATCAGATGCAATACCGCTGTGACTGGACTGGAGGCTGTAATTACACGGAACGCCGCCACCACCAATACAAAGGCGAGGACATAGAAAAGGATAGTTATAAACATGATTTCTTTTAGCCTCGGCGATCAGCGATAAGGCGCATCGATGGCACGATTGCGAGCGATTTCGTCTTCGTAACGATCGCCTACGGCCAACAACATGTCTTTAGTGAAGTACAAGTCACCACGCTTTTCACCGTGGTACTCATGAATATGTGTTTCAACAATCGAATCCACCGGGCAACTTTCTTCGCAAAACCCACAAAAAATACACTTGGTCAGATCGATGTCATAACGTGTGGTGCGACGTGAGCCGTCCTCACGCTGCTCTGATTCGATTGTGATGGCCATGGCAGGACAAACAGCCTCGCATAGTTTGCAGGCAATGCAACGCTCTTCGCCATTGGGGTAACGACGCAATGCGTGCAGGCCGCGAAAACGCGGTGACATGGGTGTCTTTTCTTGCGGATAGCGCAGAGTGATCTTGCGCTTGAAAAAATACTTGCCAGTCAACTTCATGCCCTTGAGTAACTCAAGCAGCAAGAGGCTACCGAAAAAATCCTTGATCGCTTCCATAAATGCCTTTTTTGCCGTCGAGTCGCGGTCAGTTCCAAATGTTCCAGGGTGTTTGCATCCAGATCGCAACCACGACCAGCCATACACCCGTCAGAGGGATAAAAATCTTCCAGCCTAACCGCATAATTTGGTCATAGCGGTAACGTGGGAATGACGCACGGAACCAGATAAATAATGACACCACGCAGAAGGTCTTCAGTCCAAGCCAGATCCAGCCGGGGATCCAGGTCAAAGGCGCATATTCAACAGGTGCAGCCCAGCCACCCAAGAACATAATGGAGGCCATGCAGGACAAGAAAATCATGTTGGCGTACTCGCCCAGGAAAAACAGCGCAAAGGCCATTCCCGAGTATTCAACCATGTGGCCTGCCACAATCTCTGACTCCCCTTCTACCACGTCAAAGGGATGACGGTTGGTTTCGGCGACTGCAGAAATGACGTAAATCACAAAGAGTGGCAACAGCGGCAACCAGTTCCATGACATGAAGTTTAGACCCATGTCAGCAAACCAGCCACGCGTCTGAACGTTCACAATCTCGGTCATGTTCAAGCTACCAGACACGAGCAACACAGTGACCAGCACAAAGCCAATCGCAAGTTCGTAAGAAAGCATCTGTGCTGACGCACGCATGGCGGCTAGAAAAGCGTACTTGGAGTTAGAGGCCCAACCCGCCACGATCACACCATACACTCCGATTGAAGTGATCGCCATCACATACATCAAGCCGGCATTGACATCCGCCAACACGAGCTCTGGCCCAAAAGGCACGACTGCCCAAGCTGCAAGTGCTGGCATCAGCGTCACAACCGGAGCCAAGATAAACAAAATCTTGTTTGCTTGACTCGGGACGACAACCTCTTTGGTCAGAAGTTTGAAAACGTCTGCAAACGGTTGCAACAAACCACGAAAACCCACACGATTAGGGCCTAGACGAATGTGCATAAAGCCAATCATCTTGCGTTCCCAGTATGTGAGATACGCCACACACAAGATAATAGGTACAGCAATCACCAAAATCTTGACGATTGTCCAAACCACCAACCAAAGTGTTGGACCCAGCAGATCCGTACCAAAGGTTTCAAGAACGTTCAGCCACTCCATCAGGCACGCTCCACTTGAAGTTGACCGAAGGCGCTGCCAAGTGCGGCCGTTTGTTCAAATGCGGCCGCAATACGCACCGCTCCAGAGACCAAGGTGTTGTCGAGTTCAGCTATCAGCAAGACCTGACCCGTAGAGGACTTCACGCGAACCTGCTGACCGGCGCTCACGCCCAAACTCGTCAAAGTCTGCTCGTGCATGCGGGCGACAGGCGCACGCGATGAGTTTGTGGCCTGCAGGGCGGGTGCACGTCGGACCATTGCATCACTGCGATAGATGGGCACATCCGTCACACGCTGCAAGCCTTGCACCGCAACTGACGCAACACCGGGTGTGGCCTGAAGTTGATTGGACAAGCGCGCATCCACGCCGTTGGTGAGCACAGCATCGCGAACCGTCTCGGAGGATTCCTCGTCAAAGCCAGCCAGATGCAAGATGTTGCCAAGCACGCGCAAAACTTTCCACGCTGGACGACTCTGACCACGTGCAGTCGCCGTACCCTTAAAGCTCTGAGCTGTTCCTTGGGCGTTTACAAAAGTACCAGAAGTTTCTGTAAAGGGCGCAACCGGCAACATCACGTTCGCCCATTCACGCGCACCCGAGGCATAAGGCGTCAAGGCCACTACAAACTCAGCAGCCTTAAGTGTTGCGACGGCTTGTGCGCCGTTATCTGCATCAAGCAAAGGCTCTGCATGTAACACGACGTAAGCCTTCAGTGGCTGTGACAGCATCGCAGCGGCACTTTTGCCACCCTTGACTGGCACAGCACCTGCAAGATATCCGCCGACCGTATTGGCACCAGCGGTCAAGAAACCAAACTTACCGCCTGACAACTGGGCAATGAGTTGCGCATTAGCTGCGATCATCGTCGCGTCTGGCGCATTGACGGCAGTATTGCCTAGCAAGATCGCAACACGCTCACCACTCGCGAGGCTCTGCGCCATTGCCTGAGAGACTGTATCAGGCTGAAGAGAGGCCAAGGCGGCGGGGACTTCTTGCGCTTTGAGTTTAGACAGTGCAACAGCAACCTGCGCAACAGTTTGTGCCAAAGCAGTTGGCAATACCGTTGCACGCGCTGTCAACTTCATCAGGGGATCATCACCTGCGATATCGATGATCGATATTTGTGTCCCACGCTTGGCTGCCTGACGCAAACGTTGGGCCATCAGAGGATGATCTTTGCGTAAGAACGAACCTACCACCATCACACGATCAAGCGTATCCAAGTCAGCGACAGGGAAACCCAGCCAAGGCGTACCTGTCAAGGCTGTATCCAAGGATGCATCGGTCTGGCGTAAGCGGAAGTCTATATTTTCAGAGCCTAGGCCGCGCGTCACTCTCGCAAGCAAAGCAAGCTCTTCGAGTGTGGCGTATTCGCTCGCCAAGGCGCCAATCTGCGCGCCACCGGAGGCATCGCGCACATCCATCAAACCATGCGCGACCACCTGCAAGGCATCTGACCATGTGGCTTCTTTCCACTGGCCGTCCTCGCCCTTGATCATTGGAACGGTCAGGCGATCCTCGTTCAGACCCTCGTAAGAGAACCGGTCACGATCACTGATCCAGCATTCATTCAGGGCATCGTTTTCAAAAGGGACGACACGGATAACCTCATCACACTTGACCTGCACAACCAGATTGGCACCCATACTGTCATGCGGCGAAACTGAGCGGCGACGTGCCAATTCCCAAGTCCGTGCTTGGTAGCGGAAAGGTTTCGAAGTCAACGCACCGACAGGACACAAGTCAATCATGTTGCCCGACAACTCTGAGTCAACCGTGCGACCAACAAAGGTAGTGATCTCGGAGTGTTCGCCGCGACCCACCATCCCAAGTTCCATCACGCCAGCGACTTCTTGCCCAAAGCGAACACAACGTGTGCAATGAATGCAGCGTGACATTTCCTCTGCAGAGACCAACGGTCCCAGCTCTTTATGGAATACCACACGCTTTTCTTCGTTGTAGCGGGAAGTCGAGCCTCCGTAGCCTACCGCCAAGTCTTGCAACTGACACTCGCCGCCCTGGTCACAAATCGGACAATCAAGCGGATGATTAATCAGCAAAAACTCCATTACGCTTTTTTGCGCGGCAACAGCGCGCTCTGAGCACGTGTGCACCACCATGCCGTTGGTTGCAGGTGTTGCGCACGCAGGCATAGCCTTGGGCGCTTTTTCAACCTCAACCAAACACATGCGGCAGTTTGCAGCAATGGATAGTTTCTTGTGATAACAGAAATGGGGCACGTACACGCCAAGCTTATGCGCGGCGTGCATCACCATGCTGCCTTCTTGCACTTCGACTTTCTTGCCGTCGATGGTTAACTCAACCATAACTTTGTCCAGACCTTAGAGATAGGGGGCTACGACACATCGCTTATGCTCGATGTGGTGTGCAAATTCGTCGCGGTAATGCTTTAGGAAACCTCGTACCGGCATCGCGGCCGCATCACCCAGCGCACAAATTGTGCGGCCCATGATGTTGCCTGCGACTGAGTCCAGCAAATCGAGGTCTTCGGGGCGACCTTGACCGTGCTCGATCCGATTGACCATGCGGTAGAGCCAACCCGTACCTTCACGGCAAGGCGTGCACTGACCGCAACTTTCTTCAAAATAAAAATAAGACAACCGCAACAACGACTTGACCATACAGCGCGTGTCATTCATGACGATCACGGCGCCTGAACCCAGCATCGAACCGGCTTTGGCGATGGCGTCATAGTCCATCGTCGTGTCCATCATGATGTGGCCAGGAATGACCGGGGCACTTGAGCCGCCAGGAATCACCGCCTTGAGTGTGGAACCACCACGCATACCGCCGGCGAGTTCGAGTAACTTAGAAAAGGGTGTACCAAGAGGAATTTCGTAGTTGCCAGGTCGCTCAACATCACCGGTAATCGAAAACAGTTTGGTACCGCCGTTATTGGGTTTGCCAACTTCGAGGTAAGCCTGTCCACCGTTACGGATAATCCACGGCACGGCCGCGAAGGTCTCGGTGTTGTTAATCGTGGTGGGCTTGCCATACAAACCAAAGCTAGCTGGAAACGGCGGCTTAAAACGTGGCTGACCCTTTTTGCCTTCGAGCGACTCGAGCAACGCAGTTTCTTCGCCACAGATATAGGCGCCATAGCCGTGAAATGCGTGCAACTGGAAATTGAAACTCGAGCCAAGAATGTTATCGCCTAAAAAGCCCGCCTGACGTGCTTCATCCAAGGCTTCTTCAAAGCGCTTATAGACCTCGAAAATCTCGCCATGGATATAGTTGTAACCAACTGAAATACCCATTGCGTAAGCCGCGATCGCCATGCCTTCAATCACAATGTGTGGATTGAGACGCAAAATATCGCGATCTTTAAATGTTCCAGGCTCACCTTCGTCTGAGTTACAGACGAGATATTTTTGACCAGGAAAGCTGCGGGGCATAAAGCTCCACTTGAGTCCTGTCGGAAAGCCCGCACCGCCACGACCACGCAAACCAGAAGCCTTGACCTCGGCGATCACATCTTCCTGGCTCATGCCTTGGGTCAAAATCTTGCGGAGCGCTTCATAGCCACCACGCTTAACGTAATCGGCGAGGCCCCAGTTTTTGCCATCCAGATCCGCCATAATCTGCGGACCCATATGACGACCATGAAGTGCCATCGAGTCAACACCGACTGAGGCATCTAGGCCCTGTGAGTATTTGGATAATATTGCGGCGCTCATGCTGCGCCTCCCTTGGCGGCTGCGGACAGCTCGCTGATCATTGAGTCAATTTTTTCACGTTCCATGCGCACGCACATGTGGTTGTTGTTGACCAACAAGACGGGTGAATCACCACAGGCACCCATGCACTCACCTTCCATCAAAGTGAAAGCACCATCAGCAGTCGTTTCGCGAAAACCAATTCCGAGTTTCTTTTTCAGGTAGTCAGCGGTCTTTTCACCGTCGCGCAGGGCACAAGGCAGGTTGGTACAGACGGTAATCTTGAACTTGCCAACAGGACGCACGTCGAACATGTTGTAAAACGTCGCGTTTTCCTGAACAGCAATCGCGGGTTGGCCGAGATAGTCGGCCACATCCTGAATCACCTCAGGTGAGACCCAGCCCTTTTCTTCCTGGGCAATACCAAGAGACGCCATGATGGCGGATTGCTTTTGATCTGGCGGATACTTGGCGATCTCGCGATCAATTCTTTTGTAAGCCTGTTCAGAGAGCAGCATGTTCTAAATCCGGTGATAGCAAAGTCAAAACGCAGTTGAAACGCACAATTTGAAAGCGCAGTTGAAACAATTAGCGGTCGATCTCGCCAAAAACAATATCTTGAGTACCAATGATCGTGACGGCATCTGCAATCATGTGACCACGAGACATTTCGTCAAGCGCCTGCAAGTGCACAAAACCAGGGGCACGAATCTTGAGTCGATAAGGCTTGTTGGCCCCGTCTGACACCATGTAAATACCAAATTCACCTTTGGGATGCTCAACAGCGGCATAGGCCTCACCTGCAGGCATGTGGAATCCTTCTGTAAAGAGTTTGAAATGGTGAATCAACTCTTCCATGTTGGACTTCATGCCGGTACGGTGTGGTGGCGAAACCTTGTGGTTGTCGATCATGACCGGGCCGGGATTATTACGCAGCCACTGCACACACTGGGCAATGATGCGGTTACTTTCGCGCATCTCAGCGATACGCACCAAATAACGATCGTAGGAATCGCCATTGACACCCACAGGGATATCAAACTGCATGCGATCGTACACCTCATAAGGCTGCATCTTGCGCAGATCCCAGGCAACGCCTGAACCGCGCAGCATTGGACCCGTAAAGCCAAGCGCCTTGGCACGCTCGGGGTCTACGACACCGATACCCACCAGTCGCTGTTTCCAAATACGGTTGTCCGTCAACAAGGTTTCGTATTCGTCCACGCAGGCGGGAAAGCGATTGGTAAAGTCCTCAATAAAGTCCAACAAGGAGCCCGAACGCGCATCGTTCATGGCCTTTAGGTCTTTTGCAGAACGATACTGGCTGGACTTACCGTACTGAGGCATTGCATCGGGTAGGTCACGATACACACCTCCCGGACGATAATAGGCTGCATGCAAGCGCGCGCCTGAAACCGCCTCGTAGCAATCCATCAAGTCTTCACGCTCACGGAAAGCGTACAAAAATACCGCCATCGCTCCCACGTCTAGTGCATGTGAGCCTAAGGACATCAGGTGATTGAGCAAACGCGTAATTTCGTCAAACATCACACGGATGTATTGAGCGCGCAATGGCACCGTAACGCCCATTATTTTTTCGATAGACATTACATAGGCATGCTCGTTACACATCATCGACACGTAGTCGAGACGATCCATGTAGGGCAAGGCCTGGAGAAATGTGCGGTGTTCGGCAAGCTTTTCCGTACCACGGTGCAACAAACCAATATGCGGATCGGCACGCTGGATGACTTCGCCGTCCAGCTCAAGCACCAAACGCAACACACCGTGAGCGGCTGGATGCTGTGGTCCAAAATTGAGTGTGTAGTTTTTAATTTCAGCCATGATTAGCGCCCCACTCCATAACCGTCTTCGCGAATCACGCGCGGAATGACTTCGCGTGGCTCAATCGTGACAGGCTGGTACACCACACGTCCTTGCTCAGGGTCATAGCGCATTTCGACGTTGCCGTAGACAGGGAAGTCCTTGCGGAAAGGATGACCAATAAAACCATAATCAGTCAAAATACGACGCAGATCTGGGTGGCCTTCGAACACAATGCCAAACAAATCGAAGGCTTCGCGCTCAAACCAGTTGACCGAGGGCCAGACATCCACGAGCGAGTCCAACACAGGGAACTCTGCATTGACCGCATAGGTGCGTACACGCAGACGCCAGTTGTGCTTGAGGGACAGCAGATGTGCGACAACCGCAAAACGCGCCTGAGGGACGACGCAAGCCACTGGGGTTTCGCCCACGCGACCCGCACCGTAGGTCAGATAATCTACGCCGCATAAATCAATGCAGGTTTCAAAATTCAAAGTCGGCTCGTTGCGCAAGCGCAGGCAGGAGGACTGCCACTGCTCAGGCGCGATCTCGAGCGTAATCTCATCGGTTGAGAGAGTGATCTTGGCTTGTTCACCGAACAAAGCGATCAATTGTTGTTGCAGGTTTTCTAGCCTGGACATGTCTTAAGCCTGAATAAAGCGTTGGACATTCATCATGCAATGCGCCAACGCTTTGGATTTAACGAGCAATCGTATTGGTTTGACGAATTTTGTTTTGCATCTGAAGCAAGCCATATACCAAGGCCTCTGCAGTAGGTGGACAGCCCGGCACATAGACGTCGACTGGCACAATGCGATCGCAACCACGCACGACCGAATAAGAGTAATGGTAGTAACCACCACCGTTGGCACATGAGCCCATCGAAACAACCCAGCGTGGCTCTGGCATCTGGTCATAGACCTTGCGCAAGGCTGGCGCCATTTTGTTGCAAAGCGTACCCGCCACAATCATCAGATCAGACTGACGTGGGCTGGGTCGGAAAATAATACCGAACTGGTCAAGGTCGTAGCGTGCAGCACCCGCATGCATCATTTCGACTGCACAACAGGCCAATCCAAAAGTCATTGGCCACATCGAACCCGTCTTGGCCCAGTTGATAAATTTGTCAGCACTTGTTGTGACAAAACCTTGTTTCAAAATACCGTCAATAGCCATAGGTGTCTCACTGCTGCGATAGGATTACTCCCAGTCGAGCGCGCCTTTTTTCCATTCGTAGATGAAACCAACAGTCAGCACAGCCAAAAAAATCATGACCGTGACAAAACCAACCATCCCAACCGTACCATTTGCAATCGCCCAAGGGAACAAAAAGGCAATTTCAAGATCGAAGAGGATGAAGAGAATCGCGACTAGGTAATAGCGCACGTCAAATTTCATACGTGCGTCACCAAAGGCCTCAAACCCACACTCATAGGGCGAGAGCTTTTGCGCGTCGGGTCGATTTGGACCAATCAGTGAGCCCGCTGTAATCAGCGCAAAGCCGATCGCCGTGCCCACCACAATAAATAACAAACCGGGAAAGTATTGTTCCAGATTCATTGAACATTTCCGGCTGTTGTACAAAACTCTAAGATTGTATCATCCGGCACGACCATTTCTGCGAAAAAGACCCGCTAAAAAATAAGCGAGCCACTCATAAA